>CAMCRC010000126.1 GCA_945877175.1 Klebsiella pneumoniae | reverse complement strand
GAAGCCCGGGCAGATGTGTTCAACTACATCGAGCTTTTCTACAACCCGGTGCGTCGACATGGCAACAACAACGGCTTGCCGCCAGCGAAGTTCGAAGAGCAGTACTTTATGAAGCTGTCAGGTGTCTAGAATATCGGGGGCTTGCCATTCGTTGATGAAGACCATAGTCGCAGGAATATAGTCCTTAATTCCGTTAGCCGGAAATCCGAGAACCTCACCGATCCCCGCGCGGGGCAAACCGCCAATCTCATGCTGATTGGACTTTGAGGGCTCTGCGTCAACAGCTGTCAAATACTTGGTGGCTGCTGCAGAGAAAACATCCGTCAGTCTTTCAAACATCCAACTCGAATCCCTTTGTAATTTGTTCAATTTTTGTTCCTGCCTTCCGTTGGCGAGAGTACTCCTGCATTAGTGGAATGCCAATGCTGAGAGAAACCTCTGTTCATTCCTTTGTCAGCTCAGTTCTTGAGATGACACCCAGTCTTTCATATGCCAATTCGTTGTCGCTGCGATTTAGCAAACTCAAACTCTTCGAACATAGCCAGGAATCCAGATTTCGCCACCCCCGCGACACTCGCCACCCCCTCTGGCACAATGCCCCCAGCTACCCAATCACCCAACCCCCGGAGCCCCCCATGCCCATCTGGACCCGCCCGTTCACGCTCGACGAGATCACCGCCTTCAACAGCAACACTGCCGCGGCCAGCCTGGGTATTGAGTACACCGAGATCGGCGACGACTATCTTTGCGGGCGCATGCCGGTGGATTCCCGCACCGCGCAGCCCTGGGGCATTCTGCATGGTGGCGCGTCGGTGCTGCTGGCCGAGACGCTGGGCAGCATTGCAGCCAGTCATTGTGTGCGGGGCGAGAACGAGCGGGCGGTGGGGCTGGAGATCAATGCCAATCACGTGCGGCCGGTGGCGTCGGGCTGGGTGACGGGCACGGCGCGGGCGCTGCACATCGGGAGCACCACGCAGGTGTGGGAGATCCGCATCGTCAATGAGCAGGGCAAGCTGACGTGTGTGTCGCGGATCACGATGGCGGTGATCAAGGGGTAGCTTCAATCGCCATAGATATCCTCAAGTTGCTCTTTTGTTGGCTTGTAGCCGCTGCCTTCTGCATGAGTTTTCTGCGACTCTCGGATTTGCGCTGCCAGACTTGGGTTCTGTAAAACATAGTCCGACTCGCTTAACTCCAGCACTGCCCCCGGCAACACCCTCTGTACATCCCTGATGGCAGTGTCCATGGCCTGATCTGCTGACTCGGCTTCGCGAGAGAAATCCAGCGCCAGTCGTCCGGGTTGCCCGGAACCAATCATTGCATCGTCGAAGCCCGCCTCATAGAGACTTTCAATGAGCGCATCGACGTCAACGGCTTGGTCTGGAAGTGTGACGTGCAAGGTGAATAAATGAACGGGCATGGCGTTTTCTCCGTATCGGCAATCGGTTCACCTCAAGCGTAGTCGCCGTTCTCGAAACCCGCCAAGTGACAACAGTCAGCCCCCGCCACTCTGCACCCACCTACCAACCCCCGCGCCGTTGGGGTACAGTCGCCTTGCCCCCTGCTCCCTTTGCGCCCGCCTGACCCCGTGCTTGCCAATAACAATCAGAAAGACGAGGACACCATGATCACCAAGCGCCCTCTGCCCCTCGCGATTTCCATGCTCACCCTGCTGGCCCTGGCCGGCTGCGGCGGCGATGCCACGCCCGCGTCCACAGCGACCACGGCGGCACCCACCCCGGCGCTGCCCACAGTGGACGACGACGATATTGCCGGCAGTGTCTACGGCCCCAACGGCCCCGAGGCGGGCGTGTGGGTGATTGCCGAGACGCGGGATTTGCCGACGCTGTATTCCAAAACGGTGGTCACCGACGAGGACGGCCTGTTCCTGATTCCCGACCTGCCGCTGGGCACATATGACGTGTGGGTGCGCGGCTATGGTCTGGTGGATTCGCCACGGCGCAGCACCAAGCCTGGCGTGTCGCTGGACCTGCGGGCCACGCCGGCACCCGATGCGCGTGCGGCAGCGCAGTTCTATCCGGCGGGCTATTGGTATTCGCTGCTGGAAGTGCCCACGGCCGACGAGTTCCCGGGCACGGGGCAGGACGGCAACGGCATCGCCGAGGGCGTGGTGCATCAGGACGACTTCATCCGCCGCATCAGCAATGGCGGCTGCGTGGTGTGTCACCAGATGGGCACCGAGGCCACGCGCACCATTCCCGATCTGTTCGCGTCTGCCGAGAATTCCTTCGAAGCCTGGAACCAGCGCGTGCGCTCCGGCCAGGCGGGGGCCTTCATGACCAACACGCTGGCGGGCATGGGCGACAAGCGCACCCTGCAGATGTACGCCGACTGGACCGACCGCATCGCGGGGGGCGAGCTGCCACCGGTGCCGGAACGTCCCCACGGGCTGGAGCGCAACGTGGTCATCACGCAGTGGGACTGGGCCGACCCCAAGGCCTATCTGCACGATCTGGTGTCCACGGACCGGCGCGACCCGACAGTGAATGCCTGGGGCCGTCTGTATGGCGCGCTGGAAGAATCCGCCGACTATCTGCCGGTGCTCGACCCGCTGGCCAATGCCACCTATCAGGTGCCGGTGTTTCCGGAAGACCCCAATTACAATCCGCCGGTGGTGCCGCCCATGGGGCCGTCAGCCTACTGGGGCGAAGAGCCGATCTGGGACACCTCCACCACCGTGCACAACCCGATGATGGATCAGGACGGCCGCGTGTGGATTACCTCCCGCGCCCGCGATCCGGCCAATGTGCCAGCCTTCTGTGGCGAGGGCTCCGACCACCCTTCGGCGCACATGTTCCCGGTGGGCCGCTCCGGCCGCCATCTGGGCGTGTATGACCCGGCCACGGAAATCTATACACCGATCAACACCTGCTTTGGCACCCATCACCTGATGTTTGCTGAAGACGCCGACAACACGCTGTGGACCAGCGGTGGCGGCGCCGTGGTCGGCTGGCTGAACACGCGGCAGTTCTTGGAGACGGGCGACGCGGCGGCAGCACAGGGCTGGACCCCGCTGATTCTGGACAGCAATG
>CAMCRC010000125.1 GCA_945877175.1 Klebsiella pneumoniae | reverse complement strand
AGGACGGCGGCAGCCGAGCCCCCATGGATGGGTTCACGGCGTGTCCCGAAACTCGCCGCCCCCCGGCGTCACGTCAATGCGAAGTGCGGTCAACGCCCCCGCAGCACGCCGCGCAGCCGCCTGGCGAGGTCCCGCAGCGCCGTCTCCGTAGTCTCCCAATTGATACAGGCATCCGTCACCGAAATTCCGTAACGAATTTCCTCCAGATCATCCGGAATCGGCTGGTTGCCTTCACACAGATTGCTCTCGATCATCACGCCAATGATCGATCTGTTGCCCTGCTCGATCTGCTGCGTGACGCTCTCCAGAACATCCAGTTGCTTCTGGTGATTCTTCTGCGAATTGCCGTGGCTGCAGTCGATCATGATGTTCTCGGGCAGGAACGCCTTGCGCAGATCTTCCTCGCAGCGCGCGACAAACTCAGGTGCGTAGTTGGGCTCCTTGCCACCGCGCAGAATCACGTGGCAATGGGGATTCCCGGCGGTTCGGAACGCTGCCACCTTGCCTTCATCTGTCACGCTGATGAAGGAATTGGCAGACGAGGCCGAGCGGATGGCATTCACCGCCACCGTCAGGCTGCCATCCACATTGTTCTTGAAGCCCACTGCCGAAGAGATGCCGCTGGAGAGTTTGCGGTGTGTCGGCGATTCCGTGGTACGCGCGCCGACAGCGGTCCAGGAAACGAGGTCCTGAAGATATTGCGGCGTTATGAGATCGAGCGCCTCGATGGCGATGGGCAGGCCGAGGGCATTGATGTCGAGCATCAGCTGCCGGCCAATGCGCAGTCCATGCTCGATGCGATGTGTGCCATCCAGGTGCGGATCATAGATCAGACCTTCCCAACCCACTGTCGTGCGGGGCTTTTCGAAGTACACGCGCATGACGATCATCAGCGTGTCATCGAGCTCGTCGGCCAGGGGCTTCAGAAGTCGCGCATAGTCCATGGCCTCGTCCACATTGTGGATGGAACACGGGCCGACCACGACCATCAGTCTATGGTCTGTGTGATCCAGAATGCCCTTCACGCCCTGATGTCCTGCGAGCACTGTCTCGAGCGCGGCGCCGGTGATGGACAACGCTTCCTTGAGCGCGCGGGGGCTGGGCAGTTCTTCCTGCAGGACGATGTGCAGATTGTCGTTTTCGCGTTGTTCCATTGTGGTGTTTTCCAATTCACTAGCAATTATCAAGCGTGCCTGCCCGGAGTGCAGATGTCGATACGCCGTAAACCCATCCCTGGGGGCTCGGTGCGCGCCGTCCAGGCGCGCAACGATCGCCATCTGCACTCCGGGCACGCGACTTCAAGTCCTGTGCCAGCGAACGCCGGTCACAATGAATCCTTTTTTGACGCGGGAAGCGTGCCACAGCGTTCAAAAAAACGTACAGCGGTTTTTCTGTATCACCATGTTCCGACTTCCGCTCCGCCACCCCACGCGCGAACTTCCTACGACTGCCCCTGAAAATGCCGCAGGCGCACGCCCGACACGTAAAGACTCAACGTGTAAATAGCCAGCCCCCCGAACGTCAGCACACACATCCAACCAATCCGTGTCCACAGCGGCCAGTCCAGCCATGCGCGCCAGTCACCTGCTACCAGATACAGAAAGGCGCACATCAGCACATTGGCAATGGCCATGCGCAGCAGGAACAGAGGCCAGCCCGGCTGGAACTGAAATACCTTCTGACGCATCAGTCCAAGCAGCAGCAAGGTGGCGTTGAGAATGGCGGCCAGCGAGGTGGCCAGCGCCAGGCCTGTGTGCGCAAAGTCCAGCACGAACACCAGCAGGATGTTCATGACCATGTTGGCCACCAGGGCGATGATGCCGATACGTACCGGCGTGCCGGTGTCCTGCCGGGAGTAGTAGCCCGGCGCAAAAATCTTGATGGACATGAAGGCCACCAGCCCCAGCGTGTAGGCCTGCAGGCTGCTGGTGACCTTGGTAACGTCGTTGACATCGAAATTCTGCCCCTGGAACAACGTGATGATCAGCGGCTGCGCCAGCAGGATCAGCGCAAGACTGGCCGGAATGGCGATGAGCAGCACCATGCGGAAGGCCCAGTCGAGCATGGCGGCGAATTCAGTGAGGGACTTGTCGGCGTGTTTGCGGGACAGACTTGGCAGCACTACCGTGGCGATGGCGATGCCGAAAATACCGAGCGGCAGTTCCACCAGGCGGTCCGAGAAATACAGCCACGACACGCTGCCGGACACCAGCAGCGACGCGATGAAGGTATCCAGCAACAGATTGATCTGACTGACCGAGACGCCGAACAGCGCCGGAATCATCAGCGTCATCACCCGGCGCACGCCTTCATGCTGCGGGTTGAGTGCGGGGATCGGCAGGAGCCGCAGGCGCGCCAGGGCAGGCAGCTGAAACACCAGCTGCGCCACGCCGGCGATCAATACGCCCACAGCCAGCGCCACCTCCGGCCGCCCCATGTAAGGACTGAGCAGCACGGCGGCACCGATCAACGCCACATTGAGCAGCGCCGGGGTCAGCGCCGGAATGGCGAACTTGTCATAACTGTTGAGGATGGCACTGGCAAAGGCCGTCAACGAAATCAGCAGCAGATAGGGAAAGGTGATACGGAACATGTCGACGAACAAATCAAACTTGTCGGCATTGTCGCGGAAGCCCCAGGCCAGCGGGATGGCAATCAGTGGCGCGGCAATCACCACAAGCACCGTCAACCCAAGCAACACCGCGCCCAGGCTGCCTGCCACGCTGTCCACCAGGGTCTTGACCTCGGCATGGGTGCGTTGCCGGCGGTACTCGGAGAGCACCGGTACAAAGGCCTGGTTGAACGCGCCTTCCGCGAACAGTCGGCGCAGGAAATTGGGAATCTTGAACGCGAGGAAGAAGGCATCGGTGCCGTCACCCGGGCCGAACATGCGGGCCAGCACGACGTCGCGGGCGAGCCCCAGCACGCGGGAGACCATGGTCATGCTGCCCGTGACGGCGCTGGAGCGCAGCAGTCCGCCACGCGGGCGCGGCGGCTGGTCGGGAGCGGAGGATTCCGGGCTGGGATTCATAAACCTATGTCACGAAAGAAATGGAGCATTGTAGGAGCAGTCCTGACCTGTGGGAGCGAATCTGTCCTGTGGGAGCGGGCCTTGCCCGCGAACTTCGCTGGCGCTGACAGAGGCTCTGGCGGGGCGCCTGTCTGTGCAGCGGCATGAAAGACCCGCACCGAGTGAGCAAAATGACCCAAGGCATTTTGCGAAGCGAG
>CAMCRC010000124.1 GCA_945877175.1 Klebsiella pneumoniae | reverse complement strand
CTTGCGCGAGCTCTGCGCAGGCAGGCAAGTCTCAGTGCTTGTCAACAATGCCGGTGCGAGCGGGCTGAGCTTTCTGACAGACAGCACCTTCGAGTCCATCGAAAGGCAACTGACGCTCAATTTGGCCGTGCCGGTGTTGCTTACCCGACTTTTGCTTCCCCAGCTGCTCGCTCAGCCGGAGGCGCTTGTTGTGAACATCGGCTCCGCATTCGGCAGCATCGGGTATCCGGGCTTCAGTGTGTACTGCGCCAGCAAGTTCGGCCTGCGCGGTTTCAGTGAAGCCCTGCGCCGCGAATTGGCTGACACAGGCGTGCATGTGCTGCATGTGGCCCCGCGGGCCACGCGCACGGCCCTCAACAGCGAAAAGGTTGTGGCCATGAACCATGCGCTGGGCAATGCCATGGATGACCCCATTGATGTGGCCCGTCAGGTACTGCAACGCATCGAGCGCGGGCGCTGGGGCAGTGTGGTGCTGGGCTGGCCGGAGCGCCTGTATGCCTTCATCAATGCCGTATTGCCTTCCATAACTGACAGCACGCTGCGCAAGCAGCTGCCGGTGATCCGGCGCTTTGCCAGAGAGCCTCTATCTACAGAATCCGAACGCGAAACCCCGACCCCATTATCCCCAGGAGAAATGCCATGAAACGCTCTCGATTCCCCCTTGCCTGTCTGCTGCTGTGTGCCGCACTGGGCTCCGGCGCCCTGCAGGCGCAGATGACTCCGCCTGTGGCCGCATTGCAGGACCGCTGGGCGGAAGTGAACTACCTGACCAGTGGCGACTCGCAGGTAGAAGCCTTCAGTGTGCTGATCGAGGATGCCCGCAAGGCCACCGAGGCTGAGAAGGACAGCGCGGAAGCCTGGATCTGGAGCGGCATCATCAAGTCGAGCTATGCCGGTGTGAAAGGCGGGCTGGGTGCCCTGTCTGCCGCGAAGGCTGCCAAGGCCGATCTGGAAAAGGCGATTGCCTTGAACGGCGAGGCCATGCAAGGGTCTGCCTATACCAGTCTCGGCGTACTGTATCTGAACGTGCCAGGCTGGCCCGTGGCCTTCGGTGACGAGGAAGAAGGGGTGGCATTGTTGAAGAAAGGTCTGGAATTAGGGCCTGACACAATTGACTCCAACTACTTCTACGCCGAGTATCTCTTCAAGAACGACCAATTTGACGAAGCCCGCCAGTATCTGCAGAAAGCGCTGCAGGCACCGGCGCGTCCCGGCCGCGAGATAGCGGACCAGGGACGGCGTCAGGAAATCGAGAAGATGCTGGCGCAGATGCGCTGAACTAGGAATGAAGCTCCATGCAGGTGATGCTGGTCGAAGACAATGAAATGCTGGCCGCTGCCGTCGTGAAGGCGCTGCGTACAGCCGGATTCAGCGTGAACCACATCAGTCGCGGAGACCAGGCGCTGGCGGCCCTGAAGACGTCGAAACCCGACATTCTTGTCCTGGATCTGGGTCTGCCCGGCATGGATGGGCTGGAGGTACTGCGCGGCGCCCGTCGCCAGCAGTTCAGCAATCCAGTGCTGATCCTGACAGCCCGGGACAAGACCCAGGACAAGGTCGCCGGTCTGGACAGCGGCGCCGACGACTATCTCGCCAAGCCCTTCGAGATGGACGAGCTGCTGGCCAGACTCCGGGCGCTGGAGCGGCGCCTTGGCAGCGTCAAGAGCAAGAACATCGTGATCGACGAAGTCGATCTGGACACCCACAGTTACGAAGTGTCGGTGGCTGCCGAACCGCTGGGATTGTCGCGCCGGGAATACATGCTGCTCAAGGCGCTGATGGAAAGCGCCGGCAAGGTGCAGACTCGCGACATGCTCGACAGCAAGCTCTACGGCTGGGGCGAGGAAGTCAGCAGCAACACCGTGGAAGTGCATATCCACAATCTGCGCAAGAAGTTGCCGGCAGGGTTCATTCAGACAGTGCGCGGCCTGGGCTATGTCGTGAAGAAAGGAGGAGGGGCCGCCTGATACCAGACTCATGACGTCGATACGGGTATTCCTGACGCTGAGCGTCAGCGCGATCATTCTGCTGGTCAGTTTTCTGTCCGCCATACGCGGTTATCGCGAGAGTATGGTGGAAGCAGAGCTATTGTTTGACCAGCAGCTTCTGGAGCACGCCAAGATGCTCAGCCTGCTCAACCCTTCTTCGCTGGCCGGCGGCTCGCGGATCATTCAGGATCTGGTGCTGCCGAACACCGTCAATTCCGAACTGGGCGACGAGATGCAGATCGCCTATCAGATCTTCACGGAACGAGGCGTGCTGATTCTGCGCTCCGTGCTGGCGCCCACGGCGCCCATGGGCGACTTCGAAGTGGGCTACCGGGAGATGAATTTCGCGGGCTACCGCTGGCGGGTGCTGGCGATTCTCGACGAGGAGCAGTCACACTGGGTCATGACCGCGCAGCGAATCGACATCCGTTACGACCTGGCCGAGGGCATCATCCTGGATGCCGTGGTGCCCACGGTGCTCAGCGTGCCGATGGCAGCGCTGCTGATCTGGCTGTTTGTCAGCTTTGGCCTGCGCCCACTGCAAACCCTGGCAAGGGAAGTGCAGTCGCGCGAGGCCAGTGATCTGAGTCCGGTGCGGCTGGATCAGGTGCCCCGGGAACTGATGCAGCTGACCCGTTCCATCAACGACTTGCTGCGCCGTCTGCAATCCTCCTTTGCACGAGAGAAACGCTTTGCGGCCGACGCGGCACACGAGCTGCGCACACCGATCAGTGTGCTGAAGGTGCAAGTGCACAATCTGCTGATTGAGCTTGAAAGCCCCAGTGCCAGCGTCAACGAGCTTCGGCAGGGTATCGATGCCATGGGGCATCTTGTCGAGCAGATACTGGTGCTCAACCGCACCGCCCCGGATCAGTACATGGTGCAGTTTCAGCATGTCGACCTGTACGCTCTGGCCCGGGAAGTCGTCAGCAATGAATTCGAACAGATCCTCCAGCGCGGCCAGGACTTTGAGCTGGAAGGTGGGGCCTGTCTGGTCAATGGCGATGCCACGGCCCTGCGTTCGCTGCTGCAGAATGTGCTCAGCAATGCATCGAAGTACACGCCCGACGGTGGGCGGCTGCACCTGCAGGTGGAGCACACGCCGCAGGGCACCCGCTGTGCAATGGAGGACTCCGGTCCGGGCATTCCCCAGGCGTTCCGGGAGCGTGTGTTTGATCGCTTCTACCGGCTGGATGGCGACCGTCATTCCTCCGGAGTCAGTGGCTCCGGGCTCGGCCTCGCCATTGTCCGGCACATCGTTGACATGCACGGCGCCTCCATTGCACTGGGGCAGTCGCCCACGCTCGGAGGGCTGCAGGTACTTATTCAGTTTCCCGCT
>CAMCRC010000123.1 GCA_945877175.1 Klebsiella pneumoniae | reverse complement strand
TGATACAGCGGCCACTGTCGTGCGATCGGCTTCGCGCAACATCTTCACAATCTGTTCTTCAGTAAATCGACTCTTCTTCATGTCTCACCTCGGTTGAGGGAGCCATACTCTCAAGTTTTAACTGGTCCGAAAATACCCAGGCAGGTCAGCAGCTGCTGCCCATGGAGATCAAGTCCAGCACTACCTACCGGCCCGAGCTGCTCAAGGGGCTGCACCGCGTGCGTGAATTGTCGCCGCAGATGGAGCCGGCCCTGCTGGTGTATGCAGGGGAGCCGATGACGTTCAGTGATGGCACCCGGGCAATGCGTTTCGATCAGATGGACACGGTATTGTAGGAGCGGGCCCTGCCAGTGGGAGGGCCCGCTCCCACAATCAAGCCCCCTCAAAAGTCACCCCTCCCTCCCCCGCAACACCCATCGCGCCAAGGCCAGCCCCGCCCCAGCGCCCAGCCCATCGGCCAGCAGGTCGCCCCAGGCGGCACTGCGGCCGGGCACGAATGCCTGTATGACCTCGGTCAGCCCGGCAAACAGCAGCAACGCCGCCGCCAGCAGCCACCACACCCCCTTGCGGCCATGCCAGCCCCGCCCCAGCAAGGCGCCGCCCACGAAGAACAACCCGGCGTGGACGATCTTGTCGATGGGCAGCAGCGGCGGTTTGTCCTCGGAAGGCGGCAGCATCAGCAGGGCCTTCACGAAGTCGGCAAGCTGCGACACCACTGCTCCCGGCAGGCTGAGAACCACCAGCACGGCAAACAGGAACAGGCCGGCCAGCCACTGGTAGCGGCGGGTGCGGGCGGTGGGGTCGAGGGGGAGAAGCTGAACCATGAGAACCCTGTAGGAGCGGGCTTGCCCGCGAACGTGCGCAATAGTATCTGTTCGCGGGCAAGCCCGCTCCAACCAAATATGCACCATCGTGCATATTTGTATTGCCCACAGCAAGCAGAGGGGGCAATATGCACGCTCATGCATATCAACGTCAAAGGCTCACTATGGACAGCCACCAAATAGGTACCCTCATCCGTGACACTCGACAGGCCTTGGGCATGCGCCAGGACGAACTGGCGAGTGTCGCCGGGCTCAGCACTCGCACGCTCAGCGACATTGAGAATGGCAAGGCCAGCACTCAGATTGCACTGGTGCTCAACGTGCTGGATGCGCTTGGTATCCAGATGCACCTGCTACCGCCAACTCTTGCTCTGGCACCCGTTACAGGTGAAGGCTGATGCAACTATACGTCCGCTTTCACGATCGCCCCTGCGGAGTTCTGAGCATTGAAGACGAGCGCATGCGCTTTCACTACAACGCCGACTATGCGGCCAGTGGCGGCCCTGCGCTGTCCGTTGCCTTACCATTACAGCTGGCCCCCTGGCCAGATGCGCTAGTGTTCCCGTTCTTCGAGAACCTGCTGCCCGAAGGCCTGTTGCGCGAATTGCTGGCCAACGAGCTGGGCACCGCCAGCAACAATTTCGAGCGGCTGCTGGCGGCCACCGGTGGCGATGTGGCCGGCGCATTGTCACTGGAACTTGAGAACCAGGCTCCGCCAGCAGAGCAGGCACACTTCCTCGACGCGCTGAGTGAGACAGCGCTGGGTGAAATTGTCGAGCGCATCAAAACTCACCCGTTCCTGGTCGACAACACACAGGGCATGCGCCTGAGTCTGGCCGGTGCGCAGAACAAACTTCCCATCATTCTTGACGCCCAGGGGAAGGTTCACCTGCCTGGCAAGCACCCTTCCACCCATATTCTGAAGCCCCCTTCAGAGCGTTTTCCAGCACTGGTGGAGAACGAAGCGCTGTGCATGCGTGCTGCCGCGCGCGCTGGACTCAGAGTGCCCGAGGTGACGCTGGTGCCCTGTCGCAATACCGACGACGCCCTGCAGGATTGCTATGTCGTTGCCCGGTATGACCGCGTCGGAGCGGCGCAGGGAGACACCCAACGATTGCATCAGGAAGACGCCTGCCAGATTCTGGGAACGCCTTCTGCGCGCAAATATGCGCAAGACGGCGGACCGGGATTCGGCGACTTGTTCCGCGTGCTGCGTCAATTCAGCACCCCCGCTGCCGTCCAGCAACAGGAACTGGTCAAACGCATGCTGTTCAATCTGCTGATTGGCAATCAGGACGCTCATGGCAAGAATTTTTCCATTCTGCATACCGGCGGACACGTGGTGCTTTCGCCTGCCTATGACCTGGTGTGCACGCAGGTGTATGAAAGTCTGAGCGACAGATTCGCGATGCCGATCGGAAACGCCTGGCATTTGCGCGACCTGAATGGCGCCGCACTCGATGCCTTCCGGGCTGAGACTGGCGTGGCACTGCGTCGCCAGGCCGGCGTGCTGCGCCGCTTCATCGACACAGCTGAGCAAGCGTTAGTGGACGAAGCTCAGACACTGCAGCAGGAAACACTGCCGGCAAGCCACAGCACCCTGGCGCACGTTGTGCGCATCGCACAACGCAATGCGCTCCAGCTGCGGCAGTGGCTTGCATAACTGTGGGAGCAAATCTGTTCGCGGGCAAGCCCGCTCCTACCGTAAACCAACTGTCTTCCAACACCTGCTAGAATCGCTCGCAAATTGCATACCCCCGGAGCACCGCACGCATGAAAATACTCGTCACCGGCACCGCCGGCTTCATCGGATCACACCTGGCCCAGCGCCTGCTGGCGCGCGGCGACGAAGTAGTGGGGCTGGACAGCATCAACGATTACTACGACGTGCGCGTGAAATACGGCCGTCTGCAACGCGCCGGCATCCGCGAGGCCGACATCGCCTACAACACCCTGGTCACCTCGCGCACGCAACCCAATTACCGGTTCATCAAGCTGCAGCTGGAAGACGTCGAGGCGATGAATGCGCTGTTCGCCGCCGAGAAATTCGATGCCGTGTGCAACCTGGCAGCCCAGGCCGGCGTGCGCTACTCGCTGCAGAACCCCCGCGCCTACATCGACTCCAACATCATCGGCTTCCTCAACATTCTGGAAGCCTGCCGCCACCATGGCGTGAAGAATCTGAGCTATGCGTCCAGCTCGTCAGTGTACGGCCTGAACGAAGAACTGCCCTTCTCCACCAGCCACAACGTGGACCACCCCATCAGCCTGTATGCCGCCAGCAAGAAATCCAACGAGCTGATGGCCCACACCTACAGCCACCTGTTCGGCATCGCCACCACCGGCCTGCGCTTCTTCACCGTCTATGGCCCCTGGGGCCGGCCCGACATGGCGCTGTTCCTGTTCACCAAGGCGGCCATCGAAGGCAAGACCATCGACGTGTTCAACCACGGCAAGATGCTGCGGGACTTCACCTACATCGACGATATCGTGGAAGGCGTGGTGCGCGTGATCGACAACCCCGCGAAG
>CAMCRC010000122.1 GCA_945877175.1 Klebsiella pneumoniae | reverse complement strand
GGATGTCGCGAATGCCGGCCAGCATGAGCACAGAGACAGGGTAGAACACCATGGGCTTGTCGTAGATCGGGAGCAGCTGCTTCGAAACGCCTTTGGTGATGGGGTACAGGCGGGTGCCGCTGCCGCCGGCGAGAACGATGCCTTTCACTGACATTCTGTGGACCTTCTTGTTGTTGTTGATTTTTGGTAAACGAATTCGGGATCGAGGTCGATGCCGGCGGGCCACTCCAGAGTATCGAAAGAAATCCGCACCTGATTGAAGAACTCCTGGCTCTGTAATCTGCGGAACACCCCGAAGTCCAGGTATGGCTTCATGTCCAGCACGCGTTCTTCCCCATTGTCGAATTCAAGCGCAAGGACAAAATTGTCCTGCGGGGCAACTCGGGTGACAGTTGGATTCATGGTTAGTCCTCTCTGAACCCGGCGTAATATACATGAAAGTGCGGTGGCGGATGCTCGGTGGGAGCGAAGTACATCCTGATGATGACGCCGTAGAACATACTGATGGTTGGCATGAACACTCCTTGTTATGCCTTGCTTCAAGTCAATTCGAGTATAGCTGGCGCGAGATTGTCAGCAGGGCCTTCTTTAAAACTGTCGTATTTCTACGCTGTTATCCGGCTACGTCGGCCTCGTTACTCGTGCCTGTCTGGCGGACTCCGGTCACCCTGACATGTGCATGGATGTGAACACCAACAAGATCGCGGCACTGCGCGGTGCTGTCATGGTGTCTGAGACGAGCAGTGTGCAGTGGTGCACCCCCGCAGGCTGATTCCTGCGTTTGTGCTAAAACTTGATGCAGGCAAATCATTTCAGGCATGGCGCTGACTTTACTATTCACTGTAAAGTAAAGCGGAACTTGTTTTCAGGAAAACACCATGGCCACTCTGAGCAGCAAACGTCAGATCACCTTGCCCAAGGAACTCTGCGACCAAGCGGACATTCACCCGGGCGAACAATTCCAGCTATTCACACACAACGGACACATTACTTTGATAAGACAGAAACAGGATGCAAGTGCGGGCGTTCTGCAGCACCTCAAAGCCCGTGCCGAGATATCCGAAAGCGATTCGCGCGACCACGCGCTGTTGCATCGCACCGATTGAGCAACGCCATGATCGCCATAGACACCAATGTTCTGCTGAGGCGTTTGCTTGCTGATGATGCAGCGCAGTGCCTCAAAGTCGAGCGGGCATTGAAGCCACACGCAGAGATCCTCATTACCGATGCAGTGCTGGCAGAAACCCTCTGGACCTTGAGTGGCAAACGTTATGCCGCCAGTCGTGACGATATTGCCAATACCGTCATGAGTTTGTTGGAGGACCCAGTCATGCGCTTCGAGAGCAACGCTGCTGTCTGGCGCGCGCTGAATGACTTCCTGGAATTCGAAAAGACGGATTTTCAGGACGCATTGATTGCCCGCAAGTCAGAGTTTCTTGGGTTTGAGCGGGTACTCAGTTTCGACAAAGCAGCGCAGTTATTGCCGAATGTGATTCCGCCGGCCTGATCCACGCACGTTCTATAAAACTGAAGCAAAACTGAGCTACCATGCGCCGCAACGAATTTGCGCCAATCACAGGAAGCCAATACAACATGAAAATCACGATTTTTGGTACCGGCTATGTCGGTCTGGTCAGCGGCGCCTGCCTGGCGGATTCCGGCCATCACGTCATGTCCATGGACGTGAATGCAGAGAAGATAACCGCGCTCCAGAAAGGCATCATCCCCATTTACGAACCCGGCCTGGAAACCATGGTGATCGAGAACACCAGGGCGGGTACCCTCCTCTTCACGTCTGACTCCACCGAAGCCGTCAATTTCGCCGACATTATCTTCATCGCCGTGGGCACGCCCCCTGACGAAGACGGATCTGCCGACCTGAAGTACGTATTGGCCGTGGCCACCGAAGTGGGCCGGCTGATGACCCGCGACAAGATTATCGTGACCAAGTCGACCGTGCCGGTGGGCACGTCGGACAAGGTTCGTGCGGCGGCTCAGGCCGAGCTGGATGCGCGAGGCTCGACACTGCAGGTGCTGATTGCCTCCAATCCCGAGTTTCTGAAGGAAGGCGCGGCGGTGGGCGATTTCATGAAACCCGACCGCATCGTGGTCGGAACCGATTCCGACGACGTGAAGGCGGTGATGCTGGATTTGTATTCGCCCTTCAACCGCAATTCCGACCGCATGATCTTCATGGACATCCGCTCGGCCGAACTGACCAAGTACGCGGCCAACGCGATGCTGGCGACGAAGATCAGCTTCATGAACGAGATTGCCAACCTGGCCGAGATTCTGGGCGCCGACATCGAGCATGTGCGCCACGGCATCGGCTCCGACCCGCGCATTGGCTATCAGTTCATTTATCCCGGCATCGGCTATGGCGGGTCCTGCTTCCCCAAAGACGTGCGGGCCCTGAGCCAGACGGCGGCGCAGCTGGGCCGCGAGATGCACATTCTGAATGCCGTCGAGACTGTGAACACCGCCCAGAAGTCGCGCCTGGTGGAGGTGGTGCAGAGGCACTACTCTGTGGAGGCTGGCACTGCTGTGGGAGCGGGCTCGCCCGCGAACAGTTCGCTTGCAGGCAAGCTCCCACAACCTGCGAACAGTTCGCTTGCAGGCAAGCTCCTGCAGGGCAAAACCTTCGCCCTCTGGGGCATGTCCTTCAAACCCAAGACCGACGACATGCGCGAGGCCCCCAGCCGCGTCATCATGGAAGCCCTGTGGGCCGCCGGCGCGCGCGTACAGGCCTATGACCCGGAGGCCATGCAGGAAGTGGAGCGCCTCTACGGCCATCGCGACGACCTGCGACTGGTCGGCACGCGGGATGCGGCGCTGATGGGCGCCGACGCCCTGATCATCTGCACTGAGTGGCAGCACTTCCGGGCTGCCGATTTCGAACAGCTGGCACTGGTGCTGCGCGACAAGGTGATCTTCGACGGGCGCAACATGTACGACCCGGCCAAGGTGGCGGCGCGCGGGCTGACTTATTATGCGATTGGGCGCGGGGCGTCGGTGCAAAAGTGAGGTGAAGCCTGTGGGAGCTTGCTTGCAAGCGAACTGTTCGCGGGCTGTGGGAGCTTGCTTGCAAGCGAATAGTTCGCGGGCAAGCCCGCTCCCACATCAGATCCTCCCACATCAGATCCCCCTGCATCGCTCCCGATTCACAGTCACAACCACACCGCATCCCAGAGCGGATAATTGGCAAGCTTGTCCACCAAGCCCGCACGCACTGGATTCGCCACGACATATCGCGCCACTGCCGCCAGATCCTCTTCCTTGCGCAAGGCGTGCTCGTGAAATCCCGACATCCACACCGCTTGCTGACGACCCGATTGCCTGCGAAGTGTGCGGGACACATCCGCCTTGAACGATTGCACTGTCTGCGACAAAGGAAGCCTGTCGGCCAGTTGCATCAACCAGTGCACGTGGTCCGGCATCACGACGTAACACAGCGTGTCTGCATTGACTTGAGCTCGACGCAAGGCAGCGGCTGCACAGCGACCGCTGGCAAAGTCGGAAAAGACGGGCGCGCCCTGGCAGCAGACGATTGTGACAAGGTAAATGCGCCCCTTTTCGCTGAATCGCCCGAGCCGCAGTCGGTGAGAGTGCGCGATGCGTTGCATGGTCTTTCCTCCTGCTGGTACCGGACTCGGGTGGGAGCGGGCTTGTGTGGGAGCGGGCTTGTGTGGGAGCGGGCTTGTGTGGGAGCGGGCTTGTGTGGGAGCGGGCTTGCCCGCGAACCTGATATGAAAGACCTGTTCGCGGGC
>CAMCRC010000121.1 GCA_945877175.1 Klebsiella pneumoniae | reverse complement strand
CTCTGTGAAGACTCTCAAGCGAATGCGGGCTGTGTCAGCTCGGAAATGAAACGGTTAAAGGCGTTGGCCAGACCAGTAGTGAGCGTGAAAGTCGAGCCTGGTGCAGCACCAAACATGCCCACAACCAGTTCAACAATCGAGGTACGTTGTTCGACGGTAATCGCCATTTGTAAAACTCCTTAAATTAATTCCAATTTTGTTTTATCCGATTGTGACTCGCCAACGTGCAGCGGATGACCCCATTCGGTTGTGCCAAGGATACGGAAGTCAACTCTTCTGCCTTGTGACGACAGTCACACAGACAGGAATTGCCCACGATATCCGTGATAAACCCACTTGGGTGACTCGAAGAATCTCGACCACAAGCGGACATGCTCGGCGATGTTACTCGGACTGAGGCCCGGAAAGCAAGCTCTTTCTATCATTAAGACTTGGTTGTAAGCGCCTATTTTTAAACAATTATATAGCCTTTTCAGAACGAGAAACTGAGGCCGATTTCGAGGGAACTGTCGAGGGTGTCGAAAATATCGATGTTGCTGCGCTGGTGCTGGTGATAGAAATTGACCAGAAACAGCATGCCTGTCTGCACGGGGCGCTGGTATTGCAGCAGCACAAAGCTGCGCTCCAGCCAGCGGTCTGCGCGATTGTCGAGCAGGGCGCTATAGCCTTGCCTGTCGCGCAAGCGCGTATGATTGAGCTGGCTGCGGACAAGCCCTCCTGCCATTGGCAACTGCCAATCCACATTCAACTGCCAGCCGTTGCGGTCTCCGCCCGGCCTTCCGCTACTGAGTGCCGAGTTTTTGAGAAGACTGGCTTCCAGCCCCAGAACGGTCTGCAAGGCACCCAGCGGCACCTGACAATCCAGCCCGCCCGACAGCTTGCTTTCAAGGGAGTTCAGGTTGTTCTGGCCATGGAAATGCTGGTGTTGCAAGGCCAGGTCGTAACGGCGACTGCAGGTCTCACCGGCTGGCACCTGAAAGCTGGCCGACGCATCGGTGGCTGTATAAAGGGCGCTGCCACCGAAAAACAGATGGCCCATGGCAGCCGTCAGTTGCCAGCTGCTGTCGCGGCGCGGCTGCAGAAAATCGTAGCGGGTCTGCAGTTGCACAAGGTCGGAGCCACTGTCCTCGCTGACACGGCCTCGCAGCTCCATCTGCGCATTGTGTTGATGGTCGGCCGCAATCTGCCGGTAGCTGCCGCCCGCGCGCAGATTCAGATACGGCCCGCTGATGGCCTGGTATTCAGGATTGAGCGTGAGGATGACGGGCTCACCCGACAGGGTCAGCGTGATCTGCGAAGGGTCAGGCGCTCCGTTCAGGTTGTCGTCATAGCCGGCAAGGGCGTCCAGCTGGAAGCCAGTCTGTCGAGTTTGCGCGCGCCATTGCACGTCCCGTTGCCGCAGCAGGGCTTCGATGTCGGGCGGCAGGTCCTGACGTTCGAGCAACTGTCGGTTCAGATCAAGGGCGGAGAAAAGCTGGCCGCGCAGATAAAGCGCCTGCGCGTAATCGATCTGGGCCGCGCCATTGGTGGCATCCAGCAGCAGTGCCCGTTCCAGGGATTCAAGCGCATCCGCCAGATTGCCGGCCCCCATCTGGGCGGCGCCATAGAGGGCAAAGAACTCAGAGCTCAACAAGCACTCTCCCACAAGGGGGGCCAGTTGCGCCTCAAGTCCGGCTTGTGAATCGGCGTCGGGGCCGGTCAGGTAGAAAGACTGCAGGTCAGGACACGCCTGTGCGGAAACAGGCAACAGGAGTGCAAGCGAGAGGAGAGTGCCACGCATAGCCCCTGAGGATCCGACGGAATCGCAGGCAAATCTGAGCCTATGTCGTCTGGTTAACATGCGGGCGATTATCTTGAATCGGACATGGACAAGCAACCGGCGAGGCGGGGACACGACAATCAGCGTCGACCACCGGACACAACGGTCAGCGGCACCTGGTCCTGACGAGTACGACGCACAGGGACGTCGGCAACAGCGGGGGCAAAAAGAACATGCGGCGTTCGCAGCCCGGTCAGCAGGTAGCTGCCCTGGGATTCCAGCTTCTGATCACTCAACTGACGCGCAGCGCACTCGCCCACCAGAATCGGCTGAGCCAGCTCTGCCGTCATTTCCTGAATTCGCAGCGTAATGGTGACCGTGTCGCCAAGCAGCGTGTGGGTACGACGGTGCGACGGCCCGATGGAGCCAATCAGCACCGGGCCCTGCTCGATGCCGATGCCCAGCGCAAGAGGCTCGAGACCAGCGGGAGGATGCTGGGGCAACATGTCGCGGTCGATGGCAATCTGCATGTCCTGCGCTGCCTTGAGCGCCTGGGCTGCGGGCTCACTGCCCTGGCCATCCCAGACGGCCAGCAGGCTGTCGCCCTTGAACTCGTGAATGCGACCACCGTGCTCTTCGACAATCTCGGCGGCACGTACAAAGAAGAAGTGCAGCAGCGCAGCAGATTCCTCCGGAGGACGGGCTTCGCCGAAAGCGGAGAAATTGCGCAAGTCAGCGCTCAGAAGGGTGACGTCACTGCGGCGCGCATTGACGCTGGAACTGGGCAGGCTGTAGGCAATTTCATGGGCTACATCTGTTGGCAGATAGCTGTTCAGGTTGCCGAACACGCGGCTGCGTTCGCTGCGCACACGGGCCTGTTCCAGCAGCATCAGGAAACTTGCACCCACCAGCCCGTAGAGCGCAGGCGCTACCCAGCCGAGCCAGACATTGCCACTGCTAAGCAGCTGCATATGCACCAGCAGGGCCAGCAGCGGCAGCGCGATACCCGCAGCAGGCAGGCCTGCGCTGGCGAAACGCTCGCGGTAGGTGGCCAGCACAAACAGGATGCCCGCGAATGCCAGGCACAGAAGGCCGAGAAGGACTGCGGACGAGCGGGGCGTGTAGGGCACATCGGCATCCAGCAGACTTGCCAGCATGCGGACCTGCAGCTCAACGCCGGGCGTAGCGCCGTTGTAGGGAGTCGGGACGATGTCGCCTATGCCGAAGGCTGTAGCGCCCACCAGCACCCAGGCATTGTCCAGAAGCGTAGTGTCGGCGGTGCCGTTGAGCACATCGGCAGCAGACACTGCTCGGTAGGATTCCGGCGCATTGCGATACGAGATGCGCAGACTGCCCTCTTCGTCCAGGGGGATGCGCAGCCCGGGGTAAGCATCCAGCTCCATGAGCTGGGCCGGTCCGAAGAAGGAATCTCCTTCCTCTATAGTGGCGCCCCAGACCTGGGTATTGATGGCCTGCAGGAAGGCACTGATGGTCAGGCTCGGGTAGGCATTGCCGTCCAGACAGACAACGGCTGGCACCTTGCGGATCGCGCCGTCACCGGACACGATCGGGGTAATGTGGCCCTTTGGTATGGCACTGTAAGCCGCCGTGTTGGCAACAAAACTGGAGGCAGAGGCAAGGTCTGCGTTGCAGGCAATGCCAGACAGGGAATGTGTCATTTGCCCTGTGCGGACATCCTGCTCGGATTGCAGCACAGGCACTTGCGCCAGTACGGCGCCGTTGGACGCTTGCAGCGCCGCCAGCAGCAGGTCGTCACCTTCACGGGCTTCCGGGTAAACAATATCGTGCAACTGCAACTGCACGCCGGCCTGATTCAAGGCAGTAACCAGACGCGCCATGGTGTCGCGAGACCAGGGCCACGGGCCTTCCTGCGCGACGCTCTTCTCGTCAATGGCAACAATGGTGATGCGCTCTTCTACATCGCGCCCTGCATTGAGAGTCCAGCCCAGCGAGCCGACACTTTCTTCGAACGTCTCGAGACTTCCGCTGAACACTGTCACCAGTCCTGCTGTCGCAACGCCCGCAGCCGCCA
>CAMCRC010000120.1 GCA_945877175.1 Klebsiella pneumoniae | reverse complement strand
AGGAGCGGGTGCCGGCGGGGCTTGCCGGACCGTCTGCCGCCAGGGATGGTGGCAGGCGAGCCTACAGGTATGTATTCACGGCGTGTCCGGCAAGCCCCGCCGGCACCTGCTCCCAAGCGAACCCAATACTACTGGGGCACCTCTTCAATATACGCATTGGTATAATCGACCTCCGCCCCAAACACCCTCCTCAATATGCCCTTCACCCGCGGATCCGTCGCGTACACCCTGCCACGCTCGTAATTGCCGATCATCGCTACGTCGTCGAACAGAATCTGCTGGATCTCGCCAAACGCCGCCATGCGCTGGGCGTTGTCCGTCGAGCCCTGCGCCTGCCGCACCAGCTCGTCCACCCGGGGGCTGGCGTAACGGCCGCGATTGTTCAGATTCCACGAGGCGTAGAGATCGGCGAAGGTCAGCGGATCGTTGTAGTCCGGCCCCCAGCCGGAGAGCACGATGTCGAAGTCGCCCACGTCCATCTTGGCCAGGCGTTGCTGGAAAGTCTGGGCATCAATGATCAGATCCAGACCCAGGTTGCGCTTGAACACTTCCTGATAGTACTGACTGGAGATGGTGGCCACCGGCGAAGTGTCGGCCAGCAGCACCAGGGGCGGGAATTCGGTCAGGCCCAGCTCCTGGCGGGCCCGCTCCAGATACTCCCGCGCCAGGGCCACATCATAGGTGGCCTCGGGAGCGGGAAATTCCTCGCGAAAAGGCCTGTCGACGCCCTGCAGCCACACGGGAAACAGGCTCTTGGCGGGAAGGTAGCCGGGCAGCTTGATGACTCGGTCCACCAGTTCGTTGCTGTTCTGCGCGAGTTGCATGGCCTTGCGCAGATTGACATTGCGGGTGACCCGATCGGGGCGGTGATTGAAGTCGATGAAGAACACGCTGCCGTCCATGAACCTGTCCAGGTGCCAGCGCTGCTGCATGGCCCCTTCCAGCATCTCGGCGGTCAGGTCCACCTGCACGATGCGGCCATCCTTGTAGAGGTTGAGCAAGGTGTTGGAGTCTGACGTCACATAGGCTGCGTTGATGGCATTGAGTCGCACCCGCGCCTGATCCCAATAATAAGGATTGCGCTCCAGACGCAGGCTGGCGCCATGCACCCAGCTGCTCATCATGAACGGACCGCTGTAGAGCATCTCGTCGGCATCGGCGCCGTAGCGTCCGGCCGTGGCGTTGAAGAAGGTTTCCGACACCGGCAGATACGTGGTGAAGGCTACCAGCTTGTCGAAATAGGCTATGGGCTGGGCCAGCTCCACCTCCAGCGTCCTGGCGTCCAGCGCCCGCACTCCCACCTCGTCCACGGGCACCGCACCGGTGTTGGCGGCTTCGGCATTCTTGATGGCGTAGAAGATGAAGGCGTACTGCGAGGCCGTGGCGGGAGCCAGCGCCGTTTTCCAGGCAAATTCGAAGTCCTGCGCGGTAATGGGTTCGCCATTGCTCCAGCGGGCATTCTCGCGCAGATGAAAAACGGCGCGGGTGCCGTCGATCTCCCAGCGCTCGGCAAGGCCGGGCACGATCTGGGCGTTGGCGTCGTAGCGCAGCAGCCCCTCCATGACATGACCGAGCACCATGCCACTGACCGCGTCGGTGGCCAGCATGCTGTTGAGCTGCGGAGGCTCCTCGCGCAGGTACACCGTAATCTCCTGATTCTCCACATCCACGGCGCCTGCCGTCCCGCCACCGCTGGCGCTGGTAAGGCCGGCGATGAAGTCGAGGGTGAACATCAGGATGACCAGGATCGCCACGGCCGCGCCGCCATACAGCGCAAGCTGCCGGCCGGCGGAACGCGTGAAGCTGTCGTCAGGGCGGATAGGGTTCTGCATGACAGGACTTGGTGAGGGATGACGTCCGCAGAATACCCCAGGGCATTGCGGCGCGTCGATACTGCAAATGCGCGCTCACGCACCGGCGCAATCCCTTTACAATGCAGGTCCGCTCTCCTCACGAGGTATGTCCCATGCAACAGGAAATTCTGCAGTTCACGGCCATCTACTCTCAGATCACCACCTTTCTGGTGAACTACAGCTTCCAGATCATCGGCGCGATCATCGTCGTTCTGGCAGGCACCTACGTGGCGAACAAGATCCGCAACGTGATCCTGACCTTGTGTCGGCGCCGCGCAGTGGATGTCACACTTGCGGGCTTCATCGCCAATGCCGTTCGCCTCTTGTTCATCGCGATGACGACCATCATCGCCCTGGGCAAGCTTGGCATCAGCGTGACACCCTTTGTCGCCGCCATTGGAGCCCTCTCCCTGGGCGCCGGCCTGGCGGTGCAGGGACTGGTGGCCAACTACGGCGCCGGCTTCAACATCATTCTGGCGCGGCCCTTCGTGGTGGGTGACACCATCTCCGTCAAAGGCGTCAGCGGCATCGTCGAGGAAGTGCATCTGGCCTAAACCCTGCTCAGCGACGAGGACGGTGTCCGCATCAGCATTCCCAACAAGCACATCGTGGGCGAGGTGCTGCACAACTCCCAGAAGGACAGCATCGTCGAGATGATCGTCGGCGTGGCGTATCAAAGCTACCCCAGGGCAGCCATCAAGATAGTGCTCGACGCCCTGCAGACTGTCGAAGGGATCAGCACCGAACGCGCCCCCCAGGTGGGCATCGATTCCTTCGGCACCAGCGGCATGAATCTGGGCATCCGCTTCTGGGCCAGAACGGCAGTGCGCTTCGAGTCGCAGTATGTCGCCAATCTGGCCATTCACGATGCCTTGCAGGCGGCGGGCATCGGGATTGCGCTCCCGCAGCAGGAAGTGCGCCTGCTCAGCTGAGCATGTGTGATGCAGCTCACAGTTACGCGGTTCCGGGCAGAAATCAGGCGATAATTTACCCAGTTTTTGCCCGTGTTATCCCTCGCGGCCTTGCTGGACTTCGTTCAGAATGCATTTAATCGATCAAGGAGTGTGCAAGCCATTGGTTTGTACCGCCGATCGAACGCAATCCGGAAGGACGTATTCGCCACAACGAGGCTTGGAAAATGAAACTGTTGCACACCACTCTGGCTGCACTTGCGCTGATCAGCAACCTGTTCGCTGGTTCTTCTGCATTGGCTCAGGCTCCGAACGCTGCCCAGTGCTCCGTCCTGTACGCAGGCCAGACCACTGAAGTTGGCGCCGTCTGCGTCACCATCAACACTGACACTGTCTTGCTGGACTACCTGTTGATTGGCGACTGAAAGCTGAATGAAGCCCACGCCTGGATCGGTGACAACAAGGCCCTGCTGCCAGTCAACAGCAGCGGCAATCCGCAGATCGGGCTGTTCCCGCACAAGGCCACCAACCTGAACAGCGCGACTCACAGCTTCACCATTCCCCTCAGCAGCCTGCCCATCAATGCCGACACCTTCTGCAATGCGGACGTGTTTGTAGCGGCCCATGCAGTCGTCACCCGCGTAGTCTCTGGCGGCGGCTCGGGCGGTGGCGGCACTGGCGGCGACGACGACGATCACGATCACGATCACGATCACGATCACGACGACGATCATGATGGCAAGTCGGACAAGTCCTGCAAATCCGATAAAGATGGCAAGTCGTGCAAGTCCGAAAAGTCGGACAAGTCATGCAAGTCAGACAAGGACAGCTCCAGCAAGGGCAAATCATGCAAGTCAGACAAGGACAGCTCCGGTAAGGACAAGGGCAAGGGCAGCTCAAGCTCTGCCAAGAGCAGTGGCGGCAAGACCTACAATGCCACCAGCTTCTATGGCAACAGCAGCAACAAGTCGTCTGCCAGCAATTCTTCCAGCAAGAGCAGCTCTGCAAGCAATTCGTCAAGCAGCAACAAATCGTCCGGCAGCAGTTCCTACGGCAACAGCGGCTCAGGCAGCCACGCAGGTCACAAGCATGGCAGCAACCAGCCCTGCAACG
>CAMCRC010000119.1 GCA_945877175.1 Klebsiella pneumoniae | reverse complement strand
CTGAGCACGTAGTCTCCGACAGACCACTCCTCATCAATTTCGTTGTTCAGCAAGCGCTCGTCGATGCCTTGGTAGCGACCACACACCAGTATCAGACTCTGCCGTCCTGCCAACTCTTCCACGCCTCGCTGATCCAGTCGCCGCCCTTGAGGTGACAAGTAGATCACGACCGGCGGCTCGGCACGGTTCTGCGCCAGACCTTCTCGTGCGGCTCCGATTGCCGCTGCCAGGGGCTCTGTCTTCATCAGCATGCCGGGGCCGCCACCAAAGGGACGATCATCCACGGTGCGATGTCTGTCGATGGTGAAATCACGAGGATTCCAGCATTGCACAGACACAAGCCCTTCCCTGCACGCCCGACCGGTGATGCCGTGCCCGGTCACTGCGTCAAACATCTCGGGAAACAGCGTGACAATACCGATCTGCACGACGATCTCCCTGTTTGCCACTAGGCCAGATAGTCTGGTTCCCAGTCGACGGTAATGCATTTGTCTTCCCGACTGACCTTGAGCACCACGCGCTCCGGCAGGTAGGGGATCAAGCGCTCGCGGCCGTCCACGCTGCCCTTGCAGGGCTCTACCACGAGGACATCGTTGGCGCCGGTTTCAAGCAGCTTTGCCACGTTGCCCAGCCACTGACCCTTGGCGGTCTCGACGCGCATGCCTGTCAATTCGTGCCAGTAGAACTCTTCCGGTTCCAGATCAGGCAGGTGTTCCACCTTCACTGCCAGCTCGAGGCCGGCAAGCGACTTGGCATCATCAGGATCGTCGTACCCCACGAAGTGAGCGATCAAACCCTTGCCATGCACCTTGCTCTGATCCATCTCGACCGGCTTCCACTCCCCGCCAATGCGGGCAAGCAGATGCCGAAAGTCCAGAATATTGTCCTGCGGGTCGGTGTACGAGATCAGCTTTACCCAACCTTTGATGCCGTAAAGGCGACCTATTCGCCCCATAGTCACCAGCTGCGGCTGATCCTGCGTCATTCGATCAGGCTGCAGTGCTTGCCACTGATGATGCTTCTTTCATCAGAGCTGCAACGCGCTGGCTTGGTTGTGCGCCATTGCCGGACCAGTACTGGACGCGATCCAGGTTGATGCGCAGACGCTCTTCCTTGCCCTTTGCAACGGGATTGAAGAATCCAATACGCTCAATGAAACGGCCATCACGCGCATTGCGCTGATCGGTAACCGTGATGTAGTAAAACGGCTTTTTCTTGGCACCGGCGCGAGCCAGTCGAATAGTGACCATAAACTGAGATTCCTGAGTTAAGCATCCAAACGAAAACTGACCATGCCTCAACGACTTGCAAGCTTCAGCCACCACTTGTGGATGACCCTTCCAAATACAGAGGCTGGAAAAAGGCGGGTATTCTATGTGAATTAATGGCGGGATGGAAGGAAAGATTCGAGAATTTCCCAGCACCCCAATGCCCTAGAAACGAGGCGGTCCGCCGGCTCCCGGGAAACCACCGGGGCCACGCATTCCCCCAAGACCACGCATCATGTTGGCAAGGCCACCGTTCTTCATTTTCTTCATGACCTTCTGCATCTGCTTGTGCTGCTTGAGCAGGCGATTGAGGTCCTGAATGTCGGTTCCCGAACCCACTGTGATTCTGCGCTTGCGAGAGCCATTGAGAATGTCTGGATTCATGCGCTCTTTCATGGTCATTGAATTGATGATTGCTTCCATCTTGCGGAACAGGGAATCATCCACCATTTTCGCGGCACCTGGAGGCAAAGCACCCATTCCTGGCAGCTTGTCCATGATGCTGGCCATGCCGCCCATGTTCTGCATCTGCTTGATCTGTTCCTTGAAATCCTCCAGATCGAAGCCTTTGCCCTTTTTGATCTTGTTGGCAATACGCTCGGCTTTCTCGCGGTCGACCTTGCGCTCGACTTCTTCGATCAGTGACAGCAGGTCGCCCATGCCGAGAATGCGAGTCGCAATTCGATCCGGGTAGAACGGCTCCAGCGCATCGGACTTCTCGCCCACGCCAATGAACTTGATGGGTTTGCCGGTGATCTGGCGCACCGACAGCGCCGCGCCACCACGGGCATCGCCGTCTGCCTTGGTCAGAATTACGCCTGTCAGGGGCAGCGCATCATTGAAGGCCTTGGCCGTGTTGGCAGCATCCTGACCCGTCATGGCATCTACGACAAAGAGCGTCTCCACAGGATTCAGCACTTCATGCAGGCGACGGATCTCCGCCATCATTTCGTCGTCGATCGCAAGCCGGCCGGCGGTGTCGACAATCAGCACATCCATGAACTTGCGCTTCGCATCCTTCAGGGCCGCAAGCACGATATCTTCCGGCTTTTCGCCGACGCTGCTGGGGAAGAACTCCACGCCGACATCCGCAGCCAGCGTCTGCAACTGGGCTATCGCAGCAGGACGGTAAACGTCCGCACTGACGACCATCACCGTTTTCTTCGGATTCTGCTTCAGCCACAGGGACAGCTTGGCCACCGTCGTGGTCTTGCCGGCGCCCTGCAGACCAGCCATGAGGATGACAGCCGGCGGCTGAGCCCGCAGATTCAGCGCCTCGTTGGCAACACCCATCACAGCTTCGAGTTCGGCCTGCACGATCTTGATGAACGTCTGACTGGGGCTCAGGCTCTGAGAGACTTCCTGACCAACGGCTCTTTGCCGGACACGCTCGATGAAATCCTTGACGACTGGCAGAGCCACATCTGCTTCGAGCAGCGCACGGCGGACTTCCCGAAGGGCGTCCTGGATGTTGTTGTCGGTCAGTGTTCCCTTGCCGCTGATCTTGCGCAGCGCACCGGATAGTCGTTCGGTCAGGCTTTCAAACATAGATCACTTCCATCAATTGAGTCGCCATCGGCTTGCGTGTGAAATTCAAATTGGGCGCGATTATAGCCAATTACGCCGGCATGTTCACTGTCGGGTCGCGACGGAAAATATCGCTTCAACGCCCCTGCTACATATGAGAAACTTTCGCAACAAATGGCGGGCGCAAGGCATTCCACCCAGCCCGCAGCAGATCCCCAGAGACAATTCATGCAGCCAAGCACCGTCGCAGGACTGATCGCGGTAATGTTCTATATGATCAGCCTGGTCTTTCAGGTCCGACATTTGAAAGCTGACGTGCGCACGGCCAGCGCTACCAGAACGGTCTTCGTGTTCGGCGTGCTCGCCGTTCTCACCCATGCAGTCAGCGCAGGGGGCGTCATTCGCAACAGCGCCGGGTATCACTTCGGTATCGTCGAAATCAGCACGCTGATATGTGCAGCCATCTCCCTGCTGGCGCTGATCAGCAATCTGCGCAAACCACTGGGCGTCTTGATGGTGGGGCTGTTCCCATTGGCAATAGTGGCCATACTGGCGTCAATCTTCGTTCACAGCAGCTACCCGGCTCGACCTCTCGAACCGGGACTGGCCGGACACATTCTGCTGTCGATTCTCGCTTACAGCATGTTCACCATTGCGGCGCTGCAGGCTGGCTTTCTGGCGTTTCAGAACTACCAGCTGCGTCACCGCCACGCGGCGAGCGTCATCAAGCGCTTTCCGCCACTGCAGGACATGGAGAGCTTCCTTTTTGAACTGCTGTGGGCAGGACAGATCCTGCTCAGCCTCGGGATTGTGGCGGGGTTCATGTTCGTCGAGGACATGTGGGCAAAGGGGCTTCCACACAAGACAGTTTTCTCGCTGCTGGCGTGGACGGTGTTCTCCGTAATGTTGTGGGGACGACACCAACTGGGCTGGCGTGGCACTACAGCCATCCGTGGCACCTTGATCGGCTTCGGACTGCTGATCCTTGGCTTCTACGGCTCCAAGTTCGTCCTCGAATACATCCTTTCCTGACCCCGCATCGACTGTCGGATGATTCCCGGCTCTTCCAGTGGGCCTGGTTGCAGATCAATCAGGCTGCGACAACGCAGGCTGATCTCTGGCACTGCGGCATCAACAAGCGCCAGACCCACATGATGCGTGGCCCCCAGCGCCAACTGCCAGAACTGCCAGCGCAATGGGGCATCCGCAGGCCCCTCGTCGAATGCAACGCGCAGATCCGCGTCATTGAGGGTGAAGCTGATCCTTCGAAGTG
>CAMCRC010000118.1 GCA_945877175.1 Klebsiella pneumoniae | reverse complement strand
AGGCGCACGGTGACCAGATTGGGGTTGGCACAGGTGGCTTCCGGTGCCGTGGTGCGCGACGCTGCCGCACAGCCGGTGCTGCCAAGATGCACCACGAAACCAGCGGCTTCTTCGTCACCGCCCTCGGCAGGCGCATTGCCGCGCGGCATGCCCCCGGGCATCGCATTGGGCATGGCATTGCCGCCACCGGCCGGCATGGCCATGTGCATCGCCATGGGGGCCGAGGCACGCTTGAGATCTTCTTCGGTGATCGGACGTCCCGAGGTGCTCATGTCCACTTTCAGGAAGCGGTGACCACCCTGCCAGTTCCAGAACATGGCACTGAGGTTCAGGGGTGAAGGCGCCAGCACCACATCGGCATGATTCAGTTCGAAAGGCACACCCATGGTGAACTGCACGCCGGTGTACTGGCCGGCGGGTACCGTGCCCTTGACCACATCGTTCAGCGCGCCATTGCCATTGATGCAGGGGCCAGTGCCGTTCTCGAAGTCCAGCAGGGCCAGATTGGCGTGCTGCCACATGCCGTCCTGCGTCAGTTCCACAGGCACGGCATTGCCGGCTGCATCGATGAGCGCCACTGACGAGATGAAGAAGCGGTAGTCGCCCGGCGTCACGGTGGAGCCGGTGGTGCCGACGGGGGAATAGTTCTGGCCGCAGCTGAAAGCGGCGCCGTTCACTTCGGCGGCGAAGCGCAGGGCGACATCGTCGGCCTGGGCTGCAGTAGCAAGGGCGGCAAGGCCGAGGAGAATGCTGCTTCGGAAAAGCTGTTTGCTGAATTGCATGGCACGTGGCGCCTCATGTGGGGGATATGAGGCTATTGTTGTGCCTTCGGCACAGTCCGTCCATGCGGCATGATGCCGCATGGACGCGTGGTCCTGTGGGAGCGGGCCTGCCCGCGAACAGCCTGGCAGTTCGCGGGCAGGGCCCGCTCCCACTCCCACATTCTGGATCCGGCTACACCAACGCGAAGCCGACCCCCGTCTGGGCCAGCCCCACGAGATCGATATTGCCCACATTCAATGCGTGGTCTGCTGCCATCACGCCCAGTTGCCCGGCGCTGAGCTCGCCACGGTCCAGCATGCCGGCAAACTGTGACAAGGTGCCCTCGTCCGGTGCGACGCCCGCCAGGTTCTGATAGATGAGACCGACGATGCCGCGGGAACTGGTATCGCCACCGCGCACCACATTGATGGCCAGGCTGGCGATGTCTGTCGGGGACATACCCTTGTCCAGCAAGTCGAGCACCGTGCCCATATACAGCTTGTTGGTGACTGCACCGCGGCCGGCGATGGCGCCCAGCAGTTTGGCGGCGGTGCCGCCGTTGCCATCGAGGTCGAAGGCGATGCCTTCGTTCGCAAAGACCGCCCGTTCAACGCTGACCAGCGTGTCGCGGCCCTGCGCCTGGTACTTGCCCAGCATCTCGTTCATCCAGGGGAAGGACTGGCGGCACGGACCACACCACGATGCCCAGAAATCCACATACACAATCTTGCCACGTTGCTGGTTCAAACTGATGGTGTTGCCAGCAGCATCGGGCAGCGTAAACTCGGGAGCAGGCTCTGCAAGAGATTTCGGGATTCTGGCGAGCAGTATGCGCAGTGAGTCTTTAGGAATTCTTAAAGGGTCAGGCAGAAGCGCCGCAGCGCTTGGGGGGGTGTATTGCAACTAATTGTAATCAAAGAGGATCATGGTCTTTGGATAGGGTATATTGCTGCACCTTTGCCAAGATACCTGCCTGTCATTTGTTTCAACAAATTCAAACAATTCGAGATTTATCAAATGCCTAAACTGCTCAATCCGGTGCCCCGCGGGTCACTCGCTGTGGCCATTTCCTCCGCCTTGCTGGCGTTGGCAAGCCCGCTGCTGCACGCCCAGGACGCCATTCCCCAGCTCACCCAGGTCGATGAAGACGCGGCGGGCATCCGCCTGGATGGCCGGATGGACGAGGGCATCTGGCAGAACATTCCCTATATCGACGGCATGCGCGTGGTGATTCCGGACACCCTGGCCGAACCTGCCTACGAGACCCATACCCGCATTTTCTACACCGAGCGCGGCATGTACGTGGGCGTGATGAACTATCAGCCTGCCGACTCCATCGTGGCGCGCATGACCTCCCGGGACACCCGGCTGGAACGCGACGGCTTCGTCTTCAATATCGACCCGTCCGGCGAGGGTCTCTATGGCTACATGATGCGCATCAATCTGGGTGGCTCCATGACTGATGGCACCATCCTTCCCGAGCGGCAGATGAACCTGCAGTGGGATGGTTCCTGGGATGCCGAGACCAGCGAAGTCGATGGCGGCTGGTCCGCCGAGATCTTCGTGCCCTGGTCGATGATTTCACTGCCGCAGGTGGCAGCCGACGTGCGCCGCATGGGTATCTACACCGAGCGTCAGATAGGTTCTACAGGAGAGACCTGGTCTTTCCCGGCGCTGCCCGAGACGGTGAACGAGTTTCTCTCCGCGTTTCACAAGGTCGAGCTGCAGGACATCGAGCCCCGCACCCAGATCACCTATTACCCTTATGTGTCCACGACGTACGATGCCATCAAGGAAGAGACCACTGCGCGCACGGGTGCGGAAGTGTTCTGGCGTCCTTCTTCCAACACGCAGATTTCCGCGACCTTGAATCCGGATTTCGGCAATGTGGAATCTGATGACGTGGTAGTGAACCTGACGGCCTTCGAGACATTCTTTCCTGAGAAGCGCTCGTTCTTCCTGGAAGGGCAGGATGTCTTCAACACCTCACCGCGCTCCCAGGGGGCACGTGGCCCCGGTGGCCCGACGACTATGCTGAACACCCGCCGCATCGGAGGCCAGGCGCTGTTTACCGTGCCCACTGGCGTGACCGTCAGTGCCACTGATCTGAGTCAACCTTCCGATCTGCTGGGCGCCGTGAAGCTGACCGGGCAGAGTGGCAACTGGCGCTATGGCACCTTGATGGCCGCTGAAGACGATTCCGAGATCCGTGGCCGCGATCGCCTTGGCAACCGGGTGAAGCTGGAGGCCGAAGGCCGTGACTTCGCCGTCGCGCGACTTCTGTATGAGGACACCACGGGCGGCGGACGCCGTGCGATTGGCTGGATGGGCACGGATGTGTCACATGACAGTGTCGACGCGATGGTCAATGGAATCGACGTTCACTATTTTTCGGCAGACACGCGCTGGGTGGCCGACGGTCAGTTCCTTTACAGCGATGCCGATGGCGTGACCGGTGCCGGTGCCTTCGGCGACATTATCTACCAGCCGCAGCGTGGCCGGCAGCATCGGGTTGCACTGGGTTATCTGGACGACACACTGGACATCAATGACCTGGGTTTCATCAGCCGCAATGATCAGATTCAGGCGGAGTACACCTTCAATCTCAACGAGTCGAACATCGAGGGTCTGCGCTCACGCAACAGCAGCTTCCAGTTGGTCAACCAGTGGAACACCACGGGGCAACCTTCGCGCCTCGCCCTGTTCTTCAATCGCAGCTATACCTTCCTGGACAACACCCAGTTGCGCACCGGTCTGCGCTACTTCAATCCGCGCATAGATGACCGCCTTGGGCGTGGCAGTGGCGAGTTCCGCATGCCCGAGCGCTGGTCAGTGAACTTCGGCTGGAGCAGTGACCCGGGCCGCCCGCTGTCCTACACCGCCAACATCAGCTTCGACCAGGAAGACATCGGGCCGAAGTCGGTGACCTCCTCTGCCGGATTCAGCTATCGGCCGGTTGACACGTTCTCCATGGGCGTGGATCTGGAGTACAACGATCGTGAAGCGCTGCTGGTCTACAAGGGCGCCGGACGCTACACCAGTTTCGAGTCCTCGCAGTGGGCGCCAAAAATGACCATGGACTACTTCATCAGTGCCAAGCAGCAAGTGCGTTTCAGCATGCAGTGGACGGGCCTGAAGGCGCAGGAAGATCGCTACTGGCAGGTCAGCCCGCGCAAGCTGGAGCGTTTGAACCCCATCGCCAAGCCCAACCTGACCGACGAAGACTTCATCATCAGCCGCATGACTTTCCAGGCCCGTTATCGCTGGGAAATCGCGCCGCTGTCCGACCTCTTCGTGGTGTACACCCGGGGCTCCAATCTGCCCGGCACGCTGTACGACGACTTCGGTGGCCTGCTGACCGAAGCCTGGTCAGAGCCCATCGTCGACACGCTGGTGGTGAAACTGCGGTATCGCCTGGGCTCGTAACTTGTGGGAGCGGACCTTGTGGGAGCGGGCTTGCCCGCGAACAGACTCTGTCGAGCAAG
>CAMCRC010000117.1 GCA_945877175.1 Klebsiella pneumoniae | reverse complement strand
GACCAATCCTGTTGTTCAGACTGAATCTGCCTGGGCTGGCACACTGCAGATCACCCCGGGCGGCAGCTGGGCGTCCTACTTCACCTTCAAGAATGATTTCTGCGAACCCGTAGTGGTTGATCCGGGCGTCGTTCTGCCCCAGGGCTGCTTCAATGTGTTCGTGAAGGGCAACACACCAGGTCAGTCACCCCTGACCAGCGTGAGCGCGTTCACTCCGGTCGGCATCAGCGATGGCGCCACGGGCTATCTGAATGGGTTCAATACCGCTGGTGGCGGCACCGGCTTCGCCGGTCGACTGCTGGCCGCTGGCGATGTGGATATCGGTGGCGCGACTGTCGGTTACTGGGATTCAGCGGCCCCCGGCGTGTTCAAAGTGCGCTTCAACCTGACGACCACGACCAACCCGACTCGGTACCTGCACAGCAGCCGCATCTATGTGGGCGGCACTGGCAGCTTCGCCAACACTGTGTCTCCGGCTCTTTATGGTCTCACCGATACAGCGTTCCCTGAAGTTCCTGTCCAGACGGTAGTGGGCAGCGATCTTCCCGCAGCACTGGACGTGGTCGTTCAGGCCACCATCTGCACGAACACTGCAAACCAGTAAGCTTCTGCAGGCCACTGCAGACACAAGAAACGCCCGACTGGTCTCCAGCCGGGCGTTTTGCATTTGAGGGCCCGACGGATATCAAACGGGCCTGCGTATACTCAGGCGACCAGTGAATGAAAGATTCAGTGCTGCCGTTTAGAATGCGGCGACGAGATCACTGCGCAGGCCAGGAATATCCTGTTGTTCACGCGTTGTCACCAGGCAGATGGTCTACGGAGCAAGGATCTCTCTATGACAGACGATGAAGGGCTGATGCTGGCGATACAGGCCGGCGACGCGAAAGCGTATGAGGCCGCCATCAGGAAGCATCTGAAGTCCATCAGTCACTTCGCGTTCCGCATGTTGGGCAACAGCAAGGATACCGAGGACATCACGCAGGAAACCTTCCTGCGCCTGTGGACGCATGCAGACAGCTGGCAGAGTGACAAAGCCAGTGTAAGCACATGGCTGCACCGCATCACACACAATCTGTGCATCGATTACCTGCGCAAGGACAAGTCGAGCATCAGCAGCGAATATGAAGACGAACATGAGGGCAGCGACAGACCAGCCGATGCCCCCGAGAAGACACAGCAGCTGGAGGCGCTGCGGCAGGCGCTGGAAGGCTTGCCGGAACGCCAGCGCACGGCCATCGTGCTGAGCCATTATCAAGGCTTTTCCAACAGGGAAGTAGCGCTGATCATGGACATCTCGGTAGACGCCCTGGAGTCGATCCTGGCGCGGGCAAGAAGAAGTTTGAAAGCGCAGTTGAAGCAGTAAACAGGCTCCAATAGAGAGCCGGCAACCACAACCGTCAGAGCACAGAGCTAACCATGAACATGACACCGGAAAGATTCGCGCAACTCGTCGAAATCCATGGCAGTCGGCCCGAGCGCTGGCCAGCGGATGAGCGCATGGCGGCAGAGGCCTTTCGGCATGCCAATCATCAGGCACAGGCGCTGGGTGACGAGTATGCGCGCCTGGAATCCCTGCTGGACGCCTTGCCAGTGCCTGCCATGCAAGGCCTGGAGCAGCGCGTGTTGCGGCGAGCGGCGAGTCTGACCCGCGACAGCCTGCTTGATCGGGCGCTTGACTGGCTGGTGCCACATTCCGACCGCCTGCTGGCGTGGATCTGGCGCCCGGCCCTGGTGGCCTGCCTGCCCCTGATTTGCGGCATCTACATGGCCAACTTCTTCAGTTTCGGCATTACCGGCCAGGAACTGGCCTGGGAAGAAGAACTTTCCCTTCTGGCGCTCAATGACTACGCGGAGATTGCCGAATGAGCGTGAATCGCCGGCGTGTGATCAACTGGGTGCTGGTGGTATCCCTCAGCCTGAACCTGCTGGTGTTTGGGGGTATTGCTGCCCGTATCCTGATCGACCCGAACGGACGCCCGCTGCCGCAAAATCTGTCCTGGATTCTGGATGACCTGGATGAAGCCACGCTGGCCCGCCTGGAACCCCGAATGGACGAATACCGCGATGCCATGCGACCACTGCGCGGCGAGATCTTCCGTGCCCAGGTAGATGTGAATGAATTGCTGACCGAGGAACCCTTGAACGAAGAGGCCTTGAATGCCGCCTTCGATGAGCTTCGCGAGGTGGCCACGCGCTATCTGGAAATCACCCAGCAACAGACCATCGAAATCTTCGCTCAGATCACACCGGAACAGCGTGTACATGCCATGAGCTTCATGCGCGAGCGCCGCGATCCAGACGAGAGCCGCGACCCCGGCGCTGACGACGACCGTTAGACGTCAGGGCACTCGCCGCAGGGTCTGAATGCCCTGGGCACTGCGCTGGATCATCTCGTCCGGCCCGTTGAACTCCACCGTGCTGGTGACTTCCTGCCCCATGGCATCCAGCCTGATGCTGTCTGCATCCACCCACACATAGGGAAAACTGACTCCGAAAGACTCCACGGCGATCTCCGTTTCACTGTACACCAGGACGATGCTCTGCCCCTGGAAGTCACCTGCCCAGGTGCCTAGAATCAGCTCCTGCTTGCTGGGAGCCGCAGTGCCGGCACAGGCGGCCAGCAGCAGTGTCAGAAGTACGAGTACAGACCTGCGCGTGGCAGCAAAAAGGCCTGCGTGTGATCGTGAGTCAGACATTGAATAATCCCTTGTGTTGAACGCGCCCTCTCCGCAGCTGCACTCGAACGTGCGGCGTCGCGTCTGCGTCAATACTACTGTGATCGCCGGCAGCCTGCATGGAAAATTCTGCTAAGCTGCCGTCCGGACACTTCCCTCTGGCGCAAGGAGACGCACTGTCATGCCACTCATCCCCGGAATTTACCGTCATTACAAGGACAAGCTCTATCAGGTCTATGCCGTCGCGCGTCACAGTGAGACGGAAGAGGAGCACGTGGTCTATCGACCACTCTATGGCGAGCGCGGGCTATGGATCCGCCCGCTGGCGATGTTTGACGGCACTCTGGAAGTGAACGGCAGAACCGTCAAGCGTTTCACCTTCATCGAAGCCGCTGCGCCCGACGCACTTTTCAACTCCTGAGCGATGCGGCGTCGTTGCGACGGCGCTGCTCATCCTTGGCCAATTGCTTCTCGTGACGACGGCGGGCGATGGTCTGGGCCATCGACTCGCCGATATGCGGTTCGCCGCGCGCCCTGGCCAGCTGCACTTGATGTTCGCGCTCTGCGTAACGGCGCTGCTGCTCGGCATCATGACTGTCGTGACAGTGCGGGCAACTGACGCCCTGCACGTAGAACGGCGAAGTCATTTCCTCTGCCGTAATCGGCATGCGGCAGGCGTGGCACTGGTCGTACTGCCCCTTCTCCAGCTGATGATTCACCGTCACCCGGTTGTCAAACACGAAGCACTCGCCTTCCCACAATGACTGCTCCTGCGGCACCTCCTCCAGATACTTCAGAATGCCGCCCTCCAGGTGATACACCTCGGTGAAGCCCTGCTGCTTCATGAAGGCGGTGGACTTCTCGCAGCGGATGCCGCCCGTGCAGAACATGGCCACCTTGCGGTGTTTCTGCGGGTCGAGATGCTCCTTGGCAAAGGCGGGAAATTCCCGGAAAGACTCTGTCTGCGGGTTGAGCGCATTGCGGAAGGTCCCGATCTTTACCTCGTAGTCGTTGCGGGTATCCACCAGCACCACCTCGGGGTCGCTGATCAGCGCATTCCAGTCGGCGGGCTTCACATAGGTGCCGACGATGTGGTTGGGGTCGATATCCTCAACGCCCATAGTCACGATCTCTTTCTTGAGCTTGACCTTGGTGCGGTAGAACGGGTTCTCATCCACATAAGATTCTTTGGCTTCCAGGGTCTGCATGCGGGGGTCGCTGCGCAGCCAGCCAAGCACGGTGTCGATGCCTTCTCGCGGGCCGGCGATGGTGCCGTTGATGCCTTCGAGGGCCAGCAACAGGGTGCCACGCACCTCGTTGTCGGCCATCAGGTCGTGAAGCGGGGAACGCAGGGATTCAAAATCGGGAAGGCGCACGAACTTGTAGAGCGCCGCTACAACAATAGCCGTCATGGGGATGTCCTCTCTGCCGCCTGGAACGCAAATCCAGCGCAAATGAATGAAAGTGCGCCGGGGGGGCGCGCGCTGCATTCTACAGGAAGTTGGGGGCGATGTGCCTCGGGGAGTTTGGGCAGCAGGCCAGAGCAGGCGCTTGCACGCTGCCGGACACGCTGTGAATAC
>CAMCRC010000116.1 GCA_945877175.1 Klebsiella pneumoniae | reverse complement strand
GTCTGCTATCAAACCAGGGATTTGCAGAAAGCCATGCAGGCCGATGGGGTGCGACCAGACACCTTGCGGGTTGATGGTGGCATGGCTCGCAATGACTTCGTGCTGCAGAATCTCGCCGACCTGCTGGGCTGTCGCGTGGATCGTCCCCGGGTAACCGAAACCACCGCCCTGGGGGTGGCATGGCTGGCAGGACTTCACATGGGGGTGCATGAGTCGCTGGAAGGCATCGCCAGTCACTGGCAACTGGACAGAGCATTCACGCCACAGAAAGACAAGCCATGGCGCGACGAGCGCTATGCTCTGTGGCAGGATGCCGTGCGCCGCACACGAAGTCGCATCGAATGACTTGCAAGCCTGCGGCCATTGCGAGACATTGCCACCACAAAGAGAACCGGCGCAATTCAGACGTCAGCAACCATCCCATAACAAGGACAATCCCATGAGCGATTCGAATTCCCCTGTCACTTCCAATTCACCTGCTGCAGGCAAAGCCCTGGTAGTCTTCGCCTATGCCGCACTCGCTACTGGTCTTGGCCTGGGCGCATACGCACTGGCCGCTTCCCTTGGAGTCTGGGTCGGTCTGTGGGACTTCCGCACAGGCTTCAACATGCTGCGCTTCGTCAATGCCAGTGCGGACTGGGCGGCCTGGATCACTCTGGCTGTCACCGTCGGCATCTTCTTGGGCGCGCGCAAACTGGCACCTGCATCGGCGAAACGACTGGCAACTCTGGCGGCCATTGGCTGCGTCGCCAGTGCGCTTGCCTATCTTGTCCCGGAGACTTACCGCGCCCCGGAGGGCACGCCTCCGATTCACGACATCACCACTGACACAGACAATCCACCTGCGTTTGTTGCTGTCGCCCCGCTACGTGCCAACGCGCCGAATTCGGTGATCTATGGCGACCAGCCCAACTGGGATGCCACACGCATGGCTGCAGCACAGAAAGAGGCCTATCCGGACATCGTCCCGCAAACATTTGCTGAATCCAAAGAAGAGATTTTCAACCGCGTGCTGGCCGCCGTGGACACCTTGGGTTGGGAGCTCGTGGATCAGAACCTGGCTGAAGGACGAGTCGAAGCAACTGATACGACGTTCTGGTTCCGCTTCAAGGATGATGTCATCGTGCTGCTCAACGACACTCCGGAAGGAACTGTACTGCAGGCACGATCAAAGTCACGTGTTGGCGGCAGCGATATCGGCAAGAATGCCAATCGACTGCGGGCACTTTTTGCAGAGCTGCGCTGATCAGCGTCTGTAAATTCTTCCCGTCCTGCGGCGGCTGTGATTCAAGCGTTTGATGAACCACAGCCGCAGCATTGGAACGTCAGTAGCCAGCAGCGCAACCCCGAGTGGAATCATCCAGAAGCCTAGAATTGGCAGGAATCCAAGCAGCCCGGCCATGATCAGCACGACCCCCATCAACCCCCTCAGCACAGGCGGCAAATGCCGCTCACCGCGCTTCAGAAACTTGTAGGACGACGCGATCAACCGCCGCTTGCCGGTATGCTTGTTTGCCACTGCCTGCGTCATGTTGACCTGTACCTTTGCCGAACCCGGTTGAGTCTGTCGATTGGAGAGGAGCCTGTGCTATTCTGGCGGCCCGTTCTCAGCATTCCCGCCAGGTGTTCCTTGTCCAGATCGCGCCAGATGTTGCGTTTCAGCCTCATTGCACTGACCGTCCTGACTGTCTCACAGATCGGCAGCTACCTGGTCAATACGTACATCCCACTGGGCACGAGCGTGGAATGGAGTTCCCTCGTCCACTTCACGCACATTCGCAACATGGGGGGAGTATTCGGGATGTTCCAGGGTCATGGCTGGATATTCGGTGCGTTCAGCCTGTTGCTGATCAGCGCACTGGTTCTTTACCTGTGGCGAGGCCGCGATATACAGTCCTACGAATTCATCTGCTTCGGCTTTGTAGTCGGTGGTGGTGGCAGCAATATTGTTGACCGACTGCTGTACGGCAGTGTGGTCGATTTCATCAATGTCCAACATATCCCCTATTGGCATTACATCTTCAATACAGCGGATGTAATGGTACACGTCGGACTTTGGCCAATGCTCTATTTCAGCCTCTTTCCCGGCAACCAAAAGCAACTGGACTGAACACTAGCGATCGCCGCTGACTTCAGGGCTGCTTCAGGGCATAGAAGGCATGTGCAGCATTGAGCGCGCTACCCGCATGGATGTCAGCACCAGCAGCCAGAAGCGTGTCTTCAAGTGCCGAAAGACACAAAAGAACATTGCGCCGATTGCAGGCATGACCCATCAAGCCAATGCGCCAGACCTTGCCCGCCAGAGTGCCAAGACCGGAACCAATTTCAAGACTGTAATCGCGCAACAACGCGGCCCTGATCAGGGACTCATCAACACCCGTGGGCACCCGCACCGCATTCAGCTGAGGCAGACGGAACGCCTCGTCCACCAGCATCGCCAAACCCATCGCTTCGAGTCCGACAACCAATGCCTTGTGATGATGCAAGTGCCGCGCCCAGGCATTCTCCAGCCCTTCCTCCTGGAGTATTACCAACGCTTCGTGAAGACCATACAACGCGTTGACGGGCGCAGTGTGGTGATAGCTGCGCCGAGTGCCTGAGCCCCAGTAATCCATGATCAGATTCATGTCCAGGAACCAGCTCTGAACCCTTTCAGTGCGGGTTCGAATGCTCTGCACGGCTCTGTCACTGAAGGACACCGGAGACAGGCCAGGCACACACGATAAACATTTCTGTGACCCTGAGTACACGGCATCGACTCCCCACTGGTCAACGTTGAGGGCTACCCCGCCGAGGGAGGTCACAGCGTCAACAACTGACAGGCAATCATGCGCCCGCGCCAGTGCGGCAAGCCCGCGCGCATCACTGCACACCCCTGTAGAGGTTTCTGCATGGACAAATGCCAGAAGTTTCGCGTCAGGGTGTTGCCGAAGCGCAGTCTCTGCCTTGTTGAGGTCAACAGGTTTGCCCCAGTCGTCCTGCACCATGACCGCCATAGCGCCACAACGCTCAACATTCTCTTTCATTCTGCCGCCGAACACGCCGTTCTGGCAGACAATGGCCTTGTCTCCGCGTTGCAGCAGATTTACGAAAACCGCCTCCATACCGGCAGATCCTGGCGCCGAAACTGGCAGTGTAAGCTGATTCGAAGTCTTGAACGCCAACTGCAACAGCGCCTTGATCTCATCCATAAGATCAATGAATCGAGGATCGAGATGCCCGATGGTCGGTCGACTCATGGCCTGAAGTATACGCGGATCAACGTCGGAAGGGCCTGGCCCCATCAAGGTGCGCTGGGGCGGGTGGAAAGACTGCGTCATAACGATCTCCCAGAAACGACAAAGCCGAGTCAGACCCGGCTTTGTAGAGATTCATTTGCTTTGAACTCACTCGTCTGAGTCAGCCCCTGGCGCACCGGGACGATCAACGAGCTCCACATACGCCATCGGAGCGTTGTCACCCGGGCGCATGCCGCACTTGAGAATACGGATGTACCCACCCGGACGTTCGTTGTAGCGCGGGCCGAGGGCTGTGAAAAGCTTGCCAACAGCAGCCTTGTCGCGCAGACGATTGAAGGCAAGACGACGGTTCGCAACGCTGTCACTCTTGGAAAGAGTGATCAGCGGCTCTGCGACCATGCGCAATTCCTTCGCCTTGATCAGAGTTGTCTTGATGATCTCGTGCTCAACCAGGGAAACAGTCATGTTGCGCAGCATCGCATGACGGTGCGAGCTGTTCCGGCTGAGTTGACGTCCACTTTTACGATGACGCATAGCTTCTAATTCCTATTCTTACCTTCGCACCCGACGGTACTCGGTCACTCTGTGTTTAAAATCTCTATTTAGTTTCGGTCATCCGAACGAAGACTGGACGGTGGCCAGTTCTCCAGACGCAGCCCCAGGGACAGACCACGTGTAGCGAGTACGTCCTTGATCTCTGTCAGCGACTTCTTGCCAAGGTTCGGGGTCTTCAGAAGTTCAACTTCAGTGCGCTGAATCAGGTCACCAATATAGTAAATGTCTTCCGCTTTCAGACAATTTGCAGACCGCACTGTCAATTCAAGGTCATCGACTGGACGCAGCAGAATCGGATCAATCTCGTCTTCCGGCTCTTCAGGTGTATTCGCTACCTGGCTTTGCAGATCAACGAATACAGCAAGCTGGTGCTGCAGAATCGTTGCCGCACGGCGAATCGCTTCTTCCGGATCAATTGTGCCATTAGTGCGCAGATCAATGATCAACTTGTCGAGGTCAGTACGTTGCTCAACCCGGGTGCTCTCTACAGAGTATGACACTGTGGAAACAGGCGTGTACGAGGCATCCAGAAACAGACGACCAACGGCACGAGTCTCATCGTCATTGGACACACGAGTGTCCGCAGGTGCGTAGCCGCGGCCTT
>CAMCRC010000115.1 GCA_945877175.1 Klebsiella pneumoniae | reverse complement strand
TGGTCCGGGCCTGCTCGCCCTGTCATTCATCCCTCTGTTTCTCACGCGCAATCGCCGGGTACACCTGGCGGTGCTGGTATTCAACCTTGTGCTGATCATCGGCTCCAGTTACACGCTCAACGTGAGAGCGCTGTAGTTTGGGAGCGGGCTTTTGGTGGGAGCGGGCCTTTGGTGGGAGCGGGCCTGCCCGCGAACTTCGTGCAGGTAGCGCCGACCCCGGCCACCCGCCCTCCCGTGCTGCGGCTGACCCGCACTCATCCTGAGTGCCCTCGCATCGCAAAATGCCTCAGGTCATTTTGCTCACTCGGTGCGGGTCTTTCATGCCGCTGCACGGGAGGGCGGATGCCCGGGGCCTGGATGAGTGCCAGCGAAATTTCGCGGGCAAGCCCGCTCCCAAAAGCAGGGCCAGCTCCCACAAACAGGGCCAGCTCCCTCCACAAGCCGACACTACACTGCCAACGCCTGCACCTCGTGGTAGCGGAAGCAACTCTGCACATGGTCGTTGACCATGCCGGTGGCCTGCATGTGGGCGTAGCAGATGGTGGAGCCCACAAACTTGAAGCCGCGCTTTTTCAGGTCTTTCGACAGCGCATCGCTCTCGGGCGAGGTGGCCGGCAGATCGCCCATGCTGCCGCGCCTGCCATCCAGCACATTGCCGCCGGTGAAGCCCCAGATGTACTTGTCGAAGCTGCCGAACTCCTGCTGTATCGCCAGAAAAGCGATGGCATTGCTGCGCATGGCATAGAGTTTGAGACGGTTGCGGATCAGGCCAGTGTCCAGCAGACGCTCTTCGATCTCCGCGTCGGTCATGCGGGCTACTCGCTGCGGGTCGAAGTTGAAGAAGGCTGTGCGGTAGTGCTCGCGCTTGCGCAGCACTGTGATCCAGCTAAGGCCGGCCTGCTGGCATTCCAGACTCAGGAACTCGAACAGGGCCTGATCGTCGTGCACCGGCACACCCCATTCCGTGTCGTGGTAATGAACGTAGAGCGGGTCAGAGCCGCACCAGGCGCAACGTGTCGTCATGACTTTCATCCTTGATAAGATGGGTAGGTGCTCCAAGCATAGCCCGGAATCGCGTTGCCTGGAGTATACAAATACGCACTGGCCGATGGGGTTGGCACCGGCATAGAATCAGAGCAGTCAAGTCGCTTCATTGTCATGAGAGTTCACTATGTTCACCACTGTTCGTACCCGTCTCCACAAGTCCACCACTCTGGCACTGACCGCCGTCCTGCTGGGCAGCTGCGCCGTCAACCCGGTCACCGGCCAGCGCGAACTGGGGTTCATTTCCGAGCAGCGCGAGCTCACCATCGGTGCAGAACAATACAGCCCGTCGCAGCAGTCCCAGGGTGGGCAGTTCAGCGTCGATCCAGAGCTGAGCGCTTACGTGCAGGGCGTGGGACAACGGCTCGCCGAGGTCAGTGACCGCCCGCTGCCATACGAATTCGTGGTACTCAACAACTCCGTCCCTAATGCCTGGGCTCTGCCTGGCGGCAAGATCGCCGTCAATCGCGGGCTGCTGACAGAGCTCAACAACGAGGCCGAACTGGCTGCCGTACTCGGCCACGAGATCGTGCACGCCGCCGCCCGTCACGGTGCCCAGGCCATGGAGCGTGGCATGCTGCTGCAGGGTGCGCTGGTGGTGGGCGCCATTGCGGCCCAGGGCAGCGAGTATTCTGATTATGTGGTGGGTGGCGCCATGCTGGGCGCCCAGCTGGTGACGCAGCGTTACGGCCGCGACGCAGAGCGCGAGTCCGATGCCTACGGCATCCGTTACATGGCCGCCGCGGGCTATGACCCGGCCGCTGCCATCAGTCTTCAGGAAGTCTTCGTGCGGCTTTCGGAAGGCCGCGACAGCAACTGGCTTGACGGCCTGTTCGCCAGTCACCCGCCGTCCCAGGAGCGTGTAGAGAACAACCGGGCGCTGGTTGCCCAGCTGCGTGCCGAAGGCATCAGTGGCGGCGAGCTGGGGGAAGATCGCTACCGTGAAGCCACTGCCTTCATGCGCGAGACGCAGCCAGCCTACGAAGCCTTCGACGAAGCAGAAAAGCTGATTGCCGAAGACAAGCTGGAAGAGGCCGATCGCCGCCTGGAGACTGCCCTCAGCATGGTGCCCGACGAAGCCCGCTTCCATGGTCTGGCCGCCGATATCCTGGTCTATCAGCGCCGTTATGAAGCGGCGTCACGCCGCTACGATGATGCCATCTCCCGCGACCCGGACTACTTCGACTATTACCTCGGCCGAGGCGTTGCGTTCGCCCGCCAGGGGGAGCGTGAACGCGCACGGGACGATCTGGAGCACAGCGTCGACCTGCTGCCCACAGCCCTCGCCATGAGTGAGCTGGGCGAGCTGGCTCTGCAGAGCAATGACCGCGTATCCGCCAAAGAGTATTTCCAGGCCGCCAGTGCTGCCTCCGGGCTGGTCGGCGAGCAGTCCCGCGCCGCGTTCATGCGCCTGGATATCCCGGACAACCCCACCCAGTATGTCGCTGCGCAGCCAGTGGTCAACAATGCCGGCCGCCTGCTGGCCCGCGTCGAGAACCGCTCGCCCGTGGCCATGCGCGACATCAGCATCGAGTTCCAGGCTGTCATCGCCGGCCAGCTCGCCACCCGCACGCTGGTCGTGCCGGGACTGGCGCCCGGCCAGATCGGCGAACTCGACTCGGGCCTGAACTTTCCGCAGGGCGTGCTGCCTACGGCCAATCAGGTGAACGTGGTGGTGCGGGGGGCGGGGGTGGAGTGAGGGTCAGAGGGGAGGAACACTCAGGTCGCGGCAGATCTTGCGTGCCAGCAGGTCATTGATTTCAACATGTCGCGGAACAGACGAGTGCGAGTCCGTGCGGGCATTGCGCCACCAGGAATGATTCCGGCCTTCTCGAAGCAGGAGGCAGCCGTGTCTACGCAGATGCCTCTGCAGATCGATCCTCTTCATAAATCACCATTTCATCCTTGAAAGTGGAGATTGATTTCTTGAAGTGGCTGTCGAGAGCAAGTGTTTCACGCAAGGTTTGTTGCAGGCTGGACTTCAAGTCTTCCAGGGAACGCTCCTGGCAGTTGACGCCTGCGACTTCCTTGACCCAGCCCAGCCACCAGCCACCCTCGTGTCGGTAAACAGCCGTGAACAGCTTCTGCATTTCTGTGACCTCATGAACCAAAGGCGTTTTCGTCATTGAATTGAAGTTAAGTGTACTTCCGGAGAAATGGCAAGGCAGGTGCATTTTTCGGCCAAACTTGAGGAAATTTTGGGGTGACCGTCCCGGGTGACTTCTATATACTCCTGTTCCGCACGCATCCGTAGCTCAGCTGGATAGAGTAGGTGGCTTCGAACCACTTGGTCGGGAGTTCGAATCTCTCCGGGTGCACCATACAGCGTTATAAATCAATAGGTTGCGGCAGATACATTTTCATACCTGCCATAAGCCCTTCCATAAAATTAATAGCCCATAAAAATACCCGACAAACTTCGACGGGTTCTGCTTGCAGGGCTGGCGTTGCCCTATGGCTGAGGAATCGCCAGATCTCAAGGAGCGCTTCGAGGAAATGTTTGGGCCTACACAAAATTATTCATTTACAGAGTATCAGGGGCAAGAAACCTAACAAACCGATCCTGAGCGACAAAAGTATGTCGTCATGCCTTTGCGGCCCATACGCAAACCCATTCCGCGCTGTGGCGCATCGGCGTATTGTGGTCGCCAACCTCGCTCAAACTTGTGGGGATCAATTTTGCCTCTCAGGCGCGAATATGTGCGAAACCACCTTTTTTAGTACGAGTGTCTTTCCGTGTCTGGTTCATCTGCGTGTAAACAGCGAATTGGGTACTAAGCTGCCGCGAAATATTCGAGGCCTGTGCTGGCCAGTCCGACAAGCGCGATATTTACCGCGGTGACTTCGTGTTCTGCTGCTGCTACCGCGTAACTCGATTGCGTGAACGCCCCGCTGTCGAGCAGTGCCACTAATCGATTGTACTCTGCCGCTACGGGGAGGCTTCCCATCTGGTTCTTGTACAGCAGATTGACGACAGAACCGTTGCTGACACGCGCTAGGCAAGGCATGGTGATTTATGTGCCAGAGGGTAGCGATGAGGATGCGACTCGTTTGCTGTCATTCTATGAGGGCACTGTAGAATATTTGCAGAAATGTGGATTGGTAGAAATTTAGCAACGCAAGGCGATAGTGGGAGAGGGTAGGACTGGTACGTAAAATACGTATTCGGCCGACCCACCCTGGGGTACACCCATGTTTCCAGTGCGGTACGATCTCCTGTGTGTACATACTAAAGTGGCCGAACGGGGTAGCACCCTTCACAATTCTCGAATGCGACAGGTCAGGAGAGTTATGCACTTCGGAGTTGAATCCGCCCTTTAAAATACAAAAGCCGCCTGACGGCGGCTTTTGGTCTAGCTCTGTAACAATATTACGCTTTAGCCGAAGTTTCTTCGTTTGCGGCGTACCAGATAAACAGGCCGAAAGCGATCTTGTTAACAACGTCAGCAAGGTTGTAGACGATATTCAACGTAGCTGCGTCAGTACCGCCGGCCATGT
>CAMCRC010000114.1 GCA_945877175.1 Klebsiella pneumoniae | reverse complement strand
GGTGACATAGCTGGCGCGGGTGTTGCTCCCATTTGGTGTCGGAGTGGTGCGAGAGTCGGTCAGGACTTGAACGCGACCGCCAGCGGAGCAAGGCACTTTCAAGCACGGCCGCAGCAAAGGATAGTCACTCGATACCGGGGCGCTCGCAGCACAGCAAGCGCACCTGTTTTGTGCACTGCTCCCGCTTTCGGTGCAAGAAATCGCAGCGCTTATTAGGCCGAGACGAGGATAAATTTTGCCAAATATATTAACCCCTTGTATTTAAATAATAAAAATATTGGCACGAATTCTGAATAGATATAAGCGTAGTACTCTCCAGTACCAATTTTTTGAATCGAGTATCGATGCCTGCCTCCCCCATGGGTCGCAGGCTTTTTTTTGCCCCGGGTTTTCTTCCAGAGCCCGCGCCGCCGCTGACGCCCCCTTGTGGTGCTGTCCGCACAAATGTAGCGCACAGAATCGCGCCGCTGCTGCACTTTGCAGCCCGTTGTCTGCACTGTGCTGCGCTCTGCCGGGTGGTACAGGCTGCAGGCAAGGTCTGGCACGACACATGCATTGGTCAGAGTGAGAACTTTTTTTCCTCTACCTGAGTTCTTTGCGGGCCTCACACTCTCCCCCGATGGAGGTCCGGCCAATGCTGCCCACGAGGTTGCGATGCAGCTCGTGGGCTTTTTTTTGCCTGTGCGGGGCATACTGTGCGCGCCTGGTCGTGTGTAGAATCTGGCCCGATACGCACCCCATCGGACACCCGGCATGAACACGGCAAGCCCCTCTCGAATTCACACTACCTGCCCGTATTGCGGCGTGGGTTGTGGCGTGTCTGCGCGGGTGGCGGAGGGTGCCGTGGCTGCGGTGCAGGGACTTGGCACGCACCCTGCCAATTTCGGGCGCCTGTGCGTGAAGGGCTCTGCGCTGCACGAGACCATGGGAGACTCCGGGCGCCTGCTGCATCCGCGCATCAGCGGCGTACGCACTGACTGGAACACGGCACTGGACCACGTCGCCGCCGGGCTGCGCGACATCATCCGTCAGTACGGCCCCAACGCGGTGGCCTTCTATCTGTCGGGCCAGCTGCTTACCGAAGACTACTACGTCGCCAACAAGCTCATGAAGGGCTTCCTGGGCAGCGCGAACGTCGACACCAATTCCCGGCTGTGCATGGCTTCGGCGGTGGCCAGTTACACACGTGCCTTCGGGGCGGATGCCGTCCCCTGCAGCTACGAAGATCTGGAATGCTGTGATCTGCTGGTGATGGTCGGCTCCAACGCCGCCTGGAATCACCCCGTGTTGTATCAGCGCATCCGCGCCGCCAAGGCAGCGCGTCCCGGCATGCGCATCGTGCTGATCGACCCGCGCCGCACCGCCAGTGCCGAGATCGCCGACCTGCACCTGCCGCTGCGGCCCGGAGCCGACGGCTTTCTGTTCCAGGGCCTGCTGCAGTTCCTGGCTCGCCGCGGCGCGTTGGACCGCGACTACATCGCCGCACACACCGAAGGCTTCGACGAGGCGCTGCAGTCCTGCGCGGATTTCGACATCGAAACCACGGCAGAGAACACGGGCCTGGACCCGGCCGATCTGGAACAGTTTTTCCAGTGGTTCGCGCGCACCGAGCGCACCGTCACGTTCTATTCCCAGGGCATCAACCAGTCCGCCACAGGCACCGACAAGTGCAACGCCATCATCAATTGTCATCTGGCAAGCGGGCGCATCGGCCGTCCCGGCATGGGGCCCTTTTCCATCACCGGCCAGCCCAATGCCATGGGCGGCCGCGAAGTGGGCGGGCTGGCCAATCAGCTGGCGGCGCACATGAACTTCACCCACGACAATGTGGAGCGCGTGGCACGCTTCTGGAATGCACCGCAGATGGCGACAGCTCCCGGCAGCAAGGCGGTGGACATGTTCGACGCCATCGCGCGCGGCGAGATCAAGGCGGTGTGGATCATCGCCACCAACCCGGTGGTCAGCCTGCCTCAGTCCGCCCGCGTGCGCGAGGCCTTGCTTGCCTGCCCGCTGGTGATTGTCTCGGACTGCTTCGCCGACACCGACACCGCCGCCTGCGCCGACGTGCTGCTGCCCGCTACGGGCTGGGGCGAGAAGGACGGCACGGTAACCAATGCCGAACGCCGGATCTCTCGGCAGCGCGCCCTGGTGCCTGCGGCGGGGGAATCCAGACCCGACTGGTGGATCATCAGCCAAGTGGCGCGCCGGCTGGGCCACGGCGAGGCTTTCGCCTACAACTCCCCGGCTGACATCTTCCGGGAGCATGCGGCGCTTTCGGCCTTCGAGAACGGCGGCACCCGCGCCTTCGACATCGGTGCGCTGGCCACGCTGGACGATGCGGGCTACGACGCCCTGCAGCCAGTGCAATGGCCCGTCACCACACAAGCCCCCGCAGGCACGGCGCGCCTGTTCACGGATGGTCGTTACTACACCCCGTCAGGCCGCGCCCGCTTCGTGGCATCGACACCTGCGCTGCCTGCACAGGAAATGCCGCTGGCAATGCCCTTCCAGCTCAACACCGGCCGCCTGCGCGACCAGTGGCACACCATGACCCGCACGGGCCGTGCCCCGCGTCTGCTGGCCCACACCGAGGCGCCGTTCGTCGCGCTCAATCCGCGGGATGCGCAGAGTCTGGGCATCCGCGAGGGCGATCTGGTGGACGTGTTCAATCGCGACGCGCAGGGCGAACGTCAGTCGCTGCTTCTGCTGGCAAGTCTGGACAAGGGACAGCGCGACGGCGAAGTCTTCGTCCCGATTCACTGGAACGGCCAGTTTGCTTCCCACGGCCTCGTCAACCGCCTGATTGCCAGTGTCGCCGACCCGGTGTCGGGCCAGCCCGAAAGCAAGTTTGCGTGGGTGGGTGTGCGCGCCGTGACGGTGCAGCACTGGGCGGTCGTCATCAGCCGCGAACCCGTAAACACCGAGCCCTTCGACTTCTGGGTACGCACCCCCGTGAAGGATGGCTGGCGCACCCTGGTGGCCCGGACGCGGCTGCCAACGGCGGACACTGAGCTGGCCTGGCAGCAATGGCTGGCAATGCTGGCGGAAGGACGGGAGAAGATCGAGGGTTCCAACACGGTCAGTGGTGAGTACCGCGCCTTGCTGTGCCACGGGTCGCGCATTGAAGCAGCCGTCTTTGCCGGTACAGCGCGGGAAGGCCTGCCCGAAACGCCCTGGCTGCAGACTCTGTTGCAGCACACGGTGAATACCGAGTCATGGCAGCTTCTGCATCGCCAGGAAACCAGCGCCCTGAATGCGGGCCGCATTATCTGCAGCTGCTTCCGAGTGAGTGAGGAGCGCATTCTGGAGGCCATCGCCAAAGGGGCGCGCAGCACGGAAGATCTGGGCAAGACGCTGCGCTGCGGGACCAATTGCGGGTCATGCATTCCGGAATTGAAGCAGTTGCTGCCGCTTTGAAGTAGTTCAGCTTACGAGTCACTTCGGAATTCACAAGCCCTGTCTTGCCGAGATTTTCCGCGAGGGCATCCATTTCGCTGAACGTCAGCGCAGCAGTGCGCGACACTGTGCCCCGATGCTCGCCACTGTCGGCCTCCGGCAAAGGGCAATCAAACAACCGACGTCGTCTCTGCTGTTCTGTACCTATCCAATTTGCGCCGGAAGCACACTCCCGACATTTCGAATCCCGGCGACTCCGCATTGTCCCAACTATACTCCTTGCTAGTACACGGACTTGTACGCTATACCTGAAAGGGTATATTCATGGACGTCTCGACAACGCGGACACTTTACTGGGAAGGTTCTTCCAGGCAGGAACTCAAGACATTTCCTCTCCCGGTTCAGAAAGACCTCGGCGTCGCGCTGTATGTCTTGCAGATTGGCGGCAAGCCGCAATCCATGAAGCACTGGAAGGGGCTTGGCAGCGGCGTACTGGAGTTGCGCGAGATCTGGATGGGCGACGCGTTTCGCGTGGTGGTGATGCTGCCGGGGCAGGAGTCGATCCATGTGCTGCACGCGTTTCAGAAGAAGTCCAGGTCCGGGATCAGTACGCCGCGACAAGATCGTGAGCTGATAGAAAAACGATGGCGAGAGGTCCTGTCACGCGGGCGCCTCAGGAGGACAAATGACGATGACGCAGGATGAGACGCCGGTGGGCACCCCCAATGCCCTTCACGATCTGGGGTTTGCAGATGCACAAGAGCTGTCCGTCAAGGCGCAGCTCGCTGTGAAGCTGAATGCAATAATAGACAAGCGGCACCTCAATCAAAATGATGTGGCCCGCATCACCGGCATGAACCAGCCGAAAGTATCTCTGATACGCCGCTACAAGTTGCAGAACATCTCGCTTGAACGCCTGATGCAGGCGCTGGTGGCACTGGATCAGCGGGTTGAGATTCGGGTGCGCAGTGCAGGGCACAGCAAGCCATCGGGAATAACTGTGGCGGCCTGAATGCTGGGTGACGCATTGAGTGTCGTCAATAGCGGGCTGCGCGAAGCGACTGTGGGAGCGGGCCTTGCCCGCGAAGGGCTGCCCAATCCTTCGATACAGCGCTAGGCACCGGGGCTCCGTTGTCCCGTGCAGCGGCATAAGAGACCCGCA
>CAMCRC010000113.1 GCA_945877175.1 Klebsiella pneumoniae | reverse complement strand
TTGCTGGATAGTCTCCAGACGCTCCGCGACGGCGCGCGAAATGGTACGGGGATTCTCGCCCATCAGCATCATCGCCGTGCCCAGTACTGTTTCCTGACCATTGAGCGTTGCTGCTCCGGTACGCAACTGGCCGCCGATGGCCACTTCGGCAACGTCCCGAATCTGGACTGGCGCACCACTGCGGTTTGCCACTATCACCTGTTCGATGTCTTCCACGGTAGCCAACTGGCCGGGTGAACGAATCAGCAACTGCTGGCCGTTGCGCTCGACATATCCGGCACCGCGGTTGTCGTTGTTGACGCGTAAAGCCGCAGCGACATCTTCCATGGTCAAATCAAAGGCCAGCAGCTTCGCTGGCCAGGGCGTCACGTGGTATTGCTTGTTGTAACCCCCAATGCTGTTGATCTCCACAACTCCCGGAACGCGCGCGAGCTGAGGTTTGATGATCCAATCCTGGATCTCGCGCAGTGCGGTGGGGTCGTATGGTTCGCCGTTTGCCTGAACGGCGCCAGGCAATGCCGAGACCGTGTACATGAATATCTCACCCAAACCCGTGGCGATTGGCCCCATTTCAGGTTCAAGTCCCGGAGGCAGGCTGCTCTGAATGGTGCCAAGCCGCTCGTTGATCAGGTTGCGGGCAAAGTAGGGGTCAGTGCCGTCATGAAAGACAACCGTGACCTGCGACAAACCGTAACGTGATATCGAGCGCGTGTAGTCCAGGTTGGGCAGGCCCGCGAGAGCATTCTCTACCGGGTAGGTAATTCGTTGTTCGGTTTCCAGCGGTGAATACCCCGGCGCATCGGTGTTGATCTGCACTTGAACGTTGGTGATATCTGGCACTGCGTCGATTGGAAGTTGCTGGAAGCTCCATACCCCGGCTCCAAGCAATAGAAATATCAGTGACAGAACCAGCCAGCGCCTCTCGATGGAGAAGCGCAAGATTGATGTGATCATGTTGGCTTCCTGATTATTCGGCGTGTTCGGCGCTGGACTTCTCCAGGTCGGCTTTGATCAAATAGCTGTTCTCTACAACGTACAGCTCCCCTGGCTCAAGGCCACTTAGTATCTCGGTCTGCTCAGCGTCTTTACGCCCCAGCGCCACCGTTCGGCTTTCGTAAGTAGTCCCCTCCTGCACAAAGACCACGGGGTTGTCTTCGAAGCTCTGAATGGCACGGTTATCCACAGCAAGCGCGACCTCGGATTGACCGATTGTGATATCGGCCTGCAACAACAAGCCCGGAGTCCAGCGACCATCACTGTTGTCCAAAGTGACACGTGCGAGAACTGCAGGAGATTCGCTGGAGCCCGGCAAAATATGCGATATGCTCCCTCTCATCACTTCACCGTCTGCTTCCATGATCACTTCCAACCCTGGCTGGATGCGCCGTGCGTTGGATGGAAAGATGGTGAGCTCAGCCCACAGTTGATCGTAGTTGATGATCGTAAGCAGTGGTTGATCCCCGGTCGTTTCTCCTGGGTTCGCGTTACGTGACACCACTCTTCCGCTAATAGGCGACTGAACCCGATAGCGCTGCAAGCTCTCGTTGGACTCGATCTCCGCGATCGTATCTCCTGCGGACACAAGCTCTCCGACTTCAGGATTGATGGCAATCACGAGCCCAGGGAAGCGTGCCTTGACCTCACTGATCCCCTGCGGGTTCATGGTTGTCGTGCCATACACGGTAACGGCTTCACGTATAACTGCCGGCCCGGCCATTGCTGTCGTGACACCGGCCTGTTGTGCCATGCCCGGTTCAATGACCACGCTGTCGGCGTGCTCTTCTTCCGCATGCTCTTCGTCCGAGTGCTCTTCTTCGGCGTGTTCTTCTTCGGCGTGTTCGTGGTCTGCATCTGCATCCGCAGCCAGTGCGGTGGTGCCAGTGAGAGACAGCGACAACAACAGTGCGAGTAGCAGCTTTAGTTGATAATTTGTTTTCATGGTTTGATCCTGTTAATTGGTCTGATCATTCAGAGGAGGGAGCAGGGGCTCAGCCGTTAACTGCTCGATGTCGGCACCGTGACGCAGGGCAGCGCTTGCTGCGTCAATGAGCGCGCTACGGGCGGTGAGGAGCTCCTGTCTGGCAGTCACCCACTCCAGGTAGCTGTATCGTCCACTCTCATAGGCGGCTTGTGTCTCGGAGAGCGCCTCAGTCAGCAAAGGAATGGTGCGAGTCTGCAATGTATCGATGGTGACAAGCGCCTGCTGCCGGTTCTGGAAAGCATTGAACAACTGTGTACGCAGACTGAGCAATGTCGCTTCCCGTCGCACTTCCACTTCATCGCGCGCCGCGATAGCGGATCGCACGGCTCCGCTGTTTCGTGTCGCACTGAACAGCGGCATGCTGAAACCGGCGACCAATCCCACGTCACCGCCTTCCTGTAGCCTTCGAGCGCCAAGCGACCAGCGTGGGTCGGCCATCGACTGCGTTCTGGCCAGGCGCACTTCTGCTTCGAGCATGCGCTGCTCGCTGGCGAACACCATGATGAACGGATTGTTCTCGACGCGCGAAAAGAGGCTCTCGAAGCCCGCCGTCTGGTCGATCTGGTAGAGATTTCCCGTCACGGACTCGAAGGTGGGATTGGTTTCCCCCCACAGTGCAGCCAGGGCAACCTGGGCGTATGTGAGTTGGCTCTCCTCCGCCGATACAAGAAGTTCGGCTTGAGACAACGCGGCCTCCGCGCGTAGCACTTCCGCCTCGGGCGTCGCTCCTGCTGCTGCCCGGTCTTGCACAATCTGCAAAGTTTCACGAGCGAGGGCCACTGCGTCCTGAGCCAATGTGAGTCGATTCTGGGCAGCCAGATTGTCTATGTAGCGGCGGGTGACCTCGCCAAGCAGATCCAGCGCCTCCACTTGACGCTCCGCATCCAACTGCCCGCGCCGAGCGCCGATGGATGCCATTCTCGCATCCCGCTTGTTGCCAAGTTCAATGACGGAAGAGACAGAGACAGTCAACTCCGTGCCATCAATGCCTTGAAGATTGCCGGTGCCGACAATGTTTTCAATATCGGCTCCGATTTCGAGCGCGGGCTTGAGTGCCGCAGTTTCGGCCTGGCCCTGGAGCGCCTCATCGCGGAAATCGAAAACCCGCAATTGCGGGTTCTGCGCGAGGGTGAGCTCCATGGCCGATTCGAGCGTGAGAGCGCCGTCTTCCGCAGCCAGGGTACCTTGGCTGAAAATCAAGATAGTGATGACAAGTAATGGTTGCAAACGCTTCGATAGCCGCTGCGGAAAGTCATTGAACAGTGGATGCGGAAGGCCGCCGTCAAGCAGCCTTGCATCTCGAAAATCTTTCATGAGCATGAACTCCAGTCATCAGTTCTCTGCGAGAACTGAATTGAAAATAGGGAATTTTCGGAAGTTCAGCGGTTGGGCGGTGGAACGGGGGGCGAGTAGGCCAGGCTTGGATGCAGGAATTGGCGAGCATCGAATGATTCGCTACCAGGTGTCTCGAATTCGAAGCTCAATGTATAGGGAAGATCGCAATTCAGGTGCACGTGCATGCCGTGCTTGTGATGCTGTTCGTGGGACTCATGACCATCGTCAACCGAGTGCCCGGCCGGAATTGTCTCGTGGTCATAGTCCATGATGTGACCGTAGGGGTGCTCGTCGTCGGGAATATGCGCAGCCTCAGCCACTCCGAACATCAGGGAGTGGTTGAGAAGGAGTAGAAGTGCCATGACAAGTTTTATATGCACTTAACTGATTTCCAAGTTTGCAACGTTCCGGGACTTTAGCACTGTGGTCGGAGCAAGGTCAAACGCGGGTTTCCTTGCAAATGGCGGCTCCGACATTGTCGCCGATCCTCTGTATGGCTCTGGCCTCACTGATGATCCGGATTGCAGAGGTCATGACGAGCATGGCGATCAACGTGCCCACCACCAGATCCGGCCATGCCCTGCCAGTCTGACTGACCATGATCGCTGCAATCAAAACACCGACATTCGCCATCATGTCGTTGCGGGAGCAGATCCAACTGGCCTTCAGGTTGATGTCGCCACTCCTGAATCGGTACAGCATGCCGAAGCAGATCATGTTCACTGTCAGTGCCATGAGGGACACAACGCTCATCACCATCGGTTCAGGCGCGGCGTCCGTCAGCAGGCGTCTGCTGACATCCGCCAGCACCACAAGACTCAGGGTCAGTTGCAGAACGCCATTGGTCACGGCCGCTCTGGCCTTGAGCGCCACCGCTCTGCCAACGGCATACAGGCTGATGCCATACACGACGGCATCGGCGAACATGTCGAGAGAATCGGCCAGCAGACTGGTGGAGTGGGCGATCCATCCCGCCATGAATTCGATGACAAACATGGACGCATTGAGCGTCAACACAACCCACAACAACTGACGTTCGCGACGCTCGACGGCGTCATGTGCACAGCAACCTGACATTATTTCCTCCTCATGAACTCGCCTTGTGCGAGAACTGGGAGTACGATAAAGCTTCCTGTTACTAGAAGGTCAAGCGCCGTGATGAAGATCAACAAGCTGTCTCAACATTCAGGTGTGTCCGCCAAGACCATCCGCTACTACGAAGAGATCGGATTGTTGCCGAAAGCAGTTCGAGCCGAGAACGGCTATCGGGAGTACGGGCAGAATTCGCTCGAGCTGTTGCGCTTCGTCAGACGCTGCCGTG
>CAMCRC010000112.1 GCA_945877175.1 Klebsiella pneumoniae | reverse complement strand
TCCTGTTACTTGTTCGGCAGCGAGACCTGCATCACAGCGGTCTTGCCGCAGCACACACTCCCTCCGCGCAAAAAGCGGCGGGCGGAGCGCCTCACGCTGCCTGGCGCCCCGAGGCGGGCACTACTTTTGTGTGCGACGGGTGCCGCTCTCTCTTCTTCCCCCGAACGAGGCGCCCAGCGTGGCACGGAGGTCGGAGGAGCGGGTGCCGGCGGGGCTTGCCGGACCGTCTGCCGCCAGGGATGGCGGCAGGCGAGCCTACAGGGATGTATTCACGGCGTGTCGCGCCCGCACCCACCCGCGCCCTCGTCGCCGGGATCGAAGCAATACCAGACAGCTCATCAACAACAGGAATCTGCACACGCATGTGGCAGTACACACTCAAGAGACTCGCGCAGGGCCTGGTAACCGTCTGGTTCATCGCCACCGCCACCTTCCTCGCCATGCACAACGTGCCCGGCGATCCCCTCTCGGGCGGCCGGGCCATCAGCCCCGAGATCCGCGCCAACCTCGAGGCACGCTACGGCCTCGACAAGCCCCTCGGCGAGCAGTACGTGCTGTATCTGGGCAATTTCCTGCGGGGCGACTTCGGCATCTCCTTCACCCAGCAGAACCGCCAGGTCAATGACATCATCCGCGAACATTTTCCTGTTTCGGCTACTCTGGGCATTCTGGCGGTGCTGTTCGCCGCGCTGGGCGGTGTGCTGTGGGGCGCGCTCACGGCGCTGTATCGCAACCGGCTGCCAGACACCATCATCATGTTCCTGGTAATTCTCGGCATCTCGGTACCCAGCTTCGTGTTTGCGGCCCTCGGCCAGCTGGCGCTGGTGAATGTGAATGCGCTGCTGGGGGTGTCGCTGTTGCCCGTCGCCGGCTGGGGTGAGGTCAGCCACATGATTCTGCCAGCCCTTGTGCTGGGGATGGGCACCATGGCCTATCTGACCCGACTGATGCGCTCGTCTATGCTGGAAATCATCCACGCTGACTACATCCGCACCGCTCGCGCCAAGGGTCTGCCCCCCGCTCGCATCTTCACGCGGCATCAGCTGCGCAATGCCATTCTGCCAGTGGTGACAGTACTCGGGCCCGCCATTGCTGCCATTACCACCGGCGGCTTCGTGGTGGAGCTGGTGTTCGCAATTCCGGGCCTGGGGCGGTATTTCGTGCAGGCCGTGCAGCAGCTGGATTACACGGTGATCATGGGCACCACGGTGTTCTATGGTGCCTTTCTGGTGTTCATGGTGATCGTGGTGGACCTGCTGTATGGCTGGATCGATCCGCGGGTGAGGGTGCAATGACGACACCGAACACGCCTCCAGTGCTGAGTCCCGAAGACTTTCTGCCCCTGCAGGTCCGTCCTGATGCTTACGGCATCACCCGGCCTTCACGCTCCTACTGGCAGGATGCCTGGGCGCGGCTGCGCCGCAATCGCCGGGCCATGCTCTCCCTGTGGATCATCATCGCGCTGCTGTCCTTCGCCCTGCTGGGGCCGCTGTTGTGGACAGTGGACCCGGCGCGGCAGGACATCGACCAGATCAGTCAGGCGCCGGGGGCCGATCGCAGTGCCACCATCGTCGCACCCTATGTCGCCTGGAATGGGATGGCCACAGCGGGATTCGAAGGAGGCAGCGGGCTGCGGCTGGCGGCGGCCAATTCCCAGGTGGTGCGCCTGCTGTGGGATGCCGTGCCGGGCATGCAGGGCTTCCGGCTCTACCGCAATGTTTTTCCCGTGGATGGTGACATGGCCTTCGGCCTGCCGATTGCCGAGTTTCCCGACAGCGATGCAGGCTTCTATGAGGATCGGCTCGATCTGCGGCCCGACACGTACTACTACTCGCTGGTAGCGCTGGACGAAGACCGTGCCCTGAGCAGCCAATACGAAGTGCTGGAAGTGGAAGTTACCCGCGTGATCACCCTGGACGAAGTGCGTACTCGGGCCCTGGTGCCGGCCGAACGCGTGCTGGCCGAGGGCGACGAGGTGCTTCTCGGCCTGCATCCGCTGGGCACGGATTATCTGGGCCGCGACATGCTGTCGCGACTGATGGCGGGCGCGCGGGTCTCACTGTTCATCGGCATCGTGGCGCCGCTGCTGTATGTGCTGCTGGGCGTGTTGTATGGCAGCACGGCGGGGTTCCTTGGAGGCCGCGTCGATCAATGGATGATGCGCTTTGCGGACTTCGTGGTGGCCCTGCCATTCCTGCTGTTCATGATCCTGTTCCAGGTAGTGTTCGGCATCGGGCCGGGTGAGAGCGGCATCCTGCCCATGCTGCTGGCCCTGGTGGTGCTGGCCTGGCCGGCCACCGCTCGGCTCGTGCGCGGGCAGGTACTGCAGATCCGCCAGGAAGCCTACATCAGCGCGTCCCGCCTGCTGGGGGCACCGAGCTGGTATCTCGTGCTGCGACACATGATCCCCAACACCCTGGGCGTGATTCTGGTGACGCTGACCTTCGCTGTGCCCAGTGCCATCTTTACCGAGGCGTTCCTGTCCTTCATTGGCATGGGCGTGGCACCACCCACCGCGTCCTGGGGCAGCATGAGCAATGAGGGGCTGGCGACGATGCTCACCCACCCTCACGAGCTGATCTTCCCGGCCCTGTTCATCAGTGTGACGGTGCTGGCCTTCAACCTGCTGGGCGACGGGCTGCGCGATGCGCTGGATGCCCGCATGAGGAGTCTGGAATGAGCGTGCCCCTGCTGGACGTGCGCAATCTGCAGGTGGAATTCGACACCTATGGCGGCACAGTCAAGGCCGTGCGCGGCGTGGATTTCAGCGTGGACGCGGGGCGCACGTTGGCCATCGTTGGAGAGTCGGGCTGCGGCAAGTCCGTGACCGTGCAGGCCATGATGGGCTTGACGCCCATGCCCCCCGGGCGCATCACCGCGGGCAGTGCCCGGCTGCGCGGCGAGGAGATTCTGGGCCGCAGCACGGTGGCGGGCCGCGAGGTGCGGGGCTCGGAGATTGGCATGATCTTTCAGGACCCGATGTCCTCGCTCAACCCCACCATGCGCATCGGCGACCAGATCGCCGAGCCGCTGCTGGTGCATCGTGGCTACAGCGGCAAACAGGCCCGCGCCCGCGCCATCGAGCTGCTGGAGATGGTGCGCATTCCCGAAGCTGCCAGACGCGCCGATCAGTATCCCTTCGAGTTCTCCGGCGGCATGCTGCAGCGCGCCATGATTGCCATGGCGATCGCCTGCAAACCCGCCTTGCTGATTGCCGACGAGCCCACCACGGCGCTGGACGTCACCATTCAGGCACAGATTCTGGACCTGCTGCGCGAGCTGCAGAAGGAAACCGGCATGGCCATCATCCTCATCACCCATGATCTCGGCGTGGTGGCACGCATGGCCGACGAAGTGGCAGTGATGTACGCCGGCCAGGTGGTGGAAGCGGGCAGTGTCGATGATGTGTTCTACCGCTCGTCCCACCCGTACACGCTGGGGCTGAAACAGGCCATGCCGAGCAATCATCGCGATGTGACCCAGCGCCTGCTGCCCATCGAGGGCAGTCCGCCAGATCTGTTTGCGCCACCTGCAGGCTGCGCCTATGCCGCGCGCTGTCCCCATGCCATGCAGGTGTGTCAGGCCCGGGCGCCGGAAATCTTCGCGGCAGGGCAGGGTCATGTGTCGCGTTGCTGGCTTCAGCACCCGCTGGCGCCCCGAACTGCCAGTGCCTTGCACGTGGGAGGTGTCCGTGGCTGAGCTGTTGAGGGTGGACAAGCTGACCCGCTATTTCGAACTCGGCGGTGGCCGTCGCGTGCATGCCGTGGATGACATCAGCTTCAGAATTCACGAGCGCGAGGTCCTCGGCCTGGTCGGCGAGAGCGGCTCGGGCAAGTCGACCCTGGGCAAGACTCTGCTGGGCCTGCACGATAAAACGGCCGGCAGCGTGCAGTACCGGGGCGACACGCTTCCGGCACGCTATCAGGCCGCCGACTTCCGCCAGCTGTCACGCCGCATGCAGATGATCTTTCAGGACCCGTACTCCTCGCTGAATCCGCGCATGACCGTAGGCGAGATTCTGGCGGAAGGCCTGTTGCTGCATCGCCTGATGACGTCGCCTCAGGCTCGGGACAAGGCTGCGCAGTGGCTGGAACGGGTAGGGCTGCATGCCGACCATCTGTCGCGCTATCCACACGAGTTCTCCGGCGGTCAGCGCCAGCGCATCGGCATCGCCCGCGCGCTGATTCTCGAGCCCGAGTTCGTCGTCTGCGACGAACCGATCTCTGCCCTCGATGTGTCCGTGCAGGCCCAGGTGGTGAACCTGCTCAGCGAGTTGAAGCAGACCATGGGGCTGACCATGTTGTTCATCGCCCACGACCTGTCGATGGTGCGCTATGTCAGCGACCGCATGGCGGTGATGTATCTGGGGGCGCTGGTGGAAATCGGCCCGGTGAACAAGGTGTATTTCGAGCCGCTGCACCCCTACACGCAGATTCTGATTGCCTCCAATCCCGAGCCTGATCCGCAGAGTGAGCGTGCCCGGCTGTCCACGCCCATCACCGGGGAGATTCCATCGCCTGTAAATGTGCCGGCCGGCTGCCGCTTCGCCAGCCGCTGTCCGCGCGCCATGGATGTGTGCCGGCAGCAGACCCCACTGCTCAAGTCCGTGCAGGACGATGGCCGGTTGGTGGCCTGTCACTTGTACTGAAGGGATGACGGGGCAAAAAAAACGGCCACCGTCGCCGGCAGCCGTATTAAAAAAAAGGAGAGTAAAGCTTTCGCACTGCCCGAACCGGTTCTGGAGAGGATCAAATCACCCCAACGCTCTGACATGGCGACATCTTCGTCTTGTCGGGTGACACGCGCGGGTCATGGGTGTGACGCTTTTGTGACATCGTGCGTTGCTGGTGTCGGGCTC
>CAMCRC010000111.1 GCA_945877175.1 Klebsiella pneumoniae | reverse complement strand
TTCTGAAACAGCCGCGCATGCTGCGGGGCACCATCGGCAATGACGGCGAAATTACGGATGTGATCTTCGAGGACACTGCAGCTTCGCGGCAATTGCTGCCATCGCAGGAACAGATAGAGCTTGTCCGCAATGCCATGGTGGATGTGGTGAACAAACCTTACGATCCGGAGCACCGTCGTCACGAAGGTTCCGCTTACCCTGTGCTGAGGGATAGCGGTCGTCCGCTTGAGTACCCCATGGCAGGCAAGTCTGGCACTGCACAGGTTGTGGAATTCCAGGTGGACAGCGCCGGCAATCGTGACAATTCCGAAGTGGACGAAAGATTCCGCACCCACGCCATGTTCATCGCCTTCGATGCCTCGGAGAAATCCCGCATCGCCGTGGCCGTGTTCGTGGAAAATGGCGGAGGCGGCGGCAGCGTCGCTTTCCCGGTGGCCCGTGCAGTGCTGGACGCCTACTTGTTGCCAGACCAGCAACAGTACCCGGCAGTCTCGACCCTTGCTTCCGCAGACGACGGACACTCGCATTGATCATGCGCGCAACAGGCACTTACAGCAGACGCTGAACAGGATGACTCTCAGGCACAAATGGCAACTCGTACCCCCAGCCGGCCACTAGGCAACAGCTTCTATCAACTCTCCACCGGTCGCGGCGGGACATGGCAATCGCTGCGCATAGATCCGCCGCTGGTACTGTATCTGTTCTGTCTTGCTGTTTACGGGCTGATGGTGCTGTTCAGCGCAAGTGGCGAGAATGTCGCGGACGTGCAGCGCCAGGCCGCTGCCATCGTAGTGGCCTTCTTCGTGATGATTGCGGTGGCGCAGCTGAAAGTGGATTTCTTCCGGCGCGGCGCGCCTCTGATGTTTGTCGGTGGCCTGGTGGTTCTGGGGGTCGTGCTGGCAATTGGCTCAGAGGTGAACGGAGCCAAGGCGTGGCTCGATCTGCCGGGGCTGCCCAGTTTCCAGCCATCCGAACTCGAGAAGTTTCTGGTGCCCATGATGCTGGCCTGGTACATGTCCACGCGCTCACTGCCCCCGAAATTCCGGGACCTGATCGTGTGTGGTGTGATCATTCTGATTCCAGCCGCGCTGATTCTGCTGCAAAACGATACGGGCACTGCGCTGATGGTGATCATGTCCGGAGTCTTCACCGTTCTGCTCGCGGGGCTCAGCTGGAAAATCGTCGTGGCGGGTGGTGTGGCTTTGATGGCAGCGTCACCGGCCTGGTACATCTTTCTGGCGCAGCCGCACCAGAAGAATCGCATCCTGACTTTCTTCGACCCGTACCGCGACCCTACCGGAGCGGGCTACAACATCATCCAGTCACAGATCGCCATCGGTTCGGGCGGAGTGCAGGGCAAAGGCTGGCTGAACGGCGCGCAGTCCCAGCTGGACTTCATCCCGGAGAGCAATACCGACTTCATACTGGCTGTGCTGGCCGAAGAATTCGGACTACTGGGCGTGCTGTTCCTGATCTTTCTGTATCTGCTGCTGCTGGCACGGGGCTTCTACATTGCGTTCACCGCGCAAGACACCTTCAGCCGCCTTCTGGCCGGCAGCATCGTGCTGACTTTCTTTTTCTACGCGTTCGTGAACATGGCCATGGTCTCGGGACTGATGCCTGTCGTCGGGCTGCCGCTGCCATTGGTGAGCAAGGGGGGTACGTCGATCGTGACGCTCCTCATCGGCTTTGGCATCCTGATGTCGATACAAACGCACAAACGGGTGTTGCCGCGCTAAGGGATTGATTACAATGCAAATACAAAGATCACTTGAGAGTGCCAACGAATGACGGAGTTTCGACTGCAGCGAACAGCCTCCAGCCTGCTGGCGCTTCTGTTGCTGGCCGCCTGCGCCAGCAGCCCGGCGCCGCAATCCACGACGCCCCCCATGTCGGCATCGGATGCCTATCAGGCCAGCCGCTACGGCATCCAGCAGGACCGCGGGCCCTCTGACACCTTTGATCCCTCACAGGTGCGCGAGGTCGTTACCGTCATTCCACCCCGCACCACAGCGGGAAATCGTAGTCCCTATACCGTCAACGGTCGCACTTACCAGATCATGCCCTCGGAAGAGGGCTATCGGGAGAGGGGATTCGCGTCGTGGTACGGCGAGAAATTTCATGGCCACGACACCTCCAATGGCGAGGTCTACGACATGTTCCAGTTGTCTGCCGCCCACAAGAGCATGCCGATTCCCGGGTTCCTGCGGGTGACCAATCTCGAGAACAACAAGAGCATCATCGTGCGGGTGAATGACCGCGGGCCATTCCACAATGACCGCATCATCGATCTGTCCTATGCCGCCGCCCACATGCTGGATTTTGCCAACAAGGGCACGGCCATGGTGGAAGTCGAGGCGATCATGCCGACTATCGTCTCCAACAGTGCGCCGTCCACTGCGCGCACAATCGCTACTACAGCCTCAAGCACAGCGGCCGGGGGCCAGTATCTGCAGGTTGGCGCTTTTTCCGATCTGCGTGCGGCCGAACAATTAAGCGACCGCCTGCGCAATCTGACATCAAGACCGGTGTTCATCCGGTCTGTTGAAACAGCCGGGTCACAGCAAACCATGCACCGCGTCCGGGTGGGTCCGATACCGGATTCGGACGAGCTCGCACGCATCACGGACAGCGTGGTTGCTGCTGATCTGGGAAGCCCCTACACTGTCCGCGAGTGATGAAGACACCGCGCAATACTGAGTGAGAACGCAATGACGCAGGAGAAAAACGCCATGGACAAGACAACACGAACGGCCTTGGTTTCCGGGTTCCCGCGAGGACAGACAACAGCCCTCTGGAGTGCCATTGTGCTGGCGTCCGCTCTGTTCGTGACCTTGCTTGATCCGGTCAGCGCGCAGCAGCCCCAGCCCAATCAACCGGCCGCCGCAGCGCAGATTGTGCCGCGCGTGCCCGAAATTGCCGCCAGCAGCTACATCCTGATGGATGCCCGCACCGGCAAGGTCATCGCCGAGCAGAATGCCGATGTGCAGCTGCCTCCTGCCAGTCTCACCAAGATCATGACGGCCTACATCGCGGAAGTGGAAATCGACAACGGCAACATGAGCCTCGATGACGAAGTACACATCAGCGAAAAGGCCTGGCGCACTCAGGGCTCCAAGATGTTTGTGGACCTCGACAGCAAAGTGCGCGTCGAAGACATCCTGCGCGGCATCATCATCCAGTCAGGCAATGACGCCAGCGTCGCCATGGCCGAACATCTGGCCGGCAGCGAAGAGGCCTTCGCGGACATGATGAACCAGCATGCCCAGCGTCTTGGCATGAGCAACAGCCACTTCATGAATTCCAGTGGTCTGGATACTGAGGAGGCCTACAACATCATGTCGGCCCGCGACCTGGCGATTCTGGCCCGGGCCACCATTGTCGAACACCCGACGCACTACAGCATCTATGCAGAGCGCGAGTTTACCTATAACGGCATCAACCAGCCCAATCGCAACACCCTGCTGTTCCGTGATCGCAATATCGACGGCATGAAGACCGGCTGGACCACGGCTGCAGGCTATTGTCTGGTAGCGTCGGGCGAGCGGGATGGAATGCGCCTTATTTCTGTGGTCATGGGCACGGCCAGTGAAGACGCTCGCGCTGCCGAGAGTCAGAAACTGATGACTTACGGCTTCCGTTATTTCGAAACCCACAAGCTTTACGATGCTGGTCAGGTGATCAGCAATGCCAGAGTCTGGTCCGGCAAGGAAGATGCGGTAGACCTGGGCATCACCGAGGAAGTGGTCGCGACCATTCCTCGCGGACAGTCCGGTGCGCTGCAGGCGACGTTGAGTGTGGAGGAGACCATCACTGCACCATTGACGCAGGGGCAGGTGCTCGGCACTGTGGAGATCAAGCTCGGTGAGGAAATCATTTACCAGGGCAACGTGGCGGCAATGCAGGCGGTTGATCGCGCCGGTTTCTTCAAGCGTTTCATGGACTGGTTGACCATGTTCTTCACGAATCTCTTCAGTTAGGTTACTCAATGTCCGACATCGAAATGCCCCGCATCGAATTTCCGTGTGCTTATCCCATCAAGGTGATGGGAGTGGCGACACCACACTTTGAGCATGAAGTGATCGCCATGGTGCGGCGCCATGCCCCGGAAGTGGGTGATGAACATGTGAGTGTGCGTCCGAGCACCAATGGCACCTATCTCGCCATCACCATCGTGATCGAAGCCACCGGCACGGAGCAGCTGACCGTGATGTTTCAGGACCTCAAGGCGCACGCGAGCGTCAAGATGGTGTTATGACGGACGCTGCAGGGATTCTGCGGGTCCGTCGTCTGCGCAGTGCAGGCTCCGGTGCGCCGGATGCCGCGTCTGAACTTTCCCCGCTTGATTACGTGCCAGTCTGGGATGCCATGCGGGCATTCACCGCTTCGCGCACGCCTGAAACACCTGACGAATTGTGGCTGCTGACGCACCTGCCAGTATTCACCCAGGGGCAGGCAGGCAAGCCCGAGCACCTGTTGCATACCGGCGATATTCCGGTGGTGCAGATCGACCGGGGCGGGCAGGTGACTTATCACGGACCTGGGCAGCTGGTGGTGTACCTGCTGTTGGATGTGCGTCGTACCGGGCTCGGTGTCCGTGAGCTGGTAGAGCGCATCGAACAGAGTGTGATTGACCTGCTGGCTGGCCTGGGCATCGACGCCGAGGCGCAGCGAAAGGCTCCCGGCGTCTATGTGAATGGTGCTAAAATCGCCGCCCTCGGTTTGCGCATCCGCCACGGTTGCTCCTACCACGGGCTCAGTTTCAACATCGACATGGATCTGCGGCCATTCGGTCGCATCAATCCCTGCGGATATCAGGGCATGCAGGTGACGCAGCTGCGTGATCTTCTGCCCGTAGACAGTCTGCGCGACGACTTGTTCGAGCGCACCGCCGAGGCCCTGGTCACAACCCTTGCGAGTCGCCTGGGCTATGCCGTGG
>CAMCRC010000110.1 GCA_945877175.1 Klebsiella pneumoniae | reverse complement strand
GCGGGCAAGGCCCGCTCCCACCTCGTCGCGCTCCCGCAGCGGCTTTTCCCAGCCTTCCTCCAGCGTTACGCCACCGTGCTTGCGGTATGTCTCCACCTCTTCGGCGGAACGCAGCAACAGGGCCACTCTGCGGGCCAATGGCGGGTGCTGCCACAGCCGCACCGCCCACAGGCAGCCCATGGCGCCGGCACCAAGCACGTGCCATTGCGCAGCGGCGAGATCAGAAGCAGGTGTTTTCAAGGTTCGGTATCCTCAGGCAGCAGGGGTACCATGATTCACCATCTTCCTGCGCAGTGGTAGTATGACGGCCATTCATTCAGTGCCAGAAACCCGTCAGAGGAAAGCCCATGCCATCGTTCGACATCGTATCCGAAGTAGATATGCCCGAAGTCAACAACGCCCTGGACCAGTCCAGACGCGAAGTCGCCACCCGCTTTGACTTCAAGGGTGTGGACGCCAGCTTCGAGATCAAGGAAAAGGAGATCACCCTGACGGCGGATTCCGAGTTCCAGCTCGAACAGATGCTGGACATCCTCAAAGGCAAGATGGTCAAGCGCAACGTGGATGCCAAGTCGCTGGAGATCGGGGAGTTGCAGAAATCCGGCAAGCAGGTGTTTCAGGTGCTGACCATCCAGCAGGGGCTGGAAGCCGACATGAGCCGCAAGATCGTCAAGCTGATCAAGGACTCCAAGTCCAAGGTGCAGACAGCCATACAGGGCGAGAAGCTGCGGGTCACCGGCAAGAAGCGCGATGATCTGCAGGAAGTGATCGCGATGCTGCGCGAAGCCAAACTCGACGTGCCCGTCCAGTTCAACAATTTCCGCGACTGACTGGCGGTCTGCTCATCCGAACCCCTCACCGCAGGATACGCGCCGATGCGTGATTCCAGGCCCAGTCTGTCCGCACGCACCGCCGCCAACCTGCAGGCGCTGGCCGTCTATGGCGAACGGCGCGTGCTGGTCATGCTGTTGCTGGGGTTCGCCGCCGGCCTGCCTTTTCTGCTGATTTTCGACACCCTGTCCGTGTGGCTGCGGCAGTCAGGCCTTTCACTGCAGTCCATCTCCATCTTCGCCCTTGCCACGCTCAGTTACGCCTTGAAATTCGTGTGGGCGCCTGTGATTGATCGCGTCCGCCTGCCGGTGCTGGACGCACTGCTTGGTCCGCGGCGCTCGTGGATGCTGCTCACTCAGCTGGTGGTCATATTGGGACTGTGGCTGATCGCCGGTTCAGATCCGCAACTGCAGCTGTGGAAAGTTGGCGCTCTTGCTGCGCTGGTAGGCTTTGCCGGCGCGACGCAGGACATCGTCATCGATGCCTGGCGCATTGAAGCCGTTGATGAGAGCCGTCACGGGGCCATGGCGGCCGCGTATCAGTGGGGCTATCGCATTGCGATGATCGTGGCCGGGGCCGTGCCTCTGCTGCTCGCAGAGGCCTTCAGCTGGCAGGTCTCCTAGGCCGTGATGGCAGCCATGATGTGCGTGGGCGTGGCAGGTTCGCTGCTGGCCCCACGGGAAGTGGCCATCCGCCCGCCAGCAGCTGCACTCAGCCAACTGCCCGCGCGCCCTGCCGTGGAAGCGCTGGAATGGGCACTGCGCCTGGCAATCATCCTCGTTGCCGCCTTGCTCATGGGCTCGGGACTTACTGGCAACGCCGTGCTGCTGCAGGACATACTGCTGCGAGCCGGCGCGACACAGGAGTTCGGCGAGACGCTGCTGGCGCTGTGGCGCTCGATCCCGACCGGCGTCTATCTGCAGGTGTTTGCGGTGCTGGCCGGACTGGGGATGCTGGCCCTGGCCTGCCGGCCCATTCCCGGAGTGCAGACGCGTCCCGGCGAGCATCTCAGCCGTGCCTACGGGGCGCCGCTGCGCAATTTCTTCACCCGCTTTGGCGGCCGCCTCGGCGGCCTGATTCTGGCGTTGATCTGTTTGTATCGTTTGTCTGATTTCGTGCTCAATCTGATGGGGCCGTTCTACCTGGATCTGGGCTTCACGCTCAGCGAGATTGCCCAGGTGCGCAAAATCTTCGGCGTGGTCGCCCTGATCGGCGGCGTGGCGGTCGGGGGTTACTGCGTGGCGCGCTTCGGAGTCCTGAAGACCATGCTGTTCGGCGTCTTTGCCAGCCCGTTCTCGAACCTCGTCTTCCTGTGGCTGACCACCCAGGGGCCACAGGTGTGGGCGCTGTATGTGTCCATCAGCATCGACAACCTGGCGACCGGCTTTGCCGGCACGGCGCTGATCGCCTACATGTCCTCACTCACCTCCGCGGGGTTCACGGCCACGCAATACGCCTTGTTCTCTTCCCTTTATGCCCTGCTGGGCAAGCTTGTGGCATCGCAGAGCGGCCGCATTGTGGAAGGCGCAGCCAGGTCAGCCGATGCAGGCGGGCTGCCTTCAGCCTTCATGCCGCTGCTGGGGGGGCTACCGCCGCAGTCGCTGGCAGGCGGTGCCGAAGTAGCCGGGGTATCGGCCGCGGCGCTGGGCGCTGGCTATATGAGTTTCTTCCTGTATTCGTTCGGGCTGGGAATAGTGGCCATCACACTGGCGTTTCTGGTGGTGCGGGGGACTGTACCTGGTGGGAGCGGGCTTGCCCGCGAACCAGCTGGCCCTGAAAGCGTCGCGGGCAAGCCCGCTCCCACAACAGAGCAGGCTCCCACAACAGAGCAGGCTCCCACAACAGAGAAAGCTCCCACAACAGAGCAGGTTCCTTCAGGGGTGCGCGCATGAGATTTCCCATACTGATCTTCATCGTCATTCCCTTCATGGAGATCGTGATACTGCTGAAGGTCGGGCAGACCATCGGCGCGTTGCCCACCATCGCCATGGTGGTGGGAACGGCCTTCATAGGTATCAACCTGCTCAAGCGCCAGGGACTCAGTACCCTGTTGCGCTTCCAGGAACGTCTGCGTGCCGGGCAGCTGCCGGCTCAGGAGATCATTGAAGGCATGCTGGTAGCATTTGCCGGCGCACTGCTGCTGGCCCCCGGATTCATCACTGACACCCTGGGAGTGCTGCTCCTGACGCCCCCGGTCCGCAAGCGCATTGCGAAGCGGGTCCTGAGTTCCGGCAGCATGTTCATGACGGGCGGCAGTTTTGCATCCGGTACCACGTTCGGCTATGGCGATCCGTTCGCGCGCAGACCCGGCCCGCGCGGGGATGTCGGAGACGGAGACATCATCGACGGCGAATTCCGCAACGAGTCAGATCCTCGTGCCACCTTGCCCGACGACACTGAAAAAAAATGAATTTTTTTCCGCAGGGCCATTGAAAAACGCGGCCAGCCCCCCATCTTGAAGCCACTACTGCGGACGGCGACGTTGCCGAGCCTGACCGCGCGCATTCAACAACACTGATCCAGGAGACAAATAGTAATGAAAATCAGACCATTGCAAGACCGAGTCGTAGTACGACGCAAGGAAGAAGAAACCAAGTCAGCAGGAGGGATTGTGCTGCCCGGTTCTGCAGCTGAAAAGCCCGCCCAGGGTGAAGTGCTGGCGGTTGGCCCAGGCCGGGTCATGGAAAATGGCGAAAAGCGTCCGGTTGATCTGAAGGTGGGTGACACAGTGGTATTCGGCAAATACGCCAGCAACACCATCAAGATTGACGGGGAAGAGCTGCTTATCCTCAGCGAAAACGAAATCTACGGTGTCATCGAGGCCTGATCCCCGGCGCTCTGACCCACTCCTCTTGAACACGACATTTTGATTACAGGAACTTAAGAAAATGGCTAAAGACGTAAAATTCGGTGATCCCGCGCGCCAGAAAATGCTCAAAGGCGTAAACATTCTGGCAGACGCTGTGAAAGTAACCCTCGGCCCTAAAGGCCGCAATGTGGTGCTGGACAAATCCTACGGCGCCCCGACAGTCACCAAGGACGGCGTGTCCGTGGCCAAAGAGATCGAACTGAAAGACAAGTTCGAGAACATGGGCGCCCAGATGGTGAAGGAAGTGGCGTCTCAGACGTCCGACGTGGCCGGTGACGGTACCACCACGGCAACAGTGCTGGCCCAGGCCATCCTGAATGAAGGCCTCAAGTCAGTCGCCGCGGGCATGAACCCGATGGACCTGAAGCGCGGCATCGACAAGGCTGTAAAGGCCATGGTCGAAGAGATCAGCAAGCTCTCCATCCCCTGCACGGACTCCAAGGCGATTGCCCAGGTCGGTACCATCTCTGCAAACTCCGATGAAGACATTGGCGCCATCATTGCCGAAGCCATGGAAAAAGTGGGCAAGGAAGGCGTTATTACCGTGGAAGAAGGCTCCGGCTTCGACAACGAGCTGGACGTCGTGGAAGGCATGCAGTTCGATCGCGGCTATCTGTCTCCCTACTTCATCAACAATCAGGACAACATGAGCGCCGAGCTTGAAAACCCGGTGATCCTGCTGGTCGACAAAAAGATCTCCAACATCCGCGAAATGCTGCCCGTGCTGGAATCCGTTGCCAAGTCCGGTCGCCCCCTGCTGGTGATTGCGGAAGACGTAGAAGGCGAAGCGCTTGCGACGCTGATCGTCAACAACATGCGCGGCATCGTCAAAGTAGCGGCTGCCAAGGCACCTGGTTTCGGTGACCGTCGCAAGGCCATGCTCGAAGACATTGCCATCCTGACTGGCGGCACTGTGATTTCCGAAGAAGTCGGCTTGAGCCTGGAGAGCGCCACGCTGGAACACCTGGGTCACGCCAAGAGCGTGGTCCTGTCCAAGGAAAACACCACCATCATCGACGGCGCTGGTGACTCCAAGATCATCGAAGGCCGCGTAGCGCAGATTCGTCGTCAGATCGAAGACACCTCTTCTGACTACGACAAGGAAAAACTGCAGGAGCGCGTGGCCAAGCTGGCCGGTGGCGTGGCAGTGATCAAGGTCGGTGCCGGCACCGAGATGGAAATGAAAGAGAAGAAAGCCCGTGTGGAAGACGCACTGCACTCTACCCGCGCTGCGGTGGAAGAGGGCGTGGTCCCCGGCGGCGGCGTGGCACTGATTCGTGCTCTGCAGAAAGTGGAAGGCCTGAAGGGCGACAACGAAGATCAGAACGTGGGTATCGCGCTGCTGCTGCGCGCTGTTACGTCCCCGCTGCGTCAGATCGTGCAGAACGCAGGCGACGAGCCTTCCGTGGTGCTGGACAAGGTCAAGGCCGGCACAGGCAATTACGGCTACAACGCTGCCACTGGTCTGTACGTGGACATGGTTGAAGCGGGCATCATCGACCCGGCCAAGGTGACCCGCAGCGCGCTGCAGGCCGCTGGCTCTGTCGCTGGTCTGATGATCACTACCGAATGCATGATCTGCGACATCGTCGAAGACAAGCCTTCTGGCGGTGGCGGAGACATGGGCGGTATGGGTGGCATGGGTGGCATGG
>CAMCRC010000109.1 GCA_945877175.1 Klebsiella pneumoniae | reverse complement strand
TCTGCTTCAGCGCCCCGGTGAAGATGTTGTAGTGCCAGCCCTTCAGCGTCAGGGTGCCGGCCTCTACGCGGGACCGAATCCACGGATAGGTCATCAGGTTGCGCAGGGAATAGCCCACGGCGGCCTGTTCGCAGTAATTGAAGGTGGCGTGGTCGTCCAGTTTCTTCGGGTCGGCCAGTTTGGCCACGGGGGCCACAATAGACATCCAGCGGGCAATGAACGTGTCCTTGGGCATGGATTCAGACTGCAACACCAGCGAGCGGATGCCACCGCAGCGCGAGTGGCCCAGCACGATGATCTCGGGCACTTCCAGCACGGTAATCGCGAACTCCAGCGCGGCGCTGGTGCCGTGGTAGGCACCCTCGATCTCGTAGGGTGGCACCAGGTTGGCCACGTTGCGAATCACGAACAGCTCGCCGGGCTCGGTGTCGAAAATCAGTGCCGGTTCCATGCGTGCGTCGCAGCAGGCAATCAGCACGAAGTTGGGGCGCTGCTGCTCGGCAAGCCGGCGCAGTTTTTCGCGGTTCTCTGAAAAATAGCCATTCTTGAAGCGCTGGTAGCCAGCGAGAAGTTTGTCACTCATAAGGTCATCCTGATCTGCTGCTTTGGTCTTATTGGTTATTCCGGAAGAATCCGCATGATCCCGTCCCCTTCTGTGGCAACGTAGATATAGCCGTCCGGTCCCTGCTTGATGTTGCGCACCCGGCCAATGCCGGCGAAGACGTTCTCGCTGGCCACCACGTTGTTGCCTTCCAGCACCAGGTGCACGATGTAATTGAATTTCAGCGAGCCCACCAGCAGATGGCCCTTGAGTTCGGCGCCGTAATTGTCGCTGGTGATGAAGGCCATGCCCGAGGGCGCAATCGATGGGTCCCAGTAGAACACCGGCTGCTCGAAGCCTTCCCGGCTGGTGGCCTCGGCCAGGGGCTGGCCGTTGTAGTCGATGCCGAACCCGATGATGGGCCAGCCATAGTTCAGGCCGGGCCGGATGATGTTGATTTCATCGCCGCCCATGGGGCCGTGCTCGTGTTCCCAGATCTCGCCCGTAGTGGGGTGGATGGTCAGCCCCTGGGGGTTGCGGTGGCCGTGGGAGAACACGGCGGGTTTGGCGCCGGGGGTGTTGACGAAGGGGTTGTCGGCGGGAATGCGGCCGTCATCGTGCAGGCGGTAGATCTTGCCGCCGTCGCGCTCCAGCTGCTGGGCGTTGTCGAAATGCGCGCCGCGCTCGCCGATGGAAAAGTACAGATAGCCGCTGTTGTCGAAGGCGATACGGCTGCCGTAATGCGCGCGGCTGGAGGTGTTGCCTTCGCCCTTGTAGAGCACTTCCTGATTCACGAGCGCATTGCCTTCCAGCTTCGCACGCATCAGGGCCGTGTGGCTGCCGCCTCCGCCTTCCGGGCTGGAATAGGTGATGTAGAGCCAGCCATTGCTGGCGTAGTCTGGGTGCAGTGCAATGTCCAGCAGGCCACCCTGACCGTTCACATGCACGTCGGGCACGCCGCCCAGAGGTTCGCTGAGTTGGCCATCACTCACGCGGTACAGCTCGCCGCGGCGGTTGGTCACCAGCATGTCGCCGTCGGGCAGCCAGGCCATGCCCCAGGGCAGAGGAATGTCTGCGGTGACGACTTCCGTGCGGAAGCCCGGCTGGGTCTGGGCCTGCAGGCTGCAGAAGGGCAGCGCCATGGCGAACAGAGCAAGTCCGAGAAGGGGCACTTTGCTGCGTGTACTGAATGACGTCATGAGGGAGTCCTGTGCAAGGTTCATATGGCCGTAGGCGCCGGTTGGGCATTGTAACCAACTCTTTGCGTCGGAAGCACCTGTGGTTGTTCGCGGGCAAGCCCGCTCCCACACAGGGCCCGCTCCCACACATGCTGGCAGTTCGCGGGCAGGGCCCGCTCCTACACAGGGCTCGCTCTCACAGAGGCTGCCAGTATCACAGTGGCGTCAGGAGAGGTTCACCGGCAAAGTGCGCCGCCAGATTGTCGATCACCAGCTGGCCCATGGCGCGGCGCGTTTCCACGGTGGCACTGCCGATATGCGGAAACAGCACCACGTTGGGCATGGCCCGCAGCGCTTCGGGCACCTGCGGCTCGCGGGCATACACGTCCAGTCCCGCACCGGCAATCACGCCCTGCTGCAGTGCGGCGATCAGGTCGGCCTCGTTTACGGTGCTGCCGCGTCCCACATTCAGGAAGATGCCCTCCGGCCCCAGGGCGCGGAACACCTTCATGTCCACGATGCCCTCTGTCTCGTGGCCGCCCGGCAGCATCGACAGCAGAATGTCGCTCACCTTGGCCAGCGCGCCTATCGAATTGTAGTAGGGAAAAGGCACGGCCTTGGGGCTGCGGTTGTGATAGGCAATCTTCATGCGGCAGGCCAGGGCGCGCAGCGCGATGTCTTCGCCGATGGCGCCCATGCCGATGATGCCCAGGGTCTTGCCCGCCAGCGAGCGACCGAACGGGAACGGGCCCTGTGGCCACTGGCCGGCGCGCACGAACTGATCGGCCTGGATGAGGTTGCGGGAAGTCGAGAGAATCAGGGCGAGTGCTATGTCTGCCACCGCATCGTTCAGTACCCGGGGGGTATTGGTCACGTGAATGCCACGCGCTCGGGTGATGCCGAAGTCGATGCCGTCAGTGCCCACACCGAAACAGCTGATGAGCTGCAGGTTCGGCAGCTGATAGATCAGCGGACTGGTGGCCCACGACGCTGTGGCCACCGCCACGCAGTCGGGTGCCAGGCGCGCAATCAGGGCCTGCTGATCGGGATCGTCCAGCAGCCAGAGCTTGTGAGTGTCGTACAGGGCATCCAGCGCGGCGATGGTGTCGGGATGGAAGGCGTTGGCGATCAGCAGAGGGGGGCGAGGAGTCATCATGGCGGCGATTCTAGCAGACAAAATCCGGCCTGCTGCGACAATCTGCCGCTTAGCAATCACGGGGGCTTCGGGTACACTGCCGGGCAGTGACGCAGCACCGCGATGCGACGGGCGCCCGACAATGACAGCTCCATCCCAACTACGATGAGGTGAACCATGAAAAGAATATCCTTGCTGCAGGCCGCTGGCGCTGCATTGCTGACAGTCCTGCTGCAGGCTGCTGCCTGGGGCCACAGTTCTGCGTCGGGCACCGTGCCCGGCAACGGCCAGACCGTCTCTTCCCCGGAAATGCTGATGCTGTCGTTTGATGGCGCCGTGCGTCTGGTGCGACTGACAGTGGCTGGCAGCGCTGGTGCCGTTGATGTGGGCTTCGTGCCGCAGGCCACTGCCAGCAGCACTTTCCATGTGCCGATGCCGGCACTGGTGGCAGGCTCGTACCGGGTTGACTGGACGATTCTCGGTGAAGACGGCCATTCCGTCAGTGAGAATTTCACCTTCAACGTAGACCCGAATGCCCCGGCAGCCGTCATGCCTGAACACGGTGCAGACGGCGGCGGCGCGCACGTCCACTGATCATGTTCGATGCCGGTCCGTGGGAGCTGGCGACACTGCTGAGCAAGCTTGTCGCCTATGCTGGTTTCGTCAGCTTCTCGGGCGGTCTTTTCGTGTTCTGGCTGGGCACGCGTCCAGAACAGAGCTCTGCAGTTTCCGCGGCTGCCCGCTGGTCTCCAGCGGCGCGCGCTCATCTCGTTTCCCGCACCATTATCAAGGCAGCTGCCGCGCTGGCGGCGCTGGTCCTGTACTTCCTGCTGCAGATAGGCCTGATCAATCAGAACGGGCTGCGCGGCATGTTCGACAGCTTCATGGCGGGCATCGTGCTGCAATCCACAGTGGGCTACGGCGTGATCATGCGGACTGTCGGAATCCTGCTGCCGCTGACGGGCTTGCTCATGGCTCGCCGTGCACTGCTGGCTTCGGGTTCGGCACGCATTGCCCCCCGGTTGCTGGTCAGCTGGCTTGTCGGAGCACTGCTGTTCAGCAGTTCATTTGCCGTGCTCGGTCACGTGGTCAATCTGTCAGTCCTCGCCCAGCTGGCAATCGTTCTGCACACGTTCGCCATCAGTCTGTGGGTGGGGGCTCTCTATCCGCTCTATGTGCTGTGCGAGCGCGAGCCTGCCGCCGTCGTGCTGCCCGTGTTGCGCCGCTTCGGCGTCTGGGGCTGGGGCATCACGGCAAGCCTGCTGGTGACGGGAGTATTCCTGCTGACGCAGCTGGTGGAAGCGCCAGCGGACATGCTCACAACGCCCTACGGCCAGCTGCTTTCCGCAAAGCTGGTGCTGGTGCTTGCGCTGCTGGGACTGGGCGCCCTCAACAAGTTTCGTCTGGTGCCCGCGCTCGAAGCGGCTGGCGCCGGGAAACTCAGCAAGTCCATAGCCGGGGAGTGTGCCCTGGTGGTGCTGATTCTGATTCTGACGGCGTGTCTCACCACCTTGACCGGTCCGTCCCATATGAGCTGAGGCATTGCAGTGCCGCCCGCGCATGCATACGGAGATTCTTCCCGGCAGGGGGCTCCGGTCCTCTGTTCTGCGGCTGACCCGCGGGCGTCCCGCCTTCCCTCACTTCACCAGGAGCCACGGTCTCCTGGCTCGCTCGGCGCGAGTCTCTTATGCCGCAGAACAGAGGACCGGAGCCCCCTGCCTGGCACACTGCCACGCGTCTGCTGAGCGCACCTGGCCGCCGGAGTGAGGCGGCTGACACCACTCCGCGACCCAGGCCGAGCGGGCCAGACTTCAGAGACCGCCAAAGCCCTTCGCTGGCGTTGTGCGAGGTTCGGGGCGGGCGGGGGCCGTGCAGCGGCATAAGAGACCGGTGCCGAGCGAGCAAAGAGACCGAGGCTCTTTGCGAGGAGAGGGGACCGCGGAGCGGCGCCGGTCAGCCGCAGCACGGCCCCCGCCCGCCCCGAACCGTCGCAAGAACCTACCCAACCAAGGGCTCAGGCAGCCCATGAAGGCAGGCCCGCTCAGTCCTCAGCCACCAGCATTCGAAAACTCAGCAGCGACACCACTGCCGCCCCCAGCATCAGCACCAACATCGGGTACACCGTGCCGTTGAAGATCAGTGCCACCCCCTGCGCCGCCACCGCCGAGAACGCCATCTGCATGAAGCCGGTCAGTCCCGACGCGCTGCCAGCCATCTTCGGCGCTGCATTGAGCGCACCGGCCTGGGCATTGGGCAAGGTGATGCCGTTGCCCAGAATCGCCAGTGCCACGGGCAGAAACAGTGCGGCGGGGTGGGTGAAGCCCAGGGCCTGCAGGAGCAGTGCCAGGGTGATGCCGAGAATGCTCAGGCGGGACCCGTAATCAATCATGCGGTGGATGCCGAGGCGTCGTCCGTAGTGCCGGGTAATGTAATTGCCCGCCATGAAGCCCAGGGGCACGATGATGAAGTAGTAGCCATATTCGGTCGCGGGCCGGTGCAGCACGCTCACCATGATCTCGGGTGCCGCCGAGATGAAGGCGAAAAACACCACCGACACGAAGGCCACGCACAGGCTGTAGCCGCGGAAGAGGCGGTCCTGCCAGAGGCCGTGGTAAGTGTGCACCAGGTCCTTGACCCCCGAGAAAGGCACCGGTTCGCGCAGCGTTTCTGGCAGCTGCAGCCACAACATCCCCACCAGCACGGTGCTGATGGCGGCCACCAGGTAGAACACGGCGTGCCAGTCGTAGCGCACCATCA
>CAMCRC010000108.1 GCA_945877175.1 Klebsiella pneumoniae | reverse complement strand
GAGGCGCGCCTCGCCTCCCGGGCCCTGGCTGCGGTGCCTGGTGGGCAAGCCGGCTTCCACCGGGTGAACGCTGTGCCGCAGCCCCTCAGGGCAGCGCCAGCGTCACGGTGCCGGCGGCGCTTCGCCGCGCGGACTCCCCTGGGCAGAGGGCGTGCGCGGCGGCCGCAGCACCCTCCGCCTCTAACCGGAAGCGGGCAAGCCCGCTCCCACATACCCCAATGAGGACGCACCATGAGCATCGCAACGATCATCATCCTGGCCCTGGCGGCACTTGTCGTCATTTACGGCATAGCCATTTACAACCAGCTCGTCGCCCTGCGCAATCGCTTCCAGAACGGCTTCGCGCAGATCGAAGTGCAGCTCAAGCGCCGCTATGACCTGATTCCCAACCTCGTGGAAACCGCCAAGGCCTATATGGCCCACGAGCGCGAGACTCTGGAAGCCGTGATCGCCGCCCGCAACGCCGCCGCCTCCGGGCTGGCTGCTGCAGCCGCCAACCCCGGCAATGCGGCTGCGATCGCCGATCTGGGCGGCAGAGAGGGCGCCCTGGGCGCCGCGCTGGGACGGCTGAATGTGGTGATGGAGGCCTACCCCGACCTGAAGGCCAATCAGAACATGATGCAGCTGTCCGAAGAGCTGACCAGCACCGAGAACAAGGTGGCTTTCGCCCGCCAGGCGTTCAATGACCAGGTGATGGCCTACAACACCTACCGCCAGTCCTTCCCGCCAGTGGTGCTGGCCGGCGCCTTCGGGCACGGCACCGATGCCACTCTGCTGCAGTTTGAAGACAGTGCGCAGATTCAGGCGGCGCCCAAGGTGTCTTTCTAAGGCCGCGCGCGGCAGCACGCAGGGACCGCCATGGACTTCTTCCGCTCGCAGGATGTCGCCCGCCGCAACACCAAACGCCTGGTGCTGCTGTTCTCGCTCGCGCTGTTGAGTCTGATCGCCATCACCAATCTGCTGATTCTGTTCGGGCTGGGCATGTTTGCCGAAACCCTCAATGTGCCGATGTTCCAGCGCATCGACTGGCCGTTGTTCGCCTGGGTGAGTGGGGCGATTCTCGTGGTGGTGGGCTGCGGCAGTCTGTTCAAGATTCTGAGTCTGGCCGGCGGCGGCGCGCGGGTGGCAGAGGGGATGCAGGGGCGGCTGCTGTTGCCCGGCAGCAGCGAGTTTCATGAGCAGCGCATCCTCAACGTGGTGGAGGAGATGGCCATCGCCTCGGGCACGCCAGTGCCGCCGGTGTATGTGCTGGACGAGCCGGGCATCAATGCCTTCGCCGCGGGCTATACGCCGGCCGATGCGGTCATCGGCATCACCCGCGGGGCCATCGAGACGCTCAGCCGCGACGAACTGCAGGGCGTGGTCGCCCACGAGTTCAGCCACATCCTGCATGGCGACATGCGCCTGAACATCCGTCTGATCGGCATCCTCTACGGCATCCTTGTGCTGGGCATCATGGGTGAATACCTGCTGCGCTCCACCCGCCATTCCCGCCGCTCCAAAGACAGCGGCAATATTGCCGTGGTGGGTCTGGGGCTGATGGCCATCGGCTATGCGGGCACCTTCTTCGGCAATCTGATCAAGGCGGCCGTCAGCCGTCAGCGCGAGTTTCTGGCCGATGCCTCGGCCGTGCAGTACACCCGCAACCCGAACGGCATTGCCGGCGCGCTCAAGCGCATTGGCGGCAGTGCGGCGGGCTCCGTGCTGGGCAATCCGGCGACCTCCGAGATCAGTCACGCGCTGTTTGCCAACGGGCTGCAGCGCTCGTTCAGTTCATTGTTCGCCACGCATCCGCCGCTGGACGATCGCATCCGGCGCATCGAGCCTGCGTGGGATGGCAGTTTTGTGCAGGCAGAGGCGGCGGCGCTGGATGCCGAGGCCGCGCGGGTCGACGGGGGTGGCATGACCGCGGCCGGAGTGGCAGCGGCAGCGGGGGCAGGTGCGACGGTGGCGGGCGGGACAGCGTCCCCGGGAGTGCTGACAGCCCTTGCCCTGAGTACTGCGCTGTTGGAGAAGGCGGGCAATCCGCAGGAGTCAGATATTGAACAGGCGCGGCACCTGCTGGCGGGTCTGCCGCCGGTGTTGCTGGAGGCAGCGCATCACCCGTTCAGTGCCAGCGCGCTGGTGTATCTGCTCCTGCTGGACCGCCGCCCCGACGTGGCCGCGCAGCAGCAGACGCTGCTCGCAAGCGAGGCCGAGCCCGCCATCGTCGCCGCGCTGCAGACACTGCAGGCCCATCACGCACACATCCGGCCTGAGGTGCGCCTGCCGCTGCTGAGTGTGGCGCTGCCGGTGCTGCGGCAGATGAGCCCGGAACAATACACGCGCTTTCGCAAGACTCTGCTGGCGCTGGTGCAGGCGGATGGCAAGGTGAGCCTGTGGGAATGGGTGCTGCAGCGCGTGGTGCTGCAGCAACTGGACGGCGTGTTTGCGCCGCGCAGCCGCTTTCATCACACGGCACACCGCAGTCTGCAGCAGCTGGAGGCGGAAGTGACGCTGCTGCTGGCGTTTCTGATCAGGGCGGGGGGAGCGACTGCGGGAGGAGCTGTGGGAGCAACTGTGGGAGCGGGCTTGCCCGCGAACAGTTCGCTTGCAAGCAAGCTCCCACAGCCCGCGAACAGTTCGCTTGCAGGCAAGCTCCCACAACAGGAGATCAGTTCGCTTGCAAGCAAGCTCCCACAACAGAGCAAGCTCCCACAGGGAAAACTCCCACAGGCTCTGCTCGACACCGCGCTCACCCAGCTGGGCCTGCCCGCCGCCACGCTGCCGGGGCCGGACGCGCTGAGCCTGGCCAGCATCAACAAGGCGCTGGACGCGGCGGTGGCGCTCAAACCCTTGCAGAAGCCCGCGTTCCTGAAAGCCTGCGCGGCGCTGATCGTAGCCGATGGCGTGGCCGCCGTGGGCGAACTTGAGATCTTCCGCGCGCTGGCCGCCGCCCTGGACTGCCCGCTGCCGCCATTGCCTCCCACGGGCGAGGCCCGTCCATGATGCGTGCTGTCTGCCTTGCGGAGGCGCGCCCATGAACGCCTCCCGTCTTGCCGCCGCCCTGCAGGCGCGCGGCATTCACTACGGCTGGATCGTCGCGGCCACCACCTTCCTGACCATGCTCGCCACGGCCGCCGCCATGGGCTCGGCAGGCATCATGATCGCACCCCTGCAGGCCGAGTTCGGCTGGACCACCGAGCAGGTGTCCACCGCCATCGCCATCCGTCTGGTTCTGTTCGGGCTGTTCGGCCCGTTCGCCGCCGCGTTCATGAATCACTTCGGCGTGCGCAAGGTGGTGGCCTTCGCCCTCGGGATGATCTGCAGCGGCCTGTTGCTGTCCTTCGCCATGACGCAGCTGTGGCAGTTGCTGCTGCTGTGGGGCGTGGTGGTGGGCATCGGCACCGGCATGACGGCGCTGGTGCTGGGCGCCACCGTGGCCACGCGCTGGTTCTCGCAACGCCGTGGTTTGGTCATGGGCCTGATGACGGCCAGTACCGCCAGCGGGCAGATGGTGTTCCAGCCCCTGCTGGCGGCGATCACGGAGGCCAGTGGCTGGCGTGCGGCCATCGGCCTGATCGTGGTGTTCATGCTGGTGATCATGGGGCTTATCCTGCTGCTGATGCGCGATCACCCGGCCGATGTCGGCCTGCCGCTGTACGGCGACGCCGCCGTGACGCAGCCGCCGGCCCGCAGCACGCGCTTTGCAGCCCTCGCGCTGGCGCCTTTGCAGAATCTGAGAGAGGTGTCCCGCACCGGCACGTTCTGGGTATTGTTCCTGAGCTTTTACGTGTGCGGCTTCAGCACCAATGGCCTGATCCACACCCACTGGGTGCCGATGAACCATGACTTTGGCATCGCGGCGCTGAGTGCGGCGGCCATGCTGGCGGTGATCGGGGGCTTCGACTTCGTGGGCACCATCGTGTCGGGCTGGCTGTCAGACCGCTACGACAATCGCTGGCTGCTGTTCTGGTTTTACGGGCTGCGGGGCGTGTCGTTGATCTTCCTGTCGTTCTCGGGCTTTGCGCCCATGGCATTGCTGGTGTTTGCGGTGTTCTACGGACTGGACTGGGTGGCGACTGTGCCCCCAACGGTCAAGCTGACTGCTTCCCGTTACGGCGCGCAGTCGGCGAGCATGACCTTCGGATGGATTTTTGCAGGACACCAGATTGGTGCCGCCTCCGCCGCCTGGATCGCGGGGGTGCTGCGCACTGATCTGGCAACCTATATGCCCGCCCTGCAACTGGCCGGAGCCCTGTGCATGATGGCGGCCCTGGTGGTGCTGCTGGTGCGGCGCGAGGCGCCGCGGCTTCAGGCCAGCGCGGGGTAGTCCGTGTAGCCGGTGCCGCCTTCGGCATAGATCGTCGCCGGGTTCAGCGGGTTCAGCTCGGCCTTGGCGCGCAGACGCTGCACCAGGTCCGGGTTGGCGATGTACCAGCGGCCGAAGGACACCGCATCGCCCACACCCGTATTCAGCAGTTCTTCCGATTTTTCCACTGTCAGCTGTTCATTCACGATCACCGGGCCGCCGAAGGCCTTCTTCAGCGCAGGGGTGATGCCCGGGGTGTTGTAATGCTCGCGTGTGAACAGGAACGCGAGGCCTCGTTTGCCCAGTTCGGCTGCCACATAGGAGAACGTGGCCAGCGGATCGGCATCGCCCATGTCGTGCCCGTCACAGCGCGGGGCCAGGTGCATGCCGACATGGTCGGCGCCCCATACGGAAATCACTGCATCGGCCACTTCCAGCATCAGGCGGGCGCGATTCTCGACGCTGCCACCGTAGTCATCCGTGCGTTGGTTGGTGTTGCTCTGCAGGAACTGGTCCAGCAGATAGCCGTTGGCGCCGTGAATCTCCACGCCATCAAAGCCAGCCTTTTTCGCATTCTCGGCGCCCTTGCGGAAGGCCTCGACCACGCCCGGGAGCTCCTCTCGCGTGAGGGCACGGGGGGTGGGATAGGGCGTCTCGGGCCGCACCAGGCTCACATGGCCTTTGGGCGCGATGGCACTGGCCGACACGGGGGGCTGACCATCCAGGTACATGGAGTGGGAAATGCGGCCCACATGCCACAGCTGCATGATGATCCTGCCGCCGGCCTTGTGCACGGCGTCGGTGGTCAGCTTCCAGCCTTCGACCTGCGCGTCGCTCCAGATGCCCGGCGTGTTCGGATAACCCACGCCCTGGGCCGTGACCGAGGTGGCCTCGGTGATGATCAGGCCGGCATTGGCACGCTGGCGGTAGTACTCGGCCATCACGGCGTTGGGGACGCGGCCTTCACTGGCGCGGCAGCGCGTGAGCGGGGCCATGATGATGCGATTGGGCAGCGCGAAAGCGCCGAGCTGAACGGGGTCGAATAGGGTTTTCAAAACAGAATTCCTCAGAGTAGGTCGGGAACGATTGTGGGAGCGGGCCTGCCCGCGAACAGTGCGGGAAAGCTCTCCCGCGATTGACGGTGAGCGAAGGGTGCGGGCGAGACCCTCACATTTCAAGCGCGCGCTGGAAATTTGTCGGAGCGAACAGTGTGGGGCGTGGCCTCTTTTTTCCGGAGACAAGCCGCGGGGGAGTTCTGTCTTGACTGAGGGAGGGGGTTGGCCCGGAATTGGCACTGCGCTGAGGGGTGGGGAGGCAGGGCGTTCAGTGCGGACCGTCTGCCGCCAGGACGGCGGCA
>CAMCRC010000107.1 GCA_945877175.1 Klebsiella pneumoniae | reverse complement strand
CCAGCGAGGCCGCCGCGCCCAGGGCCGCAATGTTCAGCGCCACGTTGCCGGCACCGCCCGGACGATCCTCGCGGGTGCCCACCCGTACCACCGGCACCGGGGCTTCGGGAGAGATCCGCGTGGCTTTGCCGTGCCAGTAGCGATCCAGCATCACATCGCCCACCACGAGCACGCGCGCCTGTTGAAAGGGGGGCATTTCCAGTTTCATCGTCAGCTTCCACAAGTCCGAAATTGGCGGCGATCATAGCACAGGGCCCTCTGGCCAAGGCAGCCAAAGGGATTGCCAAGGGCAGCGCCTGCGGCCGGCAAGGTTTGCTACAATCGCTGCTCTTTCGAAACCGACACTCGTGCAGCGCCAGGAATCACGTGAGCAAAAAATCCAGGAAATTCAAGAAGTCCAAAAAGTCAGACAACCTTGGCGATTTTCTGGGGCCCCGTTACTGGCCCACCTGGCTTGGTTTCGGCATGATCTTTCTGATGTCCCACCTGCCATTCGCGCTGCAGATTCAGCTTGGCCGCGCCCTGGGCTGGCTCAGTTACGCGATCGCGAAGGAACGTCGTCGCGTCTGCAGCATCAATATCAGCCTGTGCTTTCCGGAGCTTTCCGCGCAGGAGCAAAAGCGGATGGTGCAGAACACCTTCCTTTCCAACGGAATTGGGGTGATGGAAATCGGGATGGCCTGGTGCCGCCATCCCGAAGACTTCCGCCACCGCGTCACTGTCAGCGGGCTGGAGCATCTGCAGGCTGCCACCGCGCGGGGAAAGGGCGTCTTGCTGGTGTGTGCGCATTTCACCACGCTGGAATTCTGCGGCAGTCTGCTGAGCCTGTTTCACCCGATGGATGTGACCTACCGTCCCCACAAGAACGCCCTGTTTGAAACCCTGATGTTCCGTGCGCGACAACGCCTCTATGGCGCGGTAATCGACCGCGGCGATGTGCGCCAGGCGCTGCGCAGTCTGCAGCAGGGCCACACCATGTGGTACGCGCCCGACCAGGACTACGGACCGAAGCATTCCGTGTTTGTCGACTTTTTCGGCGTGCCAGCGGCCACCATTACCGCCACGACGCGCTTCGCGTCTTTCAACGACTCGGCGGTGATCTTCTTCAGCCATTACCGGCGCGCAGATGACTCGGGCTATCATCTGGACTTCAGCGCGCCGCTTGAGGACTATCCCAGCGGCGACGAATACGAGGACGCCGCACGCATGAACGCCGTGATCGAAGGCGCCGTGCGCCAGTATCCCGAGCAATACCTGTGGCTGCACAAGCGCTTCAAGACGCAGGCCGCAGGCAAGGCCGCCAGCCCCTACAACAAACGAGCACGCACGCCTTCTCCATGAGCCACTCACACCACAACCGCGCTGACACCACCGATATTCGCCTCTGGGCGGTGGGGCTGAGTCTGCTGTTGTCGGTGTGGCATGCCTTCTTCAATCTCATCCCCAACGCCGATGCGTTCACCTATGTGCGAATTGCCGAAGTGTTCCGCAGCGACGGCCTTGCCGCCGCCTTCGCGCTCTATCCCTCTGCAACCTACCCCGTGCTGGTTGGGCTGCTGCAGTCCCTTGGACTTGATCCCTTCGTGGCGGGGCAGCTGCTCAATGCGCTGTTCTACGCCTTGCTGGTGAATGTTTTTCTCAGCATCGTGCTGGAAATCCGCGCGACCCGGCGCATGGCCGTGATCGCAGCGGTGGTGGTGCTGATGTATCCCCAGATCAATGAGTACCGCTACTTCATGATTCGTGACATCGCCTTCATTGCGCTGGTGCTGGCAGGCACGCTGCAGCTGATGCGCTACGCCCGGGTGCCGGCCTGGCGGGAGGCGGTGCTGTTCTGCTTGGCGTTGCTGGGGGCAGCGCTGTTCCGGGCGGAGGCACTCGCGTATTTGTTTCTGTCACCTCTGGTGTTGCTGTGGAGGCGTGGAGTCGCTCTTGAAGGAATGCGTGGCTTTGAGCCGTTCGCGGGCGAGCCCGCTCCCACGGGACACTCTACTCTGACCGCGCGCGCGGCATGGCTGCGGTTGCAGGGGCTGGTGGTCGGGCTGGCGGGGGCCGGCATGCTGGTGCTGGGCCTTGCGGGCGTCGACGTGCCGGGAACGCTGCTGCGCATTCTCGCCGTGTACCTGCCTTTCCTGACAGCCGCACTGCAGGCACTGGGGAAGTCCAATACCGGACTGAGCGATGCCGTGTTCGGCGCGTATGCCGCCGACTTCTCGGGCGAGCATCTATGGCTGTTCATGCTGGGGGGAATGACAACGCTGCTTGCGTTCAAGCTCACATCCGGATTCGGCGTGCCTGCGCTGGTGGTGCTGCTCTATGGCTGGCGCACCCGCACGCTGCCGGCAAGCCTGCCAGCGCTGCGGCCGCTGCTCTTCAATGCCGGCATCGCCTTCGTGATCCTGCTTGCCTTTCTGGTGCTCACGCGTTTCCTGACATCGCGCTACACATTGCTGTTCTGCATGCTTCTGCTACCGCTGCTGACACTGGTAGTGGACGCTGCCATAGAACGCCTGCCGCGACACTCCCGCGCAGCGCTGGCCAAAGGACTCTGGGGATTCCTGCTGGTGTTCTGTCTGGTCGACGCACACGTGAGTTTCGGGCGTTCCAAACAATCGATGCAACAAGCGATTGACTGGCTGCGAGACAATGCAGCAACTGGCACCGTGCTGCTCACCAACAGCAACTACGTGGCATACCACAGTGGCATGGTGGCTGACTATGACAAGGTGCTGCGCTACATCGATCCCAGCCTGCTCGACAAGGCCGCCCCTGGTACGCTGCTGGCCATGAGCCTCGAGCGCGGAGTCGGCGAGCAACTCAAGTCCCGCGCAAACGCCGGTCAGCTCATCCTGCTGGCACAGTTTCCCCATGGCGCCGAAGCGTCGTCCAGGGCCCTCGGCTTTGCAATTTACCGCCACCTGGGCAACTGAGGCATCAGAGTTCCCAGTGCGGCTGAGGCCGCTTTGTCACCAGCACGCGCTGCATGATCAGGTATTCCAGATCAGATCCGAAGAACAGATTCAGTGCGTCTTCCGGCGAGCACACCAGCGCCTCACCCGGGCGATTGAGCGAGGTGTTCAGCACGATGCCATACCCGCTGATCTTGGCAAATTCCCGCAACAGCCGGTGATAGCGCGGATTGCCGACGCGGGTGACCACCTGAGCCCGTGAGGTGCCATCTTCGTACACCAGTCCGGGCACGCGTTCCCGCCACTCCTGATTCACGTCGAAACTCATCGACATGTAGTCGGCCGGATGCTTTGTCTGCAGAAAATCCTTTGCCAGAGAGTCCAGCAGACTGGGCGAAAACGAACGCCAGCCCTCGCGGAATTTGATCTTCTTGTTCACCTCTTCCACCGCACCCGGGAAGAAAGGGTTGGCCAGAATGCTGCGATTGCCCAGCGCCCGCGGCCCGAACTCCATGCGGTTCTGGAACCAGCCAACCAGTTTGCCTTCTCCGAGCAGCTGGGCGGCGCGTCTGGAGGGATTCTCCAGAATCTCGATGATCGGCTTCTCGCGGTGCTGCTCGCAGGCACTCAAGCAACGCTCGGTGGTATAGCGCGGCCCAAGGTAAGGATTGCGTCGCGGGATTACCGGCACCTTCTGCTGTGACAATGCGTAAGCCGCTGCACCAATGGCCGTACCCGAATCACCCGGCGACACGGGCACATACAGCTCCTTCAGCCATGGCAGTTCGGCAAGACGCTGGTTGAGCTTGATGTTGAGCGCACCGGTGCCCGCGAACACCAGGCGACCATTGGTCTTGATGATATCGGACAGATAGTGCGTCACCAGCTGCACTGTGAAGTCTTCGTACATTTTCTGAATGCTCGCGGCATAGTGCACGTACGGGTCCTGAATCAGGTTACCCGCGCGGCGCGGCCCCAGCAGCTCGATCAGTTTCTTGCTGAAGAAGTGCCCGCGGTTCTTGTATTTGAAGCGACGCAGCCCCACGGTCCCGATCAGTGTCGTATTGAGCTGGAAACGCTTGCCGTCGCAGTGCACCAGCGGACTCAGATCGTACTTTTGCGGATCGCCATGGGTGGCCATCCCCATCACCTTGGCATCCCCGTCGAGCATGTCGAAGCCCAGGTAGTCGGTGATGGCGCCATACATGCCGGCCAGAGAATCCGGGTCGTAGAATTCCTTCACACGGGTGATGCGCCCCTTCTCTCCGTAGCCCAGAAACATAGAGGCATATTCGCCCTTCATGTCGATGGTGAGGATGGCGGTTTTGTCTTCGAATCCGCTCATGTGGTAGGCGCTGCTGGCATGGGCCAGCTGATGCTGCACCGGCACGAACTTCACCTTGTGCCACGGAATCCTGAGGTCTTCCATGAGCCCACGAATCTCTTGCACGTAGCGTCGGTAACGGCGATTGCCATTGAACAACGCATCGAGGGCGCGGTCGGGCGCGTACCAGTGGCGCCGGGCATAGTGCCAGCGCGCGCGGCTGAACAGCGAGATGGGCGCATAGGACACCGCGACCGTGTCAATGTCGCGAGGTTTGATCCTTGCGGCACGAATGCAGAAGCGTGCCGACTCCCGTGGCATGAAACCTTTGGCGTGCTTGCGCCTGACCAGACGTTCCTCTTCGACGGCCGCCACCAGTTCGCCATCGATGAACAGCGCCGCAGAGCAATCGTGGCCGAGTGCGCCGGAAAGTCCGAGTGTAATGTGTGCCATCATTTCCCTTTGTCTTTCTTGAAAATATCGAAATTGGTGTCCTTGCACAGCTGGGCGATCATGGCCTTGACTGCATTCCACTGCTGAGGATTCTTGTCAAAGTTTCTGACAAAGCGTTTCAGATCGCGGGAGCGGGCACGGCGGTAACGCCCCGAATCGGTTTCCTGGCGCATGGCGTCCAGGTCAAGCACCGTCAGTCTGCCAGCCGCACTGAGAAAATTGGTCGCCTTGGTGTCGCCATGCACTATGGCGTATTCGCCCAGGCCAATGAACAGCTCGCGAAACTGCGCCATTGTCTGTTGCCACACTGCGCTGTCCACGGACTTCTCCTGCAGCAACTTCTTCACTTCGATGCCGTCCACATAGTCGGTGACAAACCATGAGATCCCGCGTACCGGCCCGGAACGTCGTTCCAGCATCAGCAAGGGCGCAGGTGTGGCGATGCCGAGCATTTCCAGCATGTGGGCATTGCGCCAGCTGCGCCAGGCGCGTGTCGACGAAAAAAGGCGTTTCACTTGATGCCACAGAGACTTGCTGTTGTAGCGCTTCACCACCACATCGCGCCCGTCGATGCACAAGCGCATGACTGTTGTAGAGTTCCCGTCCTTGAGCATGACGCCACCCTGCATCGCGGCATCCGGATTGGCGATGAATGCCCGCCAGCCGTCGGTATTCAGTGCGCGACGAAAAATCAAGAAGTGAGACCAGTCGTGGACACAGACATTTGCCGTGGTCTCGCGAGTCAGTTTGTTGAGTAGCAGTTTCAGACGAGCCATGCGCTGCGTGTAAAGAATCGGAGTCAATACCTCTGCATCTGCGCTCAGCTGGAGTTCGGGACGCAGGGCCCGGTAATGCACGTAGAGCGCTGGCACATGCACGTCGTTGCTGATCGGAAACTGTGCAAAGAACAGACCCAGATTGTGCAGTGCTTTGACTTTGTCCACGCCTTCTGAATTGCCTGCATGCCTTTCCACGGTGGCTGCATCCAGCAGTTGGAG
>CAMCRC010000106.1 GCA_945877175.1 Klebsiella pneumoniae | reverse complement strand
GATCACGCCAGGGGTCTTCTTGTCTTCGAACAAAGGCTGACCCAGCTTGACGCGCTCACCTTCGCGCACGGACATGGTGGGCTTCATACCAACGTAATCACTACCCAGCAGGGCAACTGAGCGAACCCTCCGCGCATCTGTCAACTGCTGATCCGGTGATCCCAGAAGTGGTATATCCAACCCGCGCGTAATTTTGATCATTCGCCAAACCTGGTAATTACTGGATGTTCATAAAACCGTTGATCTAGTCACGTGAGTAGACTTCAAGCGCGATGGCTGACCGAAAACCTTCACAAGGCAGAAGACTCTGCAAAAATTCTGCCAGCGCATGCAAGCGCTTGGAATTTTCTTGTTTATCGGTCCTTTGGGCGGGGCAATTATAGTGAGGCAGATACCGGATTGCCACAGCTTTCTTGGGCAATCCGGCACGTTTCAAGGCTTATTCTTCCACCGGGTAGAGACGGTACTGGACTCCAGCCATCTTGTAGACCATTCGCACTACCTGATTGCAGTAACCGAATTCGTTGTCGTACCACAGATACAGGACACAGTTGTTGCCTTGCACAATGGTCGCTGTCGAGTCGACAATCGCTGCTTCGCGAGACCCGACGAAGTCACTGGAGACGGCATCGGGTGCCTGGGTGTAACTGATCTGGTTCTGCAATTTCGAATGCAGTGCGATCACGCGAAGGAACTCATTCAGCTCCGTCTTGCTGGCAGCCTGATTCAGGTGCAGGCTCAGAATAGCCATGGAGACATTGGGAATCGGCACCCGGACAGCATTGCCGGTCAGCTTGCCTTCAAGCTCTGGCACCGCCTTGACAACAGCCTTGGCGGCTCCTGTTTCCGTGAGCACCATATTGAGTGCGGCACTACGGCCGCGCCGGTTGCCTTCGTGATAGTTGTCGATCAGATTCTGGTCGTTCGTATAGGCATGCACTGTCTCGACGTGCCCATGCTCGATGCCGAACTTGTCATTGAGCACCTTGAGTACAGGGGCAATGGCATTGGTGGTGCACGATGCTGCAGTGATGATCTTGTCTTCAGGCTGGATCTGGTCATGGTTGATGCCATACACGATGTTCTTCAGCCCGCCTTTGCCCGGCGCCGTCAGAACCACTTTGCTGGCTCCCTTGGCCTTGAGGTGCTGTGAAAGCCCCGCCTCGTCGCGCCAGGTGCCCGTATTGTCGATGATCAGCGCGTCGCTGATGCCGTACTTCGTGTAGTCCACCTCACCCGGGCTGCTGGCATAGATCACCTTGATGACATTGCCATTGGCAATCAGACACTGATTTTCTTCATCGACGCGCACGGTGCCCTGAAAGGCTCCATGAACAGAGTCGGAAATCAGCAGACTTGCGCGTTTCTCAAGGTCACCTTCCTTGCCAGGGCGCACCACGATGGCCCGCAGACGCATGACTTCCCCCGTGCTGGTGCGCTCGATCAGCAGACGCGCGATAAGACGCCCGATCCGGCCGAAACCATAGAGAACGACATCCTGTGACTTTTCGATCGGCTTGGTCTTGACGCCAACAAGATAGGCCAGCTCTCGAGCCACAAATTCTTCCACTGGCAATGCGGCTGCGCCAAGCTGTTCCTGCTGCTCCATGAACCGGACTGTCAGCTTGCCAAGATCGATATGGCAATGCGCGAGATCCAGAGTCGCCAGTGCCATCAAGACGGGGTGACTTTCAAATTCCGACATCTCGTTGCGACCGACCTGTCGCACAAACCGATGCGACTTCATGATATTGGCCACGGAACGATTGTGCAGTGCGCGTCCGTAAATGAAGATTCCGACATTGCGCTGACTGTAAAGCCGGCCAACCACTGGAATCATCTCCTGAGCAAGTGCCTCTCGTTGTTTCCAATCACCGAAATAGTCATCCAAACTGGGTCGTGTCACTGGCAGCACCTTTGCATCAGAGGTTATTGTGGGAGGCCGGTATTATCTTTGGATTGCCAACCCTGTGCAACCACGAGCAACGGCCTTCCCCCGTACTTGCCCCGCCTCCCTGCCCTGCGCTCTGACCACTTTCTTCTGACAGCGGCTCGCTGTTTGTGCCAGAATTCTCGCCCTTTGAAAGCCCGGACAAAGGACACATGCAAAGCATCAGTATCATGAACCCCGCACTTCCCATCACTCCGGGTGACCACCGACGCTGGGCGGCATTGCCCGGAAGTGGCCTGAGCCTGGCGCTGGCTGGCGTGGGCACCAAGCATTCCGGCCCAGTGGTCGTCATTACGGCCAACACCGAAGAGGCCGATGCCATTCGTCGTGAACTGGGATTTTTCTGCCCCGACGACGGCAGCATTCCGATGTACGCCCTGCCGGACTGGGAAACGCTGCCCTATGACAATTTCTCGGCCCACCAGGATATCGTCTCGGATCGACTGAGCACGCTTGCAAATCTTCCCGGGCTCAAGCGGGGCATTCTCGTCGTCCCGTTGACCAGCCTGATGCATCGCCTGTGCCCTTTGGAATATGTCACAGGCAACAGCCTGATGCTGAAAGTCGGAGGGCAATTTCAGCCCGATGCCATGCGCCGCAAATTGCTGAGTGCCGGTTATCAATGCGTGGATTCGGTGCACGAGCATGGTGAATTTGCCGTGCGTGGCGCCATCATGGACATCTATCCGATGGGCAGCGAAGAGCCCTACCGGATCGACCTGTTTGATGACGAAATCGAGAGTCTGCGAATTTTCGATCCGGAGACACAGCGGTCACTGCACAAAGTCGAGAGCATCCATCTATTGCCAGGTAAGGAATACCCACTGGATGAGGCAGGCATCAGCCTGTTCCGAAACAACTTCCGCAATCGCTTCGATGCTGACTTGCGGCAATGCAGCGTTTACCAGGACATCAGCCAGGGCCTGCACTCGGCCGGAATCGAATACTACCTCCCGCTGTTCTTCGAATCGTCGCACACACTGCTTGACTACCTGCCTCCCGGCACCCTCATTGTTCGAACCGGGGACCTTCAAGCTTCAGGGCTACGTTTCTGGAATGACATCAAGGCACGCTATGAAGATCGCCGCCACGACCGGCAGCGGCCGATACTCAAGCCTGGCGAATTGTTTCTCAGTCCGGACGAAGCCTTCGCACTGCTGCGAAATTTCCCAACAGTCGAAGTGGGCGGGCAAGATGATGCAGGCAAGGCCGTCACCGTCGATGTCTCGCGCCCGCCTGAGATCGGCCTGGGTGGCCACACACCTCTGCAATCTCTGGAGATTGTTGTCAGGGAACATCAGAGTTCACGGATCCTCTTTTGTGCGGAATCAGCAGGTCGCCGCGAGAGCCTGCTCGAGCTACTCAAGACCATCAGCATTTCCCCTGCTGCCGTAGAATCCTGGCGCGGATTTCTTGCAACCGAAAATCGTTTCTGCATTACCGTTGCACCGCTGGATCAGGGGCTCATGCTGCAGAATCCGCCGTGCCTGCTGATTACTGAAACCCAGATGTTCGGCCAGCGGGTGGCCCAGCGCCGGCGGCGTCGCCGTGCGCAGGACAATACCGAATTCCTGATCCGCAACCTCAACGAGCTGCATATCGGCGCCGCTGTTGTGCACCTTGAGCACGGTGTGGGACGTTACCGTGGCCTGCAGACCTTGACCATCGACAATCAGGAAACCGAATTCCTGACGCTGGAATATGCAAAGGATGCCAAGCTTTACGTGCCTGTGTACTCTCTGCACCTGATCAGCCGCTATGGCGGCAGTGAGCCCGACCTGGCGCCTTTGAATTCCCTGGGCAATGACCAGTGGCAGAAAGCCAGGCAAAAAGCGGCAGAAAAAATTCGCGATGTCGCCGTGGAGCTGCTGGACATTTACGCAAGACGTGAAGCAAGGAAAGGGTTTCAGTACCGTGTTGACGACATTGACTATGACAACTTCGCCAACAGCTTTCCGTTCGAAGTCACTCCGGACCAGCAGGATGCCATAGCTGCCGTGCTGCGTGACATGGCCTCCGTACGGGCCATGGATCGACTGGTATGCGGAGACGTTGGCTTCGGCAAGACGGAAGTCGCCATGCGCGCTGCGTTTGTCGCGGTACAGAACCACAAGCAGGTGGCCATCCTGGTGCCCACCACCTTGCTGGCGCAGCAACATTACGAGAGTTTCAAGGACCGGTTTGCCGACTGGCCCGTCTCAGTAGACCTGACATCCCGTTTCCGGTCAGCAAAACAGCAGGAAGAGACTCTTGAGAAAATCCGCAACGGCAAGGTCGACATCATCGTCGGTACTCACAAGCTGTTGCAGGACGCCATCCAGTACAAGGACCTCGGCTTGCTCATCATCGATGAGGAGCACAGGTTCGGCGTGCAGCAGAAAGAAAAACTCAAGGCGCTGCGTGCCGACGTCGACATTCTAACGCTGACCGCCACACCCATTCCGCGCACCTTGAACATGGCCATGTCGGGCGTCCGTGATCTATCGCTGATCGTCACACCGCCTGCCAAACGCTTGTCCGTCAAGACCTTCATTCGCGAGAGCCAGGATGCCCTGATCAAAGAGGCCGTATTGCGCGAATTGTTGCGGGGTGGCCAGGTGTTCTATCTGCACAACGAAGTGAAGACAATCAACAAGACCGGCGAACATCTGCAGGAGCTGATTCCGGAGGCACGCGTATGCGTGGCTCATGGGCAGCTGCCGGAGCGCGAGCTGGAGCAGATCATGGCCGACTTCTATCACAAGCGTTACAACATACTGGTGTGCTCCACCATCATTGAGACCGGCATCGACATTCCCAGTGCGAACACCATCATCATTGATCGCGCTGACAAACTCGGGCTTGCTCAGCTGCACCAGTTGCGGGGCCGTGTCGGGCGCTCGCACCACCAGGCTTATGCCTACCTGCTGACGCCCAGCAAGAACAACATGACGCCGGATGCCTTGAAACGGATCGAAGCAATCAGCGCCGCCAGCACCCTGGGCGCCGGCTTCACGCTGGCAAGCCACGACCTGGAAATTCGCGGTGCGGGAGAGTTTCTCGGCGAAGAGCAGACCGGACACATTCAGAAAATTGGCTTCACGCTGTACACCGAAATGCTGGACGAGGCAGTGAAGGCTATCCGTGAGGGCCGCAGCCCGAACATCGAGGGCAGCCTGCAGAGTGTCAGCGAGGTCAATCTGCGGGTACCGGCCCTGATCACCGAAGATTATCTGCCGGATGTACACACGCGCCTGATCATGTACAAACGCATCGCCGGCGCCAAAGATGATGAAGCCCTGAGTGAGCTGCAGGTCGAGATGATCGATCGCTTCGGCCTTCTGCCAGATCAAACAAAGCTGTTGTTCCGCATTACGTCACTGCGGCTGCGCGCGCAGGGCATGGGCATCATGAAAATCGAGGCCAGCACCGCCACAGGCAAGCTGCACTTCGCACAGCATACGCAGGTGGATCCACGTTCCATCGTAAGCCTTGTGCAGATGCAGCCAAAGGTCTACAAGCTCAGCGGGCCTGCTCAGTTGCAATTCACGCACAATGCCCCTGGTGCCGACAAGCGCATCGAGTTCATTCACCAGATGCTGAACCAGCTCAAGGTGGCGCGCTGATGGCAATTGGACTATCGGCCGGAATCCCTTATCCTCCGCACAGCCACCGACAATCCTTGCCACTGACGGCAAGTAGCCATGCGGAACACCATGAACAGCAGCTCTGATTACTTTCTTGCCCGCCACACTGCCGTGGTGCGGTGCTTC
>CAMCRC010000105.1 GCA_945877175.1 Klebsiella pneumoniae | reverse complement strand
GTCAGACGCACATTCACGTGCTCACCAATATGGTGGACAGTTATCCCGGCAGTGTGGACATTTTCAAACGCCTCAATGGCGCGTCCATTCGCTATCTGCAGACACCAATCAGCTATCTTGGCTATGTGCCCCGGGATGAGTACGTGCGACTTTCGGTGCAACGTCAGATTCCCGTCACTGTGGGCTTTCCGTCCTGCCAGGCCAGCTATCGATTCCATGCCCTGGCAGACAGCATTGAAGGGATCTACCGGCAACAGCCATCCCGACGCTCGTTCAGCCTGTTCTGGCGCAAGTTGCTGCAGAAGCGATTGCAGGGCGGATCGCCGCCCTTGCAGGTACCCGTCTCTGCGCAGGAAGCGCTGCCCGCTGGACCGGCGGCAAGTTCCAGGCCCGCTCCTGCGTCGCGTTTCGCGAAAGCTGCAATCGTGAAGATGCAGCAGAACCTGGTGCAGCTGGTGCGCTCCCGCACCCTGTCACCAGCCAGCATGCGCAGCCTGGTGAGCTCCCTGATAGCCCAGGTTGACCGCCATTATCCGGAGATTGACGTCGGCACACTTCGGCAAGGCCGCCCAGGCGACAAAGGAGGCAAGGAAGACCCTGTCTGATCTGATTGCCGCATATACCAGCCGACTGGAGAGTTACGAGTTTTTGCTCAAGAAAATCGAGCAGGAAGAACGCCTTGCGCAGAATCCCGCCTTTCTGCAATTCTGTGAATGCGAAGGGAAACGTCTGCTGGACCTGGTTCAGCTCAGCACGCAGATACTGCGGGATCTTCGGAGCCTGCAAAGAAGCACGATGCAGCCTGATAAGCCCATCGCGTTGCTGAAAAATCCGGAGGAGCAAGAAGCTCCTCCGGTGTAGCAACGCCCTAGGCGAGCCAGTCAAGACTTGGCGAGGGACTGATACAGCAATGTCGCCAGTATGCCCTCCAAGACAGCCGCGTCCAGCCTGTCTGCGGGATTTGCGCGAAAACTGGAATATGATTCACACAACACGTAGCACAAAGGTAGAATTCACGCCCGTTTTACAACCGTTTGAACCCCCATTGCCACCAGGCCCAGACAGGATTCCTTTGTGAGTGTGACCGATCAACTCTGCCGTTTCCTCTGGAATACCCAGAGCCTCCCCTCAGCACTTGCCCGAGTAGTCTACAAGCGACTGGCAAAGCACGGGGTGGCACCCGATCACCCGTTCACGCAGGACTTCTTTGGTATTGAGTATCAGGGCAACCTGAACAACAACATCGACTTCAACATTCATTTCTACGGCGCCTTCGAAAAGCCGCTGCTGTTCTTTCTGCGCGATGCACTTGCGAGTCTTCAGAAGGAAAACACTGTTTTCGTCGATATTGGTGCCAATATCGGCCAGCACTCCCTGTTCATGTCCAGGCTGGTTTCACACGTGCATGCCTTCGAGCCTTTCGCTAAAGTACGCCAGCGGCTGCTGAGTCAGATAAGCCACAATCAGCTGACGAACATCACCGTGCATCCTCTGGGCCTGAGCAACGAAAATGCTCGGCTGCCTTTCTTCGCTCCGACAGGATCGAACGAGGGCATTGGCTCTTTCGACGCCAGTACAACCAGCAAGGGCAATGTCAGCATCGGCGAACTTGAACTGGTGCGTGGCGATGACTTCTTTCCGCTGGCAGACATTGCCCGCATTGATATCTTGAAAATGGACGTGGAGGGCTTCGAGAAGTTTGCGCTGCAGGGGCTGCGGGAAACCTTGCTCAAGACGCGCCCGCTGCTGGTGTGTGAAGTCACCTATGGCAAGGAACTCTCTTTCACCAGCATGGAAGAACTGCTGAGTCATCTACCCCCGGACTACCTCCTGTTTACCTTCGACAAGCGCAAACAGGATGGATCCAAGGATCGTCGACGGGATGCGCGAAGTCGCCACAGTGGCGACTATCGCATCATCCCCTTCAATGCCCTGCTGCCGGCAGGTCAGGACGACGTCATCGCCTGTCCTGCGGAAGCTGTGGACCAATTGCCAGTGCAGGGCCGCTGAATCAGCCCAGCAGGACGTGTTCTCCTGCACGGACTTCGAGACGCGCGCCGTCGACCACCGTGTATTCCGCTTCAGTGATACTGGAGACAAAGTGCCATGCCGCACTCACACTTCCAGGTACCACCTCCAGCTCTACCCAGCCACGACCGTTGGGTTTCATGTAGACCAGTTCCGGACTCGTCTCCATGGTAGCGGCCACCACCTTTTCTTCAGGGAGTGGCAGAAAATTCTCAAAGCCCGGCGAGGTCACACTGGGGGTCCCGATTTCGACTGCCACGGGCTCAGAACGCTCGTTCTTCAGGTTGAAGGCCCATGAGCTGTGGGTGTCGCCTGCCAGCACGACCACGTTGTTGGCATGTCTGGCGAAAGCATCGAGTGCACGCGTGCGATTGGCGGGATAGCCATCCCAGGCATCCAGATTCAGTGGAAATCCCTGACTGCCTCGGTTGCGCAAGGTGCCATAACGTCCGTTAAGCACGGTGTCGCGTTGCGTGATGTCGAATTCTTCGTCAGCAAACTGCGGAGGGTTAAGTTTGCCCATCAACAATTGCTGGCCAATGATCTGCCAGGGAATACCTGCAGAAGCCGAACGCTGCAACTGCTGCTCGAGCCACTGCTCCTGTTCTCCGCCCATGATAGTGCGGGCACTGGAGGCCAGTGAACTGCGCAATGTGTCGATGTTCATATTGTGGGAAAGCTGCTCGTCGCGGCCCACAAGGCGGGTGTCGAGCATGATCAGCGAGGCAAGATCGCCAAAGTCGAACGACCGATAGATGATGCCCTGTTCGATACTGCCTTGTTCACGGATCGGCAGCCACTCGTAGAACGCCTGAATAGCAGCAACGCGCCTTGCGCCGAATTCGCCCTCGCCGGGATTGTGATTTTCGGCACCTTCTTTCCACGTATTGTTGGTGATCTCGTGGTCGTCCCACACACAGATGAAGGGGTGTGACTGATGCACAGCCTGAAGATCCGCATCCGAACGGTAAAGACCATAGCGCATGCGGTAGTCCTCCAGGCTCACTATCTCGTGCTCGGGGCTCACAGTGCGTCCTTTCTCCAGCATCACCGGATTGGAATAGCCCCCTGCGGCGTATTCATAGATATAGTCGCCGAGGTGCAAGACGGCGTCGAAGTCTCGGGACGCCACTTCGCGATACACGTTGAAGTAGCCCTGCGGATAGTTGGAGCAGGAAACCACCGCAAAGCGCAGCTTCTGCGCACCAGAGGCGGCCAGCGTGCGGGTTCGTCCCACTGGGCTTTCCACACCCTGGGATGTAAAGCGATAGAAGTACTGCTGACCAGGCTGCAGCCCTTCGGCATCCACCTTCACCGTGTAGTCCCGCGCGGATGAAGTACTGGTCACGCCTTCTGCCGCTGGCTGAGCAAAACCTTCATCCAGAGCGACTTCCCACTTTACTTCCAGCGTCGTGGACAGGCCATCCCCGGGCAGAACCCGCGTCCACAGGATGACGCGATCCGCGAGGGGGTCACCACTGGCGACACCGTGGGTAAAATGTGCGCTGGCCGCTGCCAGTACCGGGTAGCCACGCAACGCGAGAGCGCCGAGGGTAAGGCTGGCTCCGGCCAGAAAACGTCGTCGATTCAGAGCGGGGGCATGCAGAGGCATGGCGAACTCCTTGCTGATGGAAGAGGAATTGGAAGCCCGGTCACCATAATCCTGTTTGATGACAAAGCCATGACCCCTATGCTCTGGATTGCTCACTACCCAGCTGCATGGCGGATGCAGTATTCTCCCGGCGAGCCAGAAAACATGTATCCAGAGGTGCCCGGATGTATTACGCAAAGATTACCGGCTGGGGGAAGTGTCTACCCCCGGCAGTGCTCAGCAATGCCGACCTGGCCACTTTCATGGATACTTCCGACGAATGGATTACTTCGCGTACGGGCATCCGCGAGCGTCGCATCTGCCACTGCAATTTCTCCGACATGGCAATCGTCGCTGCCAGGCGTGCACTGGCAGCAGCCAACGTGGCACCCGAGGAACTGGATTTGATCCTGCTGGGCAGCCTCACCATGGACTCACTCTGCCCAAACACGGCATCCCTCGTGCAGAACGCCATTGGGGCACGCAATGCCGCGTCCATCGACATCAACTCAGCATGTACCGGGTTTCTTTACGGGCTGCACATCGGAACGAATCTCATCAAGACGGGAGCACACCGCAAGGTGCTGGTCATTGGCGGAGAATTCATAAGCCACTATATGAACTGGGCACGCCGGGATGTGGCTGTGCTTTTTGGCGATGCCTGCGGCGCAGTAGTTCTGGAAGCCAGCGCTGAGCGCACAGGACTGCTGGCAGCCCGTATCGGCTGCGACATGGACACATCCTCCGCCATTCAGATTACCAACTTCGGCAGTGCTTACAGCAGGCTTTCCGATGACTTTCTCTACCTGGGCTGGAACTTCGAGGGACAGGAGGTCTTCAAGCGTGCCATCAAGGGTATGGCCTTCGCTTGTGAGGATGTGCTCAGGCAGACTGGGTTGCAGATGGATGACATTCATATCATGGTGCCGCATCAGGCCAATCGACGCATTCTGGATGCACTGGCCAAGCGTCTGGATATCCCGGAAGAAAAGATCATGGTGAATGTGCACAAGTACGGCAATACGTCAGCCGGCACCATCCCCGTTGCTCTTACCGAGGCACTGGAAGAAAACCGAATCAGGCCCGGAGATTACGTGCTGATGGCCAGCTTCGGTGCCGGGCTCACATGGGGCGCTGGTCTGGTGCAATGGGGTGACCGCATCGTGCCATTGCAGGTCAGCGATGCAGACCTGCCTCCTTGTCAGCAGAGCGCGCTGGAGATCCTTGCACCCCACATTCAACGCTACAAGGCACATGCACTCTGAGGATTCCTGCCCGAGTACGGATTCGCACGCGGGTGCAATCTGTTAAACTCGCTCCTACGTAGACACACCGTCTATTATTCAAGGAGTCAGTATGAACAAATTGCTTTATCCCGCCATCTTTCTGGCGTCCGGCATCATCGTTACCGCAATCGCAAGCTCCAGTCTTGAAATTCGCGATCGTCCCGATACGAATCTCTGCATTGGTGAGTGCTACCAGGACTACCTGGCCAGCAATGGCACAATCGTAGAACAGGCCCGCGCGCAAGCAGAAGCTGCGGCGGCAATGAATCCGGTAGAACTGGGTAAAGCAGCCTATGCAGCTTGTCAGTCCTGCCATGGCACTGCGGGTGAAGGTGGTGTCGGCCCACTGCTGCAGGGACGCGATGTGGCATTTGTCACTACTGCACTGACCGCTTACAAGAACCGCGAGACACGCGGCGAACAGAGCGCGTTGATGTGGGGCGTCGCAACACCGCTGGCTGACAGTGACATCAGCAACCTCGCAGCGTTTATATCATCTCTGTAAGATCCATTGATCCGGGATTGCCGGCACAGACGCCGACAATCTCGGAAGCCCCCCGACCTACTCCTTGCATTTTCTCACCAACCCCACTCCTCTTGCGCGCAATTTTGGCGCACTGCTGCAGTCTTGTGGTGCACAATTCAGCCCTTAAATGAGGCACGTCGCACCACCAAAAAGCATATTTCTGAACCCTTCATTCTTTTAAAAAAATAAACGAAGAACCTTCTGTTTTTCGTTTTAAAGCACATTTTTCCTTCAATAGACTCGGGCCAGATCCACAATATTTATTGCACTTTTCGCGACCTCCCATCAGCTCAGGAGTCTCACCTTGAACGATATACAGCTATCCCGACGTGCATTCCTGCGACAGACCGGTATCGCCGCGCGCAACTCCCTGATCGTGCTCTCTCTGCCAGCCATCATGAGCAGCAGCGCTGCTGCGAGCGAAGCCATGCTGGAGAACAGCGCTTTCAAGATTCTCGGCAGCGAAGAGGCCCGGGAGTTTGCCGCGATCGCAGCACGTATCATTCCGACGGATGAGACACCCGGTGCAACCGAGGCCGGCGTGATCTATTTCATTGACAATGTTCTGGGCACTTCTCGCACAGAGGTCCTCGCACCGATGC
>CAMCRC010000104.1 GCA_945877175.1 Klebsiella pneumoniae | reverse complement strand
CCCGCGAACTCTTCGCGGGCAAGCCCGCTCCCACAGTCAGCACTCGTTACAAGGGGGTTGCACCGGGCCGGCGCGCCTCGCAGCGCTGCAGCCAGAGTGCCTGGAATTCGGCGATCTTCTGCGCCTGGGCCTCGGGCCCTGCAGCAATCGGCTGTGCCCAGGCCATGTCGATCATCGCATTGGCCCAGGTCAGCAGGTCGCCCTGGTCGCTCAGCTCAGCGTTCATCTTGTTGATCATCAACATGATGTCGGCGTTTCTGTGGCGATCCAGCAGGATATTGGCGGCGAGTCCCGGAATGCCTGCGCAGTCACTCAATGGCATCTGGGCGGACGCGACGGCGGGCAAGGCAAGGCTCAGGCAGAGCAGGGTATTGCGAATCAGCAGGGTAGCTGGCTGGCGTTTCATGGATTACCTCCGGGACAACAAGGGCAGCACGGGAATTATTGGCGATTCCGCGCGCCGCCGCCAGCCACAAATCACTCCCCGGCCTTGCCCAGCAGGCGCAGCACGGCGGAAATCGTCGCCTGATACCCGCGTGATCCCTCACGTACGAAGGCGCCGTGGTCTTCATTGGCGATGATCCGCACGTTCACTTCGTCACCTGCAATGATCGCCAGGGCCGGGTAGTCCGGCAGTGTCTGCAGCGCCGTCTTGCCCTGGGCGAGTTCGCGCGGCACGGACAGGGGGTAGCGATAGGTACTCACAATGTATTCCTGCGGGATGCCCCAGGGCAGCCACTCCAGCGGCGAGATCGCCTTGAAGTTTGCGCCCTTTTCGTCCACAGGCGCGCCGGTCAGTTTTTCCAGCAGCGGCTCGCCGCAGTAGATCTCGCCGCTGGTGCCGATGGAGTCGATCACCGCCGGGTTGATGTAGGCATCGGCCATGACCAATGCCACCGGGTTCAGTGCCGGCTCCACATAGATTTCGCTGTCTTTGGGCAACTGCGACCGGGTGGCCAGCCAGGCGCCGAAATGGCCACCGGAAGAATGGCCCACCACGATGGCCTGCTCCAGATCCAGCGGGTAGTCCTCTGCCAGGTCCACCAGCGCATCGAAGCCATTGGCGATGTCATGCCAGGTGCCTGGCCAGCCGCCGCCTTCGCTGGTAGCGCCGCGATACTGCACGTTCCACGCGGCGATGCCCTGAGCGGCGACTGCCATGGCCATGGCGCGGTAACTGTTGATCATGCCCTCGGTAGACATCCAGCAGCCAGCGTGGAGAAAGGTGACCACGGGAAAGGGGCCGTCGCCTTCGGGCAGCGTGAGCTCGCCGTACTGCATGGGGTCCGGGCCGTAGGGGATCTTCGTTTGCGAAAGTGCGGGCAGGGCGGTGGTGGCACCGAGGAGGAACAGGGTCAAGGTCAGGGTGCTGGTTCTTGTTGTCATGATGCATACCTGTGGGTTGGAAAGATGGCGACAAGGTAACGCAAGAAGGCGGCAAATGCCTATCTGGAATTTACTGCAGTGTCAGAAATGCCAAAGGGCGGCAGCAAGTCCTTTCAGACCTCCTGCCGCCCTTTGTCTTCATTCACTTCAGGTGTAAAGCGACTTGTAGGTCTGCACGAAGTACTGCATTTCCTCAGGCTTGGCGATGCTCACGCGGGCCCACGTAGGGTAGGGCTGGAATAGTCGTCCCACCATGATGTTGGCCTCACGCATGGACGCACGGAACGCCTCGTTGTCGATGCCGGTTTCGAAGAACACGAAGTTGGCATTCGACTTCACGTAACGCAACCCCAGCTCGTCGAACATGCCCTCCACAATGGCCAGCCCTTCCTTGTTGCGGGCACGGGCGTGATCCTGGAACTCCTTGTCACCGTAGGCCACCAGTGCAGCATGCTGCGCCAGAATGCTGATGCTGCCTGTCTTCACCATATTGATGCGTTCGATCAGTTCAGGATGCGCGAAACCGAAACCCACACGCAGACCTGCAAAGCCGTGAATCTTCGACGCGGTGCGCGCCACGATCACGTTGTTCACGCCCTCGGTGATCAGCGGCATCATGCTGCTGAACTCGGGGTTGTCCACGTACTCGTAGTAGGCCTCGTCGATGAACACCAGACGATCCTTCGCCACCGTGCGCACGAAATCCTCCAGCGCTTTCTTCTCGATGATCGAAGGAATCGGATTGTTCGGGTTGCACAGGTACACCATCTTCGTGTCGGGGCGGATCGCCGCGTACATGGCGTTCAGGTCGATGTGCATCGACTCGTCCACCGGTACGTTGATGATCTCCGAGCCCATGTCTTCTGCCGCACGCAGCAGCTGACCGAAGGTGGGGTAGGGCGCCACAATGGAACCCTTGTCCAGGCTGGCCAGAACGCCCGCAGCCTGCAGCAGTTCACCAGAGCCTGCGCTGATGGTGATGCTCTCGGGTATCACGTTCTCGATCTGTGCCTGCAGAGCCACGATCTGGTTGCCGATGCCGCCATACAGATTGCTCTGGCTGAAGGCCGCCTGCATCGCCTCGATGGCCAGTCTGGACGGGCCATAGGGGTTCTCGTTGGACGACATGCGGATCGGCGCTGTCGGTGCCGCAATCTGCGCGACAGCCGAATTCATGAAACGCACTGACGAGCCGGTCACGCTCTGCACCAGGGCGGCGCCTGCAACAGAGGCGCCTCCCCACAGCAGATTTCGGCGATTGATGACTGGGTTCATTTTGGACTCCTCAACTCAGAATGTGTAGGACACTTTGCCGAACCAGCGGGCACCGAAATATCCCACAGGGCTGCCATTCAGGTACTGGCGGCTGTTGTTCGCATAACGCTCTTCGTTGTAATCCCAGACAGCCTGTGGAACCTTGCTGGGATACTCGTTGAACACGTTGTCCAGGCCTGCACCGATACGCAGCGCATCGGTGGGCGTCCAGGTCAGCTCGATGTTGGTCTGCTGCATCAAGTCGATCTCGTTCTTGTAGTGCAGCTGAGTGGTCCCTCGAATATTCTCGGTATCCAACTGAGCCACAACTGCTGCAGGCAAGCCCGATGTGCTGGTCAGGGTGTATTGCGGACCGTAGATCGACTGACGCAGGCTCAGAGAGAAATCGCCCCACTGAATGCGCGCGCCCAGATTGACACGGAACAAGGGGCTGTCGGTCTCAATGTTGGACAGTGTCAGTGGGCTGTACATGCTGGCGCCACCCAGACTGGCGGGTGCTGCCTTGGCACTCAGGACTTCCGTCTTGTTGTAGTTGGCGGCCATCGTCCAGGCAATGCTGCCCCAGCCGAAGCGGGAGTTGTACGTGTTGACCCAGTCCACCCCGGTGGTCTTGGTTTCCAGTGAGTTGTTGAAGATCGCGACGCTGATGCCAGCACGCGCGCTTGGATCCAGCGAGCCACCGGGAGCGACAGGGTTTCTCCAGTCGCTGATGTAGCCGAAGCCCACCAGCGCGCGGCCGAGTGCTTCGTTGTACGTGTCATCCGGACGGCCGTCACCATTGGTATCTGCAGGGTCTGGCAGAATATTGTTGAATCTGCCGGTGGTGCGGCCAGTGATGGTGTTGTTGGCCTGCGCCACGGAGTAAGCGAACGAGCCTCGCTGTATGCGGTCGGAGATGGTGATCTCGTAGGCGTCGATCGTGGTGGTCAGGCCGTCGATCGGCTCCAGCACGAGGCCGATGCTGATGTTCTCAGACGTCTCTGGCTGCAGGCCTGCTCCAAAGCCCAGTGCGGCGGCTGCAGTGCTGTTGGGCTGCAATTGCGGCGTGGCGGCGGTGGGGCCTACGTTCACTGCCGAGTAGAAGCCCTCGCCCAGAGTCGGTGCGCGGAAGCCGGTGCTGGCGGTAGCGCGGATGGCGTAGCCGTCCGCGAAATCGTAGCGCGTAGTAATCTTGCCCACTGTCTCATTGCCAAAGTCGCTGTAATCCTCGTAGCGTACGGCGACGTCCACCAGCCAGTCATTGGTGGGGACGAACACGAAGTTCAGGAAGGTTGCGTAGCTGTTGCGATCATAGTCGCCGGTATTCACCGCCGCGTTGTAGCCAGGGAAGGCGGCCGCACCTGAACCGAAGTAGGACGCGGGGTCGCCGGCACCGATCCCGTAGGTGTCCTTGCGATATTCCAGACCGGTAGCGAAAGTCATCGGGGCCGCCATGCCTATTTCGAACTCCTTGCTCACATCCAGACTGGTAGTCCACTGCGATGCGTCGAAGCTTCCGATGTAGAAGCGGTCCGGCGACGCGCCAGTGGTATTCCAGAGCGAGAAGTTCATGGAGTTGGTGTTGATCATTTCGATTTCGTTGTCGCCGTAGGTCGAGGAGACGTCCCACATCCAGTCATTGGTCATGCCGTTGACGCCGGCAGTCAATGAGAAGTCTTCTTCATCGGATGCGAGTTTGGGGACGAAGCCGAATTCGTACTTGTTGATCAAGACTTCACGCACACCTGCGGCAGTGGTGTCGTTGCGATCGCCGTCGCGGTTGGCATCGACGCCACCGTCCTGGGAAGGACGTCGGTAGGTCTGGACTGATGAGGCCTCCTTGCGGCCGATGCTGCCGAAGCTGTAGAAATTCATGTCCTCGCTGAATTCATAGCCGGCATTGAAGAAGACGGATGCGCGCGATACGTCGGGTGGATCGCCCTGGTTGTTGAGGGTGGGATAGCCAGGGGCAGTGGCCATCTTGCTGTCGCGCTCGATGTAGGTTCGGAAGGCGGAGCTGACCGTGTAGCCGCTGGGCGTGCCGTTGTTCAGACGGTTCAGACACTCGGTGGGGTTCGCCACGCACACTGCCGGGCCGTAGGTGATGGAGCGGCTGACGGTGTCGCGTTCCTCTGTCTCGACGCTCAGGTTCAGGAACGCAGTGTCTGTCCAGAAGCCAACGTCGCCTTGAATATTGGTGGTGTAGCCGCCGCCGTCCGTGTATTCGGAGACGTTGGTGTTGATCGTGCCGCCTTCGTAGTCATCTTTCAGAATGATGTTGACCACGCCCGCGATGGCATCCGAGCCGTAAATGGCCGCTGCGCCGTCTGTCAGCACTTCAAGCCGCTCGATGGCAGAAGAAGGAATAAAGGAAAGGTCTGCCGCTGCATTGCCGGTGCTGGCGCCGACGTTGGAGGTAATGTGACGACGCTTGCCATTCACCAGTACCAGCGCGTGGTTGGCTGACAGCGCACGCATGCTGGCGGTCAGTGTCTGACTGGCCATGTCGGTACCAGTCTGTCTGACGTTGTAGGACGGCACCTGTGTGGCGATTGCGTTCATCAGATCGGGGGAGCCGCTTTCCTTGAGCATCTCGGCGTTGATCATCTGTACGGGCGCGGGGCTGTCAGAGACTGCCATGCCGGAGCGGCGTGAACCGGTGATCAGGATTTCGCTGACTTCTGCAGCGGGTGCGGCCGACTGTGCTATGGCCACGGGAGCGAAGCTTCCTGCAATCAGGCAAGTCGCGAGGAAGAGCTCCGTACGTTTGAAATGTTTAGGTGTATTCATTCAATGACTCCGGTCTGTGACATATGTGGGGTATGAAAGAGCAATCGCCCGGACACTGGAATTTATTGCAGTGTTACCCGGTTTTTGCAGGATCTGTGCCAGAGTAATTTTGTGATGAGGAGATAAATTGCAGAGTGCGAAATTGTCACATTTGCGTGCACGGTTTCGGGAAGAGTGTTCCAGTAGAAAGCAGCAATGTGTGCTACATGCTGCCGGAGCACTGTGTTGGTGCTCGATATGTGCCGTGGTGGCTGCTTTGGTGCGGGGCTGGTGGCTTCGCCATGGTGCAGTACCGGGCATTGTGCACTTGAATGGTTAGCGCAGAGTGTTCGCCACCCAACAGTCATGGGTAGTGGAAGTCGCTATTGTTCTGCGTTGGAGCATCAGGTCAACCGGTTGCAGTGCATGCGTCGCATGTGCAGCCCTTGCCTGAGCTTCAATCGAATCCGATCGGGAGGTCAGCATGCCTCAAACTGGCCGATGCCGACGTGGGCATGAACGGCAATTACTACCTCGGTGATGTTTGGTAACAGGGCGCTCTCCACAATGGGGTGCCTTGTCTGTTGGCGGGAAAAAGTACTGGGGAATATGGTACCGGAGGTCGGACTTGAACCGACACGTTATCTCTAACACCGGATTTTGAGTCCGGCGCGTCTACCAATTTCGCCACTCCGGCAGCGTAGAAGGGCGTGCATTATAACAGCAAAGTCAGCGTGCGCAATGGGCTGGGGGCGGCGTATTTCCTGCCCTCCAGACTACTGTGACAAGCGCGTTGCAATGCGCCGAAGCTGCTGAAAAGCTTGGTTTTGTGGCCCGGCTCAGGCACACTCGCAGGCCATTTCGATCCACCTCCACCGGAATTCTCCTGGCATG
>CAMCRC010000103.1 GCA_945877175.1 Klebsiella pneumoniae | reverse complement strand
ACCGTCGCGGCTTGTCCACTCCTGCCTTCCGTGCAACACTCCAGCCCACCTGAACCCACAAGAAGAACAAGGCCATGACAACTTCTGCAAACGCAAAAACCACGGGCATGCTGGGCTGGATCGAGCGCACGGGCAACAAGCTGCCTGACCCGGTATTCATCTTCTTCAGCCTGATTCTGTTTTTGATCGTAGTGAGCGTGCTGATGTCGCTGCTGGGAGTGTCGGCGCTGCATCCCTCCCAGGTGGACGCCAACGGCAATCCTGTCGTCATACAGGTCGCCAGCCTGCTTTCTTCCGACAATATCCGCCGGCTGCTCGTGGACATGCCCGCCACCTTCGCCGGCTTCTATCCACTGGGCTTCGTGCTGCTGGTGATGCTGGGAGCCGGGGTGGCTGAACGCACCGGCCTTTTCGGCACCGCCATGAGCGCCGCTGTGAAACTGGCACCCGCCGCCTGGCTGACACCCGTGGTGGCCTTTGTGGCGTTGATGGGCAATCTGGCCGCCGATGCGGCCTACGTGGTACTGATCCCTCTGGCCGGGGTGCTGTTCGCAGCCGCCGGTCGCCACCCCATTGCCGGTATCGCTGCCGCGTTCGCAGGCGCCTCTGGAGGCTTCTCGGCCAACCTGGTGCCGGGGCAACTGGATGCCCTGCTGTTCGGCATCACTCAGGCAGCAGCGCAGACCATCGACCCGGGCTGGACAGCCAACATCGCCGGCAACTGGTATTTCATTGCCGCCATGCTGGTGTTTTTCCTGCCAGTGATCTGGTATCTGACCGACAAGGTAATCGAGCCGCGCCTGGCGCCCCTGACGAGCCAGCCCACCAGCACTACGGCAGGCGTGGTGAAGACCACCGAAGCCGCCTCGAGCGATGAACGCCGCGGCCTTGCCCGCGCCGGCTGGGCGAGCTTGGCTGTCGCCCTGGTGTGGTTTCTGCTTTGCATCATCCCGGGCACGCCCCTTATCAACGAAGACGGTGGCGCCGGACGTATGCAGCCCTTCTACCAGTCGCTGGTGGCCGCGTTCTTCATCCTCTTTCTGGCGGCGGGCTGGGCCTATGGCTCGGCCACCGGCAGCGTCAAGACGCACCGCGACATCGTGCGCATGATGTCCGAATCCATGGCCGACCTTTCCTATTACCTGGTGCTGGCCTTCGCGGCTGCGCACTTCGTGGCCATGTTCAACTGGTCGAATCTGGGCCTGATCGTCGCCGTGAAAGGCGCAGGCATGCTCAGCGGCACCGAGCTGCCCTTGTCCGTACTGCTGGTGCTGGTAGTGCTCATGACCACGCTGATCAACCTGTTCATCGGCTCGGCCAGCGCCAAGTGGGCCCTGCTCGCCCCGGTGCTGGTGCCCATGCTGATGCTGCTGGGCGTGAGCCCGGAGATGACCACCGCTGCCTACCGCGCGGGCGATGGCGCCACCAACATCATTACGCCGCTGATGCCCTATTTCCCGCTGATCCTGACCTTCTGCCAGCGCTGGCAGAAGGACTTCGGCATCGGCAGCCTGGCCGCCACCATGATTCCGTATTCGCTGTGGCTGCTGGCAGTGGGCACCCTGTTGGTGATTGTATGGATGGTAATGGGCCTGCCGCTTGGGCCAGGCGCGAGTGCCAGTTACACGCTCTGACAATTCTGCAACGAACCTCACACAACTGGCTGCTGCCGTGGCAGCCCGGAAGGGAAAGCCCATGAAAGAAGCCGTCATCGTAGCCACCGCCCGCACGCCCATCGGCAAGGCCTACCGGGGGGCGTTCAACAACACCGATGCACCCACCCTGGGCGGCCACGCCATCCGCAGCGCCCTGCACAAATCCGGCATCAGTGCCGAGGAAGTGGACGACGTGATCATGGGCTGCGCCATGCAGCAGGGCAGCAGCGGCTACAACATCGGGCGCCTGGCAGCCGTGGCCTCCGGCCTGCCCAACAGCGTGTCCGGCATGAGCATGGACCGTCAGTGCGCCTCGGGCATGATGGCCATCGCCACGGCCGCCAAGCAGATCCTGGTGGACAACATGCCCATCGTCATCGGCGGCGGGCTGGAGTCCATCTCCCTGGTGCAAACCGAGCACGCCAACAAATACCGCACCACCGACGCCAACGTGCTGGCCCTGTCGCCCAACGCTTACATGCCCATGCTGCAGACGGCCGAGATCGTGGCGCAGCGCTACGGCATCTCCCGCGCCGCGCAGGACGCCTACAGCCTGCAGAGCCAGCAGCGCACCGCCGCCGCCCAGGCCGCCGGCAAATTTGACGACGAGATCGTGCCGCTGGCTTCCAGCAAGGGCGTGATGAACAAGGACACCAAAGAGATCAGCTTCGAGAGCACCTTGCTGACCCGCGACGAAGGCAATAGGGCTGACACCAGTCTGGAAGGGCTGCAGGCGCTGAAGCCGGTCATCGAAGGCGGCTGCATCACGGCGGGCAATGCCAGTCAGTTGTCCGACGGCGCCTCGGCCTGCGTGCTGATGAGCAGCAAGCTGGCGGAACAACGCGGCATCAAGCCGCTGGGGGCCTATCGCGGCATGGCCGTGGCGGGCTGCGACCCGGACGAGATGGGCATCGGCCCGGTATTCGCCATCCCCAAACTGCTGAAGCGCTTCGACCTGCGCATGGAAGACATCGGCCTGTGGGAGCTGAACGAAGCCTTTGCGGTGCAGGTGCTCTACTGCCGCGACCGTCTGGGCATCCCCGACGAGCTGCTGAACGTGAACGGTGGCGCGATCTCCATCGGCCATCCCTACGGCATGAGCGGCGCGCGCATGGTGGGCCACGCGCTCATCGAGGGCAGACGCCGCGGCGCAAAATACGTGGTGTGCACGATGTGCATCGGCGGAGGCATGGGCGCGGCGGGGCTGTTCGAGGTCTACTGAGGCTGTGGGAGCGGGCCCTGCCTGTGGGAGCGGACCCAGCCTGTGGGAGCTGGCTCTGCTTGTGGGAGCGGGCCCTGCCCGCGAACTTCTGTTCTTCAGTGTTTGCTCCGATCCCGGCCCCGCCGGGCGGTCGCGCCGTTCTGCGGCTGACCCGCATCGGTCCGGGATCCCAGCCGCCCATCACAGATGGGCGTCGTTCGGCTGCGCACCAAGCCGCGCTTGGTAAACGCTGGCCTCACCCCTCTCTCCGAAAAAAGCCTATGGTCTTTTTTCTGCGCTCGGTGCGGGTCTCTTATGCCGCTGAACGGCGCGACCGCCCGACGGAGCCTCTTCCTGTGCCAGCCGAAAGGCGTCGTGTTCGCGGGCAAGGCCCTGTGGAGGGAAAAACAGCGCTGGCGATGAGCCGTGCAAAAAGCACTCTGCCTGTGAAAAACCGGTGTCGCTCCGATGCCTTCCACCACTTCCTTGCAGCAACGCCCCCGCCGCCCGCCGCGCCGACCTCCGCCTCCACAAAATGTGCGAAGTGATCGGTGGGAGCGGGCTGGCCCGCGAACGCCTGTTCCGACGGCCGGCACACATGCAGGCCCCGGCGGGCGGCGGCGCCGTTCAGCGGCATAAGAGAGCCGCACCGAGTGAGCAAAGAGACCGTGGCTCTTTGCGATGCGAGGGCACGCAGGATGCGTGCGGCTCAGCCGCAGAACGGCGCCGCCGCCCGCCGGGGCCGGGATCAGTGGAAACATTGAAGAACAGAAGTTCGCGGGCAAGCCCGCTCCTACAGATCATTTCGCGAACAGACTCTTCTCGATATCGCGAAACGCCTTGAACTCCAGCGCATTCCCCGACGGGTCCAGAAAGAACATCGTCGCCTGCTCCCCCGGCTGCCCCTTGAAACGGATATAAGGCTCGATCAGAAACTGCGGCACGAACGTCTTCACCAGCGCGGCCAGGGCCTCCCACTGTTCCATCTCCAGCACCACCCCGAAATGCGGCACCGGCACGCCGTGACCATCCACGTGATTGCCAATCTGGTTGACCTTGCCGTCTGGCCCGAGCGTCGGGTTCATGTGCACTACCAGCTGATGGCCAAGCAGGTCGAAGTCGATCCACTGTTCCGAACTGCGCCCTTCCGGCAGCCCCATTTTCGTGCCATAGAAGTCGCGGGCTTCCGCGAGGTCACGCACCTGAATGGCGAGGTGAAAGGGCGTGAGTCGTGTGGATGTGATCATGGCTGAACCTGTGCATCAGGTGGATGAAAGCGGTCACGGACAATCTGCCACAGCAAGCCCTGCAGAATCCACTGCCAGAACAACTGCGCTTGGGCCGAGCATCCGCAAAGACTGCCTCCAACAGCGACGTTGCAATCAGCCGAGCCATTATGTAGCAATTGGCCGATCCTAAAAGTTGCAATTGGCCGAGCCATTATGTTGCAATTGGCCGAAATTCAGAAGAACAATCAGGCTCATCATGGCCATTCACCCCCTGCAACAGGCTTACTTGCCTCGCCACCTGGCTCCTGCCTTGGTAGCTGCCGTCGCAGACACCCCCGTGGTCTGTCTGCTGGGGCCGCGCCAATGCGGCAAATCCACCCTTGCACGCCACTGCGATCCGCAACGTGCCTATATCAGTCTGGACGAGCAGGTTTACTTCGACCTGGCACGGCGCGACCCGCAAGGCTTCATCGACAATCTGCCGGAACACGTCGCCATCGATGAGGTACAGCGGGCCCCGGAGCTGGCGCTGGCGATCAAGCGCAGCGTGGATGCCAACCGCAAGCCCGGGCGCTTTCTGCTGACGGGCTCCGCGAATCTGCTGCAGCTGCCCCGGCTGGCAGACTCCCTGGCGGGCAGAATGGAGTGCCTGTACCTGCACCCCTTTACAGCTGCAGAGCTCGGTCACCGCCCAGGGCAATTTCTGGCCGATTTCCTGGCGGGCGCACTACTCCCGGAAGCCGCGCACAGCGCACTGCCAGCAGGCTCGGCTTTGCCTAAACGCCTGGTGGCCGGCGGCTACCCGGAACCCAACCTGCGCGAGCAGGAGCGCGCCGAGCGCTGGAAAGTCAATTATCTTCACACAGTTGTGGAACGTGACATCCGGGACATCGGCGATGTCAGGGACGCCAGCAATCTGCATCGCCTGCTCATCTTTCTGGCCGAGCGTAACGCGCAGCTGCTCAATCACAGTGCCTTCGCCACTGCGCTGGGACACTCCAGGGCCAGCATCGAACGCTATCTGGCGCTGCTGGAGCGCCTGTTCCTGATTCGCCAGTTGCCCGCATGGCACAACAACCGCAGCAAGCGTCTGGTCAAGAGCCCGAAACTGCATTTCGTGGACAGCGGCCTGGCCGCCACGCTGGGGGAGCTGAACGCAGGCGACTGGAATGCGCAACGCCCCCGCTTCGGCCAGCTGCTGGAGAGCTTCGTGCTGCAACAACTCGTTGCCATGGGGGATTGTCTGCAGCGCTCTCCACGCTTCTACCACTACCGCGACAAGGATGGGGTTGAAGTGGATATCGTCATTGAGAATCGCGACAAAGTCTGGGGCATCGAAGTAAAAGCCGCCGCCAGCGTCAGCGAAGCTGACGCCAGGGGCTTGCTGAAACTGGCGAATGCTGCAGGCCAGGACTTTCAGGGGGGCATAGTGCTGTACGACGGCGTTGTCAGCTTTCACCTGCACAAGGGCGCGAACATCATGGCCGTACCCCTGTCCAGGCTTTGGGAACTGTAATTACACCCGGGTATGGCGGTTGAACCAGTCCACCAGGCGCGTGTCCAGCGCGCCATGCTGAATCAGAATGGCAGCCTTGATACTGGGCACGTCCGCCACCGGCGCAGCAGCGCCGTAGAAGGGCACACAGGCGCCGCGCCACATTTTCGGCATGGGGTTCAGGCCGCGATTCTCGTGAACCACAATGATGCCGGGCAACTTCGCTGGCAGTTCCGAGCGGCTGTCGGCGCTGCAGGAGTGCACCAGATAGCCGTTGAAGTAGCCGTGTCCGAGAGGGGACGGCAGGGTGACATAGCTGGCGCGGGTGTTGCTCCCATTTGGTGTCGGAGTGGTGCGAGAGTCGGTCAGGACTTGAACGCGACCGCCAGCGGCGTGCAGCACTTTCAAGCTCGGGAGTCCCTTGGCGCGGAAAAACTGCGGCAATGAGTTTGCTGCACGCAAACCTCAGTGTTACAGTCGCCGCACTTTCACCCGAACGAGACCCGCCCCGTGTACGCAAAGGTCGCCATAGCCTTGCTGCTGATTCTGAACAACTCCGTAATGTTCGGAGCGATTCAGGCCGCAGAAATGCCGGACGAGGATCACCCCTGGGGACAGGCCTACCAGCACGATTACCTGCATCATCACAGCCACGATCACGAACGGCAGGGGGCAAGCTCGACGACCTTGATCGTCGATCACGTTGATGCACTTCCGATTGACCATGAAGACCATGATGCCCATCACGAACACGGTGCGCATACCCACAT
>CAMCRC010000102.1 GCA_945877175.1 Klebsiella pneumoniae | reverse complement strand
GGCCCAGAACAATCTCGGCATTCTGTACCGCAATGGTGAAGGCCTGATTCAGGATTTCAACGAAGCCCGCCGCTGGCTGCAGACCGCTGCGGCCCAGGGCCATGCCCGTGCCCTGTTCAGCCTGGGCATGATGTATGACTTCGGGCAGGGCGTGGCGCAGAACACGCCACAGGCGCTGATCTGGTATCAGCAGGCCGCCGCGCAGGGCGACGCGGATGCGCAGTTCAACATCGGGACGCTGTACAGCGAAGGCCGCGGCATCGCGCAGGACGCGTCCGAGGCGGCGCGCTGGTATCAACAGGCGGCGGAGCAGGGACATGCCAACGCGCAGGCGGTGCTGGGCCGGCTTTATCTGGCGGGCGAGGGCGTCAGCCAGGACCGCGAGGAAGCAAGGCGCTGGCTGGAACTGGCGGCGGCGCAGGGCCACACGGATGCGCAGGAGCAGCTGGCACAACTGTAGGAGCGGGCCCGCTCCCACAGGTGACAGAATCCTACGCTTCCCAATTGCCCCCCTCGCGATGCTAGACTGGTCTCAACTTGAACTTCTGTTGAACGAGTCTGTCTGTAACCTCCATGAGCGGCATTTCCACAACAAACCTTCCCGAAGATCGTGTGGCGGAATATTTGCTGCAGGGCGCCGGCATCGGCACATGGGTCTGGAACGTGCAGAGCGGCGAGACCCACTTCAACGAGACCTGGGCGCAGATTGTGGGCAATATCCTCGAAGAACTGCAGCCCACGACGGTCGATACATGGACGCGCCTGACTCACGAAGACGACCTGCCGGTCTGCTTCGACGCCCTGCAGAAGCATTTTTCCGGGGAACTTTCGCAGTACCGGGCCGAGTTCCGCATGCGTCACAAGGCCGGCCACTGGGTGCGGGTTCTGGTCCGCGGTGAGGTGCTGATTCGTGATGAGCAGGGCCAGCCCTTGTGGATGTTTGGCTCGCACATGGACATCACCGACCGCTGGCTGCTGGAGCAGCAGCACACCGAGCTGCTCGGTCGTCTCAACCGCCTGTTCGTTCACCTGCCTGGCTACCTGTACCAGTACCGCCTGCGTCCGGACGGCAGCTCGCACTTTCCGTTCGCCACGGCGGCAATCGAGCGCGTGTATGGCTGCTCGCCGGCGGCTGTCGAGCACGACGCCACGCCAGTCTTCCAGGTGCTGCACCCGGATGACTTCGCGCGGGTTTCGGAAAGCATTGCCGCCTCTGCCAGTGCGTTGACGGAGTGGCATGAGCGCTACAGGGTCAATCACCCCACCCGCGGCCTGATCTGGGTGGTAGGCAATGCCACACCCGAGCGCGAGCCCGACGGCAGCATTCTCTGGCACGGGTATCTGCGGGATGTGACCGACGAGCAGTTGCAGCGCGAACAGCTCCAGCTGGCCAGCAAGGTGTTTGCCTCCAGTCAGGAAGGCATCATCATCACGGATGCACAGAACCTCATCGTCGATGTCAACGAGGCCTTCGAGCGCATTACGGGTTTCAGCCGTCAGGAAATCATCGGCAAGTCACCGTCGGTGCTCAGCTCCGGGAGACAGCCCCGCGAGTTCTACGAGCAGATGTGGAAACAGCTGAACGAAAAGGGCCGCTGGCAGGGCGAAATCTGGAACCGCCGAAACACTGGCGAGGTGTACGCCGAGCTGCTGTCCATCGATACTGTGCGTGGCGAGGACGGCAAGGTCAGCAACTACTTCGCCATCTTCACTGACATCAGTCATTTCAAGGAGCATCAGAGTGAGCTGGACCGCATCGCCCATTATGACGTGCTGACCGGGCTGCCCAATCGACGGCTGCTGGACGATCGCCTTGCAATGGCCATCGCCCATGCCCAGCGCCGCGAGGAACTTCTGGCGGTGTGCTTTCTGGATCTCGACAACTTCAAGGGTGTGAACGACACCTGGGGGCACGAGGTGGGTGACAAGGTGCTGGTGGAGACAGCCCATGGCATCCGCTCCGTCCTGCGTGCCCATGACACGGTGGCCCGCATCGGCGGCGACGAGTTCGTGTTGCTGCTCACTGAATTGAAGTCCCGTTCCCGCATCATCGAGGTGATGCAGGGGGTGCTGGAAATGGCCCGGCGTCCGATGGACATCGACGGCAAGACGATCGCCCTGTCTGCCAGCGCCGGCGTAGCCATCTATCCCGAGATCGACCTGAGTGCCGACGAGCTGCTGCGCTTTGCCGACCAGGCGATGTACCGCGCGAAACAGCAGGGCGCAATCGCTTCATCCTGTTCGATGCCAGCGAAGATCTGGAAAGCCGTGAACGGCAGGACAAACTGCTGGCCCTGCAAAGCGCGCTGAGCGGCGAAGAATTCGAGATGTACTACCAGCCCAAGGTGGATCTGCGCACCGGCGAGATCTGGTCGGTCGAGGCGCTGATCCGCTGGCCGCAGCATGACGGTTCGCTGCGGCTGCCCGGCGAGTTCATCGACTCGCTCTCGGGTTCTCCGCTCGAGCTGGACATTGGCCGCTGGGTCATCAACAACGTGGTGCGACAGCAGCGCGTCTGGGCAGAAGCCGGTCTCAGCCTGCCGGTGAGCATCAATATTTCGGTCGACCATCTGTTGAGCGAACGCTTCGTTCAGGAACTGGAAGAGATTTTGCAAACGCACGGCGTGCAGGAGCGCAGCCAGGTCGTGCTGGAGATTCTCGAGACTTCGCGCATTGCCGATTTCGTGCGCACGCGGCTGCGGGTGCTGGAGTGCAAGGCGCTGGGCGTGCGCTTCTCGCTGGATGATTTCGGCACGGGCTATTCGTCGCTGACCTACATGCGGCAATTGCCTGTGGATGCGCTGAAGATCGACAAGAGTTTCGTGATTGCCATGCTGGAGAATGCCGAGGACCGCAAAATCGTGGAAGGCATCATCGCGCTGGGTCATGCTTTCGGGCGCCAGGTCATTGCCGAAGGCGCGGAGTCCGAGGAGCACTTGCGTGCGTTGAAAGCGCTGGAATGCGATTGTGCCCAGGGCTATGGTGTGGCACGCCCGATGCCGGCGGCAGATATTGCGCCGTGGTGCAGCAAGCGCTGAGGCCCTGCCTGTGGGAGCGGGCTTGCCCGCGAACCCAGCCGTAGGAGCGGGCTTGCCCGCGAACCCAGCCCTGCTCGCGACCCCAACCCGTAGGAGCTTGCCTGCAAGCGAATCCATTGCAGTTTCGACCGGCGCCTGCCTGCCCCTGTGCCGTTCTGCGGCTGACCCGCATCGATCCTCGATGCCCTCGCAGCGCCGGGAGCCACGGTCTCCCGGCTCACTCGGTGCGGGTCTCTCATGCCGCTGAACGGCACAGGGGCAGGCAGACGCCGGGTGCAGTGCCAGCGATGACTGTTCGCTTGCAAGCAAGCTCCCACAGGTGAGGTCCCTTGCAAGCAAGCTCCCACTGGTAGGGTCCCTTGTCAGCAACCATCAACGTGTGTGGGAGCGGGCTCGCCCGCGAACAGACACAAACGACAAGATTCACACAGCGCACAAGGAGAATAAAAATGCTGCCCTCCGCCAACCTCACCCGTGGGAGCAAGACCTGCTCGCAAGCTAGTGGGAGCGAGCCCTGCTCGCGAACCCGCCGTCTCTTTCTGCAGGGGCTCGCGGCAACAACCGCCCTGCTGCTGACTCCGATGCGCGCCCTGGCCCAGGCGCTGCGCGTCAGCACCTTGGCCGGCAATGGCGTGGCGGGCTACGAGAATGACCTCGCCGGTCTGCCCGCCACGAACACCCCGGTCAACAATCCTTACGGAGTGGTTGTGGGTCCCGATGGTGCCATGTATTTCTGCGAAGTGGACACGGGCCGCACGCGCCGCGTGTCCCTCACTGACGGGCGCATCAGCACCATCGCCGGCAGTGGCGAGAAAGGCTGGACGGGCGATGGCGGCCCCGCGCTGCAGGCCGCGTTCTCGGCGCCCCATGAGATCCGCTTCGACCGCGACGGCCATCTGTTCGTCGTGGAGCGCGATGCCCATGTCATTCGCCGTGTCGATGCCGTCACCGGTCTGGTGTCCACCATCGCAGGCACGGGCGAGCCGGGCTTCTCGGGCGATGACGGCCCCGCGCATCTGGCGCAGCTGCGCCAGCCCCACAGCATCGCCTTCGATGCGGATGGCAATCTGCTGATCTGCGACATCGGCAACCAGCGCCTGCGCATGATCGAGCGCGAGAGCGGCATCATCCGCACCCTTGGCGGTGACGGCACCCGCGAGGCCACCCCCGACAGCGGCCCGCTGCTGGGCACACCGCTGCGCGGCCCGCGTTCCATCGACACCGATGCTGCGGGCAATGCCTATCTGGTGCTGCGGGAAGGCAACGCCGTGTTTCGTCTGGATCTGCGAGCCGGCACGCTGCAGCGTATCGCTGGCACAGGCGAGAGCGGTTACACGGGCGACGGCGGCCCTGCCATTGACGCCACCTTCAACGGCCCCAAGGGCATCGCGTGGTCGGGCGAGGACAATGCCTTGTACATCGTGGACACCGAGAACCATGTCATCCGCCGCATGGACCTGAATTCCGGACTGCTCAGCACAGTACTGGGCACCGGCGCCGTGGCCGACGGGCCCGATGGCGACCCGCTGCGCTGTGCGCTGGCCAGGCCCCATGGCGTATTCATGCACCAGGGCATTCTGTATGTGACCGACAGCGAAAACCACCGGGTGCGGGCGCTGGGGTGAACGGAGAACCCTGATAGTGGGAGCGGGCTTGCCCGCGAAAAGATTCTATTGACCATCTTCGCGGGCAAGCCCGCTCCAACAGGCAGTAGCGCTTTGACGTCATGACGTCAAAGCGCTACGCTTGCATACAAGGAGGTGTCCCATGCATGACACATCAAAGCGCGCCACCATTTACTTCGACCCACAGCTGCACGACGCACTGCGGCTCAAGTCAGTACACAGTCAACGAAGCATCTCGGATCTGGTGAATGACGCCGTGCGTGCCGCGCTGGCCGAAGACCAGGAAGATCTGGCTGCCTTCGATCAACGCGTCGCCGAACCCACCATCACGTATGAAGTGCTCCTCAACGACCTGAAAGCCCATGGCAAGCTATAGGCTGGCGTTCAAGAGCTCTGTCGCCAGAGACCTGCGCGCCATTCCGAATGCGGATGTCGCCCGCCTTCTGGCGCGCATTCAGGCATTGGCAGAAAACCCTCGTCCGCCGGGCTGCGAGAAACTGTCAGGACTGCCGCGCTATCGCATTCGACAGGGGGTGTATCGCATCGTTTATGAAATCCAGGATGAGCAGTTGGTCGTCCTGGTGGTCAAGGTGGGGCATCGCAGGGATGTGTATCGGGGAGCAGTCTGATCTGTGGGAGCGGGCTGAACTGTGGGAGCGGGCTTGCCCGCGAACAGTTCGCTTGCAAGCAATCTCCCACAGGCCCGCGAACAGTTCGCTTGCAAGCAAGCTCCTACACTCCCTTCACCTCGCCAGCGGGTCCGGCCGCATCTGGAAGTGATACACCTTGCTCGTCGTGCCCGGCCCCGTCTCCATGTGGAACGGCGCGCGGCTGCTCAGCGTGGCCCACAGGCCCCGGCCTTTCCAGCCCGCTGCCGGGTCGTCGATGCGGCCATCCATCCACTTGGTGTAGAAGCCCAGCGGGTAGGGCACCGTCAGCCGCACCCACTCGCCATCGTCCAGCACCAGCAGGGCGCCCGACTGATTGCCGGTGTTGATCGGTGTGTTGTTGCCCAGCCCGAAGGTGTTGTGCTGGTCCACCCAGGTGTAATAACTGCCCTCGGAACTGCCCGGTTGATCCAGATTCTTGAACTGCGGCAGCGGCTCTGGATAGAAGGTCCAGCCCTCGGGGCAATGCTGGCCCGTGGCCGTCGGGCCGTTGAGTGGCCCGGTGCACTTGCGGCGGTCGAAGCTGGCCATGTGGCCGCTTGAAAGCGCCGCCCACACCACGCCGTTGCGGTCGATATCCATACCGCGCGGCGAGAAGCCTTCGATGGCATTGCCGTCGGCATACACCGGCAGTTCGTAGATTTCCGTCAGCGCCGTGGTGGAGGGATCCGCCCCCGGCACGATGCGCAGCACCGCCCCCGGGTAGTCCAGCGTCGAGCCCCATACCGAACCATCGGCCGCCGGCGCCACTGCGTACAGGCCCGCCACGATGCGCGTGTCCCGTGCGGCATCGGCCGCTTCCTCGGGCTGCACATAGCCTTCGTCGCGCACGCCATTGCCATTGGTGTCCAGAATCAGCGGCGTCCAGCCCTGGGCGGCCACGGCGTCGCCCGTTTCCAGAAACTGCCGCGTGTTCAGCCAGCCCACCACCGCGCCGCCGCCGCTCGTCCACAGCGTGTTGTCGGCGTCTTCGGCGAACATCAGGTGATGCGTGCCGAAGCAGGTGTTGATGGGCGTGTAGATGTCGGTCTGCGGGTCATAGACCCCCAGATGCCGGCCCGAGCGCCCCACCGGGAACATTTGCGCC
>CAMCRC010000101.1 GCA_945877175.1 Klebsiella pneumoniae | reverse complement strand
GGCACAAGACTTCCACCGCCCACAACCACGTCCGGCTCCACAATGGCCCCGTCCATGATGATCGCCCCCATACCGATCAGTACGCGATCGCCAATTGTGCAGCCATGCAGCATGACTTTGTGCCCCACGGTGACATCGTTTCCTATGGTGGTAGCAAATCCACCAGGGTTGAAGGGGCCATCGTGAGTGACGTGGATGACAGTTCCGTCCTGGACATTGGTCCGCGCTCCAATTGCAATGAAATGAATGTCGCCTCGAATAAGTGACAATGGCCAGATTGAACTGTCTTCGCCAATACTTACCTGGCCAATGACCAGGGCGGTGGAGTCCACGTATGCCGAGGCAGCCACGGCAGGTGTGAATGATTCGAAATTGCGCAGGGTCATCGGTATGCCTCTTTAGGTGATAATTCTGAACTGACATTTGTGGGCCTTGAAGTACTATAGGGCCGAACTTCCCCTGAAAACAAAAGTGCTGTCCGATGGACTCACGAAAACACCCATTTGCATTGAGGACGACATGACAAACAACCCGCTACTGCAATTCTCGACGTTGCCAGACTTTGATTCGATTCAAGCCTCGCACATAGAGCCGGCCGTGGAAAAGGTCCTGGCCGAGAACAGAGCGCAGTTGCAGGGCATTTTGAAAAATGAAGTGATTGCATCGGATCCGGACTGGCGAGGCCTGATGTTACCCCTGGATGAAATGGATGATCGCCTGAACAAAGTCTGGTCCACGGCAAGCCATCTCAATGCCGTAAAGAATACGCCTGAGATTCGTGTCGCTTACAACAAGTGCCAACCTATGATTACGGCTTACTATACAGAGTTGGGCCAGAACCGGGACTTGTGCAATGCAGTGAAAAGGCTTTCTCAAAACGCGCATCAGTTGGCTCTGGATGACTCGCAACGCAAGATCCTGCGCGATTACCTGCTGGAGTTTCGCTTGGCAGGTGTCGATTTGAGTGATGAAAAGAAACTTCGTTTTGCAGAAATTGAGTCCAGGCTGAGCAGCCTCTCAACCACGTTCAGCAACAATGTTCTCGACGCTACTGCCGCATGGACATTGCTGGTCACCGACCAGTCCGAGCTCGCGGGGATTCCCGAGACGGCCATTCAGCTTGCTGCCGACCTTGCAACAAAGCGAAACCTGTCTGGCTACTTGCTCACTCTCGACGCGCCTTGCTACATCGCAGCGATGACGAATGCAGACAATCGCTCACTCCGGGAGAAGATCTATTCTGCCTATGTAACCCGGGCCTCGGATCAGGGCGGGCATGATCTTTCATTCGACAACAAGGCCACTATCAATGCCATCCTGTCGTGCCGCGCAGAACTGGCTGACTTGCTCGGGTATCAAAACTATGCCGAGATCTCGGTGGCGCGGAAGATGGCGAAATCGGTGTCGCGTGTGAATGAGTTTCTAAAGGATCTTGCCGAACTGGCAGTTCCGGCAGCAAGAAGAGAGTATGAAGAGCTTCAGGAATACGCGCGCAAACACTATGGCATCACAGAACTGAACGCTTGGGATGTAGCGTATTACAGTGAGAAGCTGCGCAAGCACAGTTTTGATGTCTCCCAAGAGGAGTTGCGTCCGTACTTTCCATTGCCAAAAGTGCAGGAAGGTCTCTTCGAAATCGCCCGCAGACTCTATAACGTGGAAATCGAGCCCAGCAATTCCATGAGTGTCTGGGATGAAAGTGTCGAAGCCTTCGATATAAGGCGAAATGGAAAGGCCGTTGCTCGCTTCTACTTTGATGTGTTCACGCGAGAAGGGAAGAAATCCGGGGCCTGGATGGCTGAGTGTCGGTCTCGACGACAATTGCCTGATGGAAGCATGCAGATACCTGTTGCGTACTTGATTTGCAACTACGCGCCTGGCACCGGGGGCAAGCCTGCCTTGCTTGCTCACAATGAAGTGACAACATTGTTTCATGAATTCGGGCACGGTCTGCATCACATGCTGACTACAGAGTGTCATTTGAGAAGTTCCGGAATCAATGGAGTGGCTTGGGACGCAGTCGAGCTGCCCAGTCAGCTGATGGAAAACTGGTGCTGGGAGCCGGAAGCGATTGGGTTGATATCCGGTCACCACCAATCAGGAGAAAGCTTGCCGGCAAGTCTCCTCGGAAAGCTGCTTGCTGCAAGAAACTTTCAAGCGGGCATGAAAACCGTACGTCAGTTGGAGTTCGCAATGTTCGATTTCGAACTGCACCAAGCGGGCATGCCGATAGACAGTGATGCGGTAAATCGTGTCATGTACAGTGTGCGAGCATTGACTTCTGCTTACAAAGTGCCGGAATTCAATCGCTTCCAGAACAGTTTTTCCCACATTTTTGCGGGCGGATATGCTGCTGGGTATTACAGCTACAAATGGGCGGAAGTCTTGTCAGCTGACGTTTTTTCCAGATTCAGTGACACTGGAGTATTCAATGCAGCGACCGGCAAGCACTTCCTGGAGGCCCTCCTTTCGCGGGGTGGGGGCGCCGATCCACTTGAGCTGTTTACCGAATTCATGGGGCGGGAGCCTCAAATAGAAGCGTTGCTCAGGCAGGATGGGCTGCTGAGATAAAGGAATGGCTTAAGGGACTAAAGCACTTGATCTATATGTAAAAGTGTTGTCGATTTCGACCCAATTCGTGATGGCAATTTAAAAATAAGTTTTTTATAATGCCGGCGCTTTCATTACTCCCGCGTGATATTGAGCTGGATCAAAACTGCACTTGGCATTTTCCAAGTAGAATCTCGCTCGCGGAATACGGTACCGATCGAATAATCCTGTCTAAAATCCATACAGATGGAAGCTGAATCAAGACAACCATGATTCAGCGGGCTCGGATCCAATCGTCGCTGTGATGTTGGTAATTGGCTCCGGTCGAGAGTCATTTAATAAAAGTACAAACCTTAATCTGCCTTTTAATCAATGGAGACACGGCGAATGTTGCCTAAAGCAAAGCTGTGGTTAGTCCTGACTGGTATCGCAACAAGCTTGCTGAGTGCCAATCTTCAGGCGGCCTGGGACTTGAACATGACCCAAGGGGTAACCCAAATCAGTAGAGACACGTACGACCTGCACATGCAGATACTTTGGTGGTGTGTTGCCATCGGGGTAGTTGTATTCGGTGTAATGCTCTGGTCAATCATCAATCACCGCAAGTCGAAAGGGGCTGTAGCTGCAACTTTCCACGAAAGCACCAAGGTTGAAATTGCCTGGACGATCATTCCGTTCGTGATTCTCATCCTGATGGCGGTTCCTGCCACGCGCGTGCTGACAGAAGCCTACGATGCAACAGAGTCAGAAATCGACATTCAGGTCACTGGTTATCAGTGGCGCTGGGAATACACGTATATTCGCGAGAACACCGACGAAGAAGAAGTCAGCTTTTACAGCATACTGAGCACTCCCAGAGAGCAGATTAACAACCAGATGGAGAAGGATGAAACCTATCTTCTGGATGTTGACAACCCCATGGTTATTCCAATCAACACCAAGGTTCGGTTTCTGCTGACTTCCAATGACGTTATCCACGCCTGGTGGGTTCCCGATTTTGCTGTTAAAAGGGATGCGGTTCCCGGCTTCATCAATGAAACCTGGGCCATCGTTGAGGAGCCGGGCATCTACCGCGGCCAGTGCGCCGAGCTGTGCGGCATTGAGCACGGGTTCATGCCAGTGGTCGTCCATGCTGTAGAGCGAGAAGAATACGACGCATGGTATGCCGCCAAGCAGGACGAAGCACGCGTAGCGAGAGAAATGGCAAACAATGTCGTAACTCTCAGTGAGTCTCTGGAAGCCGGCGAGCAGATCTACACCACTACGTGTATCGCTTGCCACCAGCCGAATGGCACAGGTCTTCCTCCCGCGTTCCCTGCTCTCGCAGGCAGCAGCGTCGTGACTGGAGACCTGGAGGCCAATATCAATCTGCTGATCAACGGAGTGCCTGGAACGGCAATGGCTGCTTATGGGCGTCAATTGAGTCCTGTCCAGCTGGCAGCAGTCGTCACCTATATTCGAAATTCCTTCGGCAACACCACGGGTGATCTCGTGCAGCCTGCCGCAGTGAATACACTCATACATGCAGCACAGTAGAGGACAGCAGACAAATGAGCGCATCACACGACGATCATCACCACGGTCCCGCGAAAGGCTTGTCGCGCTGGTTGTATACAACCAACCACAAGGATATCGGCACCCTCTATCTATGGTTCAGTTTTGCAATGTTTCTGCTGGGCGGTACGTTCGCCATGGTGATCCGTGCTGAACTGTTCCAGCCTGGATTGCAGTTGGTAGAACCCAATTTCTTCAACCAGATGACCACGATGCATGGCCTGATCATGGTATTCGGGGCGGTAATGCCCGCATTCGTCGGTCTGGCCAACTGGCTGGTTCCGATGATGATCGGAGCGCCTGACATGGCGTTGCCGCGCATGAACAACTGGAGCTTCTGGATTCTTCCCTTCGCATTCGCCATGTTGACCGCGACCTTGTTCATGGATGCCGGCGCACCGAATTTCGGCTGGACGTTCTATGCCCCGTTGTCGACGACGTACGCGCCTTCGACGGTGACGTTCTTCATCTTCGCGGTACACATAATGGGCGCCTCGTCCATCATGGGTTCAATCAACATCATTGCCACAATTCTGAACATGCGTGCCCCCGGCATGACATTGATGAAAATGCCGCTGTTCGTATGGACCTGGCTTATCACGGCGTACCTGTTGATTGCTGTAATGCCGGTGCTCGCCGGTGTTGTAACGATGATGCTGTTCGACATTCACTTCGGCACGAGTTTCTTCAACGCCGCAGGTGGCGGTGACCCCGTTCTGTTCCAGCACGTGTTCTGGTTCTTCGGTCACCCCGAAGTGTACATCATGATTCTGCCGGCATTCGGCGTGGTCTCTGCAATTATCCCGACCTTCGCGAGAAAGCGCCTCTTCGGCTATGACTCGATGGTGTATGCAACAGCCTCCATTGCGTTCCTGTCGTTCATCGTGTGGGCGCACCACATGTTCACGGTGGGCATGCCGCTCGCAGGCGAACTGTTCTTCATGTACGCCACCATGCTGATTGCGGTACCAACAGGCGTGAAGGTGTTCAACTGGGTAGCGACAATGTTCCGTGGTTCGATGACCTTCGAAACGCCGATGCTGTTCGCAATCGCATTCGTTGTCCTGTTCACCATGGGTGGATTCACTGGTCTGATGCTGGCAATCACACCGGCCGACTTCCAGTATCACGATACGTACTTCGTGGTGGCGCATTTCCACTATGTACTGGTTCCTGGGTCCATATTCTCGATCATGGCGGCAACTTATTACTGGCTTCCGAAGTGGACGGGCCACATGTATGACGAGCGCCTCGGCAAACTGCACTTCTGGCTGTCATTCATCGGTGTCAATGTGCTGTTCTTCCCGCAACACTTCCTCGGGCTTGCGGGCATGCCACGCCGTATTCCTGACTACGCTCTGCAGTTCGCAGATTTCAACTGGATTTCCAGTATCGGCGGATTCCTGTTTGGTGCGTCGCAGCTGATCCTGCTGGTTGTGGTGATCAAATGCATCAAAGGTGGCAAGAAAGCCACAGCGCAGGTCTGGGAAGGCGCACAAGGTCTCGAATGGACTCTGGACTCGCCAGCCCCGTACCACACGTTTACAACGCCACCTGATCCCAAGCTCATTCATGCGCAGTAGTTATATCTGAGAGAGGAGACGATGATGAAGCAAGAAACGCCTGTTTCTTCCACGACACGAGTCGTCAAGCGACTGCTGTTGGTTGTGGTGGGCATGTTCGGTTTTGGCTTCGCAATGGTCCCTCTCTATGATGTGATTTGCGACATTACCGGCCTGAACGGCAAGACCTCAGGGCGTTACGCGGAAGTAGCGCCCGTGCCGGTTGAAGATCGCAAGATCACTGTTCAGTTCATGGCGCAGAACACCGAAGGGATGACCTGGATATTCGAACCCAACGACGCGCAGGTCACTGTAAGTCCGGGGGAAATCAAGGTCGTCAGTTATCGCGCCAGGAATACGAGTGACTTTGCAATGGTTGGACAAGCCATTCCCAGTGTCGCTCCAAACGAAGCCGCGCAGTACTTGATGAAACTGGAATGTTTCTGCTTCCAGGAGCAGCCTTTGGCCGCAGGCGAAGAAGTTGACATGGCAATTCGATTTTTCGTGGACGAAAACATTCCTGAAAAAATAACAAAACTGACGTTGTCGTACTCGCTCTTCGACATCACTGATTATGAAATTGAAGGCGAAGTAATTACGGCACGATAGCGCAACCAATCTGATTAATTTTGGAGATAGAAAATGGCCAGCACCGGCTCCCACGAAACATATTACGTACCAGAACAAAGCAAGCTGCCGATCTTCGCAACAATTGGTCTGTTCCTGACAGTATTTGGTCTTGGCAATGTCCTCAACGACATTCAGGCATCGGAAAGTACTACAACATCCACACTGATGGCATTGACTGGCTTTATTCT
>CAMCRC010000100.1 GCA_945877175.1 Klebsiella pneumoniae | reverse complement strand
CGCCCTGCTCCGCCAGCGGCCGCCAGATGGCCAGCGCGGTGGCGAAGTCACCTTCGTAATAGGCGCGGCGCGCCTGCGCCAGGGGGTCATCCCAGGTCTGACGACTGGCAGCGTCCTTGAGAATAAGCCGGTTGGCCTGGGTGGCCGGCGGCTCGGAATCGCCATAGATGCCGGCCAGCCAGTGGCCGTCAGTGGGGTTGGGGAAGATCACATAGTCGACGCCGAACTTCGCACTGTCTTCCGCCATCGCTGCGATGCGGCCGTCGATGTCGCCGCGCACATAGTATTTGCGGCGAAAGTCGTTGAGGCTGTCGCCCAGCATCACCACCACGTCGTACTGTTCCATGAGTTCGTCCTGGCGCGGCTCCTTGTTGGACGTCTCGCGCAGCACGGTCACATGGGCCTCGTCCGCGAAGGGCAGGCCCGCCGTACGCAGATGCTGCAGGGCCAGCGCGTAGGTGTTTTCGCCCTGATCGCGATTGGTGACATAGAACACTTCCACGCCATTGGCGCGGCAGTACTCCAGAAACTCCATAGCCCCCGGCGTGGCGGTGGCCAGGTTCGCGGCCACCCACCGGTCCCAGTCGGCATCGTCGAAGAAGTCCATGTTCTCGCGCACCAGGTGACCCCAGTAGGTCAGTGAGTGCAGCACGGTGTCGTCCACATCGCTGATGACTGCCAGAGGTTTGTCGCCACTCTGCCGCGCCGCCAGTGCCGCTTCCACGTGCAGCCGCGCGATGTTGAAGCCCTGGTGATACAGCGCCTGATACTCCGCCGCCGTCTGCTTCCAGGCCAGCGCATAGAGCAAGGGGTTGCCGGTGCCGTCGTCCGCGTTCTGTGCCGAAGCATCCAGAACGGGCGCGCACAGCAACATGGCGAGCAAGAATTTTCTAAGCGACATTGGAGCCTTCCTGATCTGTGGATGTTTGCGGGCCCTGCTGTGGACCTGAGCCCTGTTGTGGACCTGAACCCTGTTGTGGGAGCGGGCCTTGCCCGCGAACGACACCACCCGGCGGCGACACCAGCTGCACGCGGCTCTCTTTCAGATAGCGGTCCAGATAGATGGCGGCCTTGGTGGCCTGATCCACCACACGGTGCAGATCACTCAGGCGCTCGAGCATGCTGGCCATGCGCCGGGGCAATACTTCGCCTGACGTGCCTGCCTGCAGCAAGCCTGCCTTGAGCGCCTGATAGGCCGTTTCGAATTCGCGTCGCGTCTGCGCCAGCGTCTCGGCTTTCCAGTCGAGTCGATCGACCTGCGTCAGGTCGAGCAGGGCCACAGCACTCGCCCGCAGATGATTGCGTTCAACGGCAAGTGCGGACAGAGGCGCCAGCTCGCCCTCCTGATGATCCTGCACCATCTCCAGCGCATGCTCTGCCACATTGACAAGGTACTGACCCACCCGCTGCGCATCGGGCAGCGCAGCGAGCTGAGCACTGGACATGCCCGCACGGGGAATGCCGCTGGCAAACTCGCTGATCGCAATGTTCAGATTCTCCAGCGCGCGATGACCACTCTCGAGCTGCGGGCTGTGGGGCTCCTCCGTGCTCACGGCCTCACGTGCCACGCGTCGCGCAATGCCGTGCATGCGGTGCAACTCCTGCGCCAGCGCATCAAGTGCCAGCGACGGCGTGGACTGCACGTTGCGGTCCATGAAGCGGGGCCGGCTCTCATCTTCTTCCAGCGTGGTGAAGCGCGTTTCCAGCCAGGCCACCAGTCGGGGGGTCAGGGGCCACATCACCACGATTCCCAGCAGGTTCACCAGCGTGTGGAAAATGGCCAGGGACATCGCCAGCTGATCCTGGGAGCCGAACAACAACGCGACGGCATGCACGGCAATGAGCAGCGGTGACAGCAGCACAAACGACACAACCGCGACCACCAGATTGAAGATCACATGGGACAGCGCGGCACGCCGGGCTGTGGCCGTGGCATCGAACACGGCAAACAGTGCGGTGGACGTGGTGCCCACGTTGGCGCCGATCACCATGGCCGCTGCGGCCGGCAGTGGAATCAGCCCGCCTGCAGTGGCCGTGAGGATCACCGTAAGCGCCGCACTGGACGACTGAATGATGACAGTGAGCACGATGCCCAGCAGCACGAACAGCAACAGATTCAACACGCCGTCGCCCGCCCAGCGGTGCAGGTCAATCACGTCGCCGATGCCGTCGAAGGCATCCTTGAGGACGTCTATGCCCAGGAAAAACAGACCGAAGCCCGCCAGCGCGCGCCCCAGGGCGCCATATTGCACTTTCCCCAGCGCGACTGAGAGCGCCATGCCAATGCCGATGGCAGGCAGTGCAATCACCTGCAGATCAAGATTGAAGCCGACCAGCGCCACGATCCACGACGTGAACGTGGTGCCCAGATTGCTGCCGAAGATCACGCCGACGGCCTGCGGCAGCGCGAGCAGGCTGGCGTTGACGAAACCAATGGTGGTGAAGATGACGGCGCTGGAGGATTGCACGAGCGCGGTGATGAGGATGCCGGAGAGGATGGCGCGACCGCGGCTGCGGGTGGCAGCTGAGAGGATGACGCGAAGAGTGTCGCCGGCGGCGGTGGTGAGGCCGTCGGTCATGAGGCGCATGCCCAGCAGAAAGAGCCCGATGCCACCAAGGAAATTCAGAGCGCCTGCAATTGTCACGATCTACCTCTGCTCAGTCATTGCCGCCAGATTACAAAGAAGCGACACGAGAAGCGAGCCCTGTGGGAGCGGGCCTTGCCCGCGACCAATTCGCGCACTGTCCCGGCCCCGGCCAGCCGTCTCCCCGGTCTGCGGCTGACCCGCATCCCTCCTGGATGCCCTCGCATCGCAAAGAGCCGCGGTCTCTTTGCTCACTCGGTGCGGGCCTTTCATGCCGCTGCACGGGGAGACGGCTGCCCAGGGCCTGCATCGGTGCCAGCGAAAAGTTCGCGGGCAGGGCCCGCTCCCACAGAGTCCCTCCCGACGCCGGCTCACTCCATGCCATACTCCACCTTGAGAAACAATTCGCGGGCAGGGCCCGCTCCCACATGAAGGTCTGGCCCCACATGATGGTCTGGCCCCACAGCACGTCCACTCCCACAGGTAATCCGCATGCACATCAAAGCCGTGATTTTTGACTGGGACGGCACCATCGTCGACTCCATCGAGCACATCGCCACCTCCCTGCATCTGGCCGCCACCGAACTGGGCTTCCCTGCGCTCGAGCAAGCCGCCTACCGCAACATCATCGGCCTGGGCATGGTGGACGCTCTGAAGGCGCTGTATCCCGGCCTCAACGACACTGATATCGAGGCCATCCGGCAGAGCTACAGCCGGTATTTCTTTGCGAAGGAAGCCACGCCCCAGCAGATCTTCACCGGCATGACCGAGGTGCTCGACACGCTGCGCGCTGAAGGACGCGGCCGCGCCGTGGCCACCGGCAAGAGTCGGCGAGGGCTTGATGCAGCGCTGGCGTCCAGTGGTCTGCTGCCGCACTTCGACATCACCCGCTGCGCCGACGAGACCCGCTCCAAGCCTGACCCCGCCATGCTGCTGGAGATTCTGGCGTTCTACGACCTGGCCCCGGAGCAGGCGGTGATGATCGGCGACACCACCTATGACATGGAGATGGCGCAGCGCATCGGCATGCCCGCCATCGGCGTGCGCTGGGGGGTGCATGATCATGAGCGACTGAGCCAGTTCGGGCCCGTCGCCATCGTCGACACGGTGCCTCAACTACAACAGGTGCTGCGCCTGCTCTGAGCGTCGTTGTCACGCATTGTCGCAATCGTGCAGCTGCCTGTAGCGGGCATCCCTGCTATAGTCGGGCCCGTCAACGCCGCTGTCAGAACAAGCCCGCTGAAACCCCAAAACCTAGAAGCACTGGAGCAAGAGCCCTCATCATGACATTCACACACCGTTTGTCCGGCCTCGCGCTGGCTGGTCTGCTGCTGCAGACGGCCTGCAGCCCGGCCACAGAACAGCCGACACCCACTGCGGCCGCGCCTTCCAGCACGGCATGGGTCGCCACCGCCGAAATGCTGGCCTGCGCCGACGGCCACGCCAGTCTGGTGGAAGGCACCGGCAATTTCAGCCGCGACATCAATTCGCCCTCGCCAGAAGCGCAGGACTACTTCGACCAGGGCCTGCGCCTGGGCTATGGCTATTACTTCCCGGAAGCCGTGGCGTCCTTCAACGCGGCCCTGTGTTTCGATCCGGACAATGCCCGCATCCACTGGGCCCGCGCCCAGGCACTTGGCCCCAACGCCAACAGCCGCAACAACGCACTGCCGGATGACCCCCAGGGCGAAGGCCGCCTCGCGCTGGATCGGGCCATTGCCAACATGGGTGAAGAACCCCAGCAGTGGAAGGACATGATCAACGCGCTGGTGCCGATGTTCGACATGGAGAACCTGCCTGACATGGCCACGCGCAGCCAGGCCGTGATCGACTCCACCCGTGCGCTGTACACCCAGTATCCCGATGATCTGGAAGCCGCCTTCACCTACACCCACGCCATCATGATGGCTTCGCCCTGGTATTACTTCGAGTGGGATGGCACGCCACGAGCCAACACCAACGATGCCCGCGCCGCGATGGAAAAAGGCATGGCCCAGAACCCCTACCACCCCGGCCTGACCCACCTGCACGTGCACCTGATGGAAGCGTCGCGGGAGCCGGTGAGTGCCGAGACCTCCGCCGACGCGCTGGAGCCGCTGACACCGATGATCGGCCACATGGCCCACATGCCAGGCCACATCTTCATGCGTATCGGCCGCTACCAGGACTCGATCGACGCCAACCGCCGCTCGGTGCTGGCCGATGAGTACTTCGTGCAGCAGTGGGGCGAGCGCGAGTATCCCCAGTACGGCACCTACTTCCTGTCTGCCACCAATCACCGTGGCCATGCCCGCATGTTCATTCACTGGGGTGGTCTGCTGCAGGGCAATTCCGATGTAGCCTTCGAGATCGTCACCCCGCTGGCAGCCGCCACCACGGCTGAACAGCTGGATCGCGGCAACTCCCTGCGCAACGTGTCGGTGGAATGGATGACCTACAAGGCCTTCGGCATGTGGGACGAGATTCTGGCCCTGCCTGCGCAGCCAGACAACCGCCCCTTCCTGCAGGGCACGTTGAACCACGTCCGTGGCGCCGCCATGGCAGCCACGGGCGATATCGCCGGTGCCGAGGCAGAACTGGCCGCACTGGATGCCACACTGGCCAACCCGCTGCTGCAGACCCAGCGCGCCGCCGTCAACACGGCCGCCAATGTTCTGGCGATCAATCGTGCCTCACTGGCAGGCGAAATCGCCAATGCCAAAGGCGATTACGAAGCCGCCATCGCGGCCTTCACCCTGGCCGTCGATCTGCAGGACCACCTGCGCTACATGGAGCCGCCCGACTGGATCCAGTCCATGCGCCTGTTCCTGGGTCAGGCCTACCTGAGCGCCGGTCAGCCTGAAGAGGCCCGCCGCGTGTTCCTGGAAGACCTGGACCTGCTGCAGGAAAACGGCTGGGCCCTGTTCGGCCTGACTGCCGCACTGGACGCTCTGGACCTGGACGCCGAAGCCGCCGAGGCGCGCGAGCGCTTTGACGAATCCTGGGAATACGCCACCGTCGAGCTGACCAAGGCGCATTTCTGACATGCGCATCCTCATCACCGGCGGCAGCGGATTCCTTGGCCAGGCGCTGACCAAGGCCCTGCTGCAGCGCGGCGATGAGGTCATCATCCTCAGCCGCTCTCCCACCACCCTCGTCGCGCGCCGGCTGGCGAGCGAATGGGTGAGCGACCTGCAACAGATCCGCACCCCCGTGGACGCCGTCGTGAATCTTGCCGGCGCCAACCTCTTCGCCTCCCCCTGGACCCGTGCCCGCAAGCAGTTGCTGCATGACAGCCGCGTGGCACTGACCTGGAAACTAGTCAGCTGGATGGTGTCGCAGGAGCAGCCTCCAAAGGTGCTTCTGACCGGCTCGGCCATCGGCTTCCAAGGCGATGGGGGTGAGCAAGCCCTCACTGAAGACAGCGCTCCCGGAAATGACTGGGCCGCCACCATGGTGCAGGACTGGGAGAAAGCAGCGCAGCCCGCCATCGACACCGGCGTGCGCACAGTGCTGCTGCGCACCGGCCTTGTGCTGGGGCACGGCGGCCTGCTGGCGCCAATCATGCCGCTTTTCAAAGCGTATCTGGGGGGCTCACTGGGGGCGGGACAATTCTGGTACAGCTGGATTCATGTGCAGGACTGGGTGCGGGCCACGCTGTTTCTGCTGGACCACGGCGCTGCCAGCGGCCCATATCTGCTGACGGCACCGAACCCGGTGCGTTACGCGGAATTTGCCCGGACCCTGGGCAAGGTATTGCAGCGCCCCGTGTGGCTGACGCCGCCGGGCTGGGTGCTGCGACTGCTGCTGGGTCAGCGTGCGGGGCTGATGCTGGGCAGCACGAAGGCCTTGCCGGCGCGGCTGCAGGCGGCGGGCTTTCAATGGAAATTCCCGGCGCTGGAAGCGGCGCTGACCAATATCGTCACAACAGATTCGGAAGTGTAGGCGCAGGCCCTGCCTGTAGGAGCGGGCCTTGCCTGTGGGAGCTGGCCCTGCCTGTGGGAGCGGGCTTGCCCGCGAAC
>CAMCRC010000099.1 GCA_945877175.1 Klebsiella pneumoniae | reverse complement strand
GTATTGATCGAAGGCGAGAAGCTGCGCGGTGCCGAGAAAGTCGCCCGCATTCCGGTCAAAGTCATCCCGACGGTCGACCTGTTGAAAAAGCCCGACTGGATTCGCGTCAAGATTCCCGCATCGCCGCAGATTTCCCACATCAAGGACACGCTGCGCAAGCACAAGCTGGCCTCGGTCTGTGAAGAAGCATCCTGCCCGAACCTGGGCGAGTGTTTCAGCAATGGCACGGCCACGTTCATGATCATGGGCGAGATATGCACCCGTCGCTGCCCTTTTTGCGATGTGGCCCATGGCAAGCCAAAACCATTGTCCGAGCGGGAGCCGCTGGAGCTCGCTGAAGCAATCGCCGAGATGCGCCTGCGTTACGTGGTCATCACATCGGTAGACCGCGATGATCTCAAGGACAGTGGCGCCCAGCATTTTGCCAACTGCATCAGTGAGACCGTGCGCCTGAATCCGCAGATTCAGGTGGAAGTGCTGGTGCCCGACTTCCGCGGCCGCATGGAGATTGCGCTGGACATTCTCGAGAAGACACCGCCCCATGTCTTCAATCACAATCTGGAGACAGTTCCCCGCTTGTATCGACAGGCGCGCCCCGGTGCCGACTATGCGTATTCACTGGAGCTGCTGCGCCGCTACAAGGAGCGGGTGCCTGCGGTCACTACCAAGTCCGGCCTGATGCTGGGCCTGGGCGAGACCAAGGACGAGGTGATGGCGGTGATGCGTGACATGAAGGCTCACAACATCGACATGGTGACATTGGGGCAGTATCTGCAGCCCAGTCGCAACCATCTGGCCGTGGCTCGCTTTGTGCACCCCGACGAATTCGAGGAGCTGCGGGTGTTCGGCGAGCAGCTGGGCTTTGCCCATGTGGCCAGCGGGCCGCTGGTGCGTTCGTCCTATCATGCGGACAAACAGGCCAAAGGCGAATTGATCTGAGTCTGCTGCGTTGCAGCAGAAGAACGAATTCACATTGAAAGCAGCCCCGCATGCGGGCGCCGAACTGGCACCAGAGGAGTTTACATGGCAGTACTCAGCAAGATTTTCGCCTGCGGCATGCTCCGCACGGCCCGGCACACGGGTCTGCTTCTGGCGCTGCTGCTCGCAGGCATGGCGCCCGCGCAGGCCAATACGCTCGTCAGAATCAGCACCAGCTTTGGCGATTTCACTCTCGAACTGTTTGACGATGTTGCGCCTGTCACCGTGCGCAATTTCCTGAATTATGTGAATCGCGGGGCCTACAACGGCACGTATTTCCACAGACTGGAGGCCGGATTCGTCCTGCAGGGCGGCGGCTTTCGCATTGTCCCGTTCGTGGGCCCGATCCAGGTGCCTGCCGATCCGCCCATTGTGAATGAATACAACATTGCCAACACCCGAGGAACTGTGGCCATGGCCAAGTTCGGGGGTGATCCAAACAGCGCCACCAGTGAGTGGTTCGTGAATCTGGCAGACAATTCCGCCACCCTGAACACGCAGAACAATGGCGGCTTTACCGTTTTCGGCCGCGTACTGGGCGACGGCATGATCGTCATGGACGCCATCGGCGTGCTGCCCGTCTATGCGCTGGGTACCTCGCAGACACAGATCCCCCTGCACGGTGACGACGGCACTACGCCGTTGTCAGTCAACAACTTCGTCACGATGAATGCAGAGATTGTGCAGCGCTACAGTTCATCACTTGCCGTGTTTGAAAGTCAGTCCGGCCTGCTTGTGGCATCCGTGGATGGTGGCACCACGCTGGGTGCCTACAGTGTAAACCTGAGTCTGCAGCGACAGCTGCCGGGCACCGTGTTCCGTCTGAACCCTGACAGCCTGGTACGTCTGGCAATACGCCCGATTGGTATGGCCACGTATGCCGACAACAAGCTGCGTATCCCGTCTCTGGAAGTCAACGAAAACGGCAATGTCCGTGTGCTGACGAATGTTGTTCTGACACTCACCGATGCCGTCAACTGGTTGTTCACGCTCGAGTCCTTCCAGCCCTGACCCCTCGTCGAATAGGGAGTTCGATACCTTGTCTGCAAGAGGAGAATTCAGTTCACGTTTCGGTTTTCTGATGGCGGCCTCTGGTTCCGCCATTGGCCTCGGCAATGTCTGGGGATTCCCTACCAATGCCGCCAGCAATGGCGGGGCTGCCTTCGTTTTCGTCTACCTCTTGCTTGCATACACTCTGGCCCATCCGGCGCTGATGGCCGAACTCATCATCGGGCGCCACGCGCGGTCGAATGCGGTAAGTGCCCTGCAGGGCCTTGCTACCAGCCCTGCAACACGGCGTCTGGGCACTGTTGTTGGCCTCGCCGGAATCGTGACAGTAAGTCTGATCCTGAGTTTCTACTCCATTGTCGGAGGCTGGATGCTGGCGTGGGCGCTCAATGCGCCTGCCAGCTTGCTGCAGCTGGACACTGTCTCTTCCTGGCTGCGTGCCGATTCCGTCAGTCGCAATGCAATCTTCGATCTTCTCTTCATGGGGCTGACGATACTGATCGTCCTGGCAGGCGTCCGTGAGGGCATTGAGAAGTGGGGAAAGCGCCTGATGCCTGCGCTGTTTGGGATTCTCTTGTTGTTGATCTTCTATGTGCTGACTCTGGAGGGCGCGCAGGCAGGGCTGGCAGCCTATCTCGTGCCGGATTTCTCCAAAGCGCTGGAACCAGGTCTGATCGTCGCAGCGCTGGGGCAGGCATTCTTTTCGCTGTCCCTCGGCGTGGGCACGATGCTGATCTATGGCTCCTATCTCAGCTCGAAGGAGAACCTCAGCACGGTGGGCTGGATACTGGCGGGGCTGGATACCGGTTTCGCGTTCCTCGCGGGCCTGCTTGTCCTGCCCGCCATGTACGTGGCACTGGCCAATGGTGTGGAAATCTTCGATGCCAGTGGCGCACTGGCAGCCGGGCCTGGCCTGATCGTGTCGGTCCTTCCCGCCCTGTTCGATACCATGGGCGTTGCGGGGCTCTTCGTGGCGTTTGCCTTCTTCGTGCTGATGTCGATTGCTGCGCTGACGTCCTCAATTTCCATGCTGGAAGTGCCGGTCGCCTACGCAGTGGAGACTTACAGCATGTCCCGTCGTCGCGCGACGGCGGTCATCGGCGGGCTGGTCAGTCTGGTATCGCTGACTATCGTGTTCAATTTCGGCGCGTTGTTTGATCTGGTAGTCACCGTGGCGACAGAATTCAGCCAGCCATTGCTCAGCCTGTTCTTTGTGATATTCGTCGCGTGGATCTGGCATCGCAACGGGGTGCTGGAGGAGCTGCAGAAGGGGCATGCCGGCGTGGAAAATACCTTGTTCTGGAAAATCTGGCCTGTCTACATGCGTTTCATTTGTCCGCTGGCCATTCTGGCCGTGTATGTGCAGCTGATTTTCCTCTGAACGTGCGCACTCAGCGCTGCGCCACCGCCTCACAGAAGAGCAAAATCTCGTCCTCCGTGTTGTAGTAATGCACGGATGCACGATTCAGATCACCCAGGCTGCGCTGGCCCAGATCCAGCAGATTGTTGCGCAGTCTCACCACGGATGTGTTGATTCCTTTGTGCAGCAGGCGCTTGTGCAGGGCTTCTGCGGTCTCTGCTGCGCTGCTGAAGGTGACGATGCCACTCAGGTCGCTGCCCGCCTCATGGACAGTGATGGCCGGATTTTCCCGCAACATGTCGCGCAGACAACCTGCGAGTTCCCGTACCCGCTTTTCTATACCATCCATGCCAATTGCATTGGCATAATCCACCGCCACGCCCAGGCCGATCTTGCCAGCAACAAAACACTCCCAGTTCTCGAAACGGCGAGCATCGTCGCGCAGGCGATAAGTGTGTGGACCCGTGAATTGCGCGGCGTGCATGTCCACCCACTCCGGGGTCAGGCGCTGCAGACTTGTCTCGCGGACATAGAGGAAGCCCGTACCGCGAGGGCCGCGCAGATACTTGCGGCCAGTGCCCGTCAGCATGTCACAGCCCAGCGCCTCGACATCGAGCGCCAGTTGCCCCGCAGACTGGCAGGCATCCAGCAGATACAGAATGCCGAGTGCGCGTGCCAGCGTCCCGGCCTCTGCGGCAGGGTGCACCACGCCGCTCTGACTGGGCACATGGGTGAGCGCCAGTAGCCGGACATTGCCGTTCAATGCGCGCTCCAGCCTCTCAAGACAGACCTGTCCGTTCGCCGCATTGGGCACTACGTCGATGTGCACCTGCCGTTGTCTTGCCAGATGCAGTAGTGCCAGGTAGTTGCTGGCATATTCCGACTGGCTGGTCACAATGCGGTCGCCGGGCTGCAACGCAACGGCATGAAAGACACTGTTCCACGCGTGGGTCGCATTTTCAGCCCAGCCGATTTCGGAAGGCTGGCAATTCAGGAGTGCGGCGAAGGCCTTGTAGTAGTTCTCGATGCGTGCGTCGGCCACCACGGCAGCTTCATAAGCACCGATACGCTGTTCCAGTTGCAGATGCGCCAGCACGGCCTCAGTGACCACATCCGGATTGAGCGAGGCCCCTGCGTTGTTGAAGTGAATCAGCTGTGCGACGGCGGGCGTCTGGCGACGAATGCGTTCGAGGTCGAGAGGCATGGCGTTTGTCCGTTGCGAGTTGCAAGTGCAGGGGGGCTTCTGTAAATTGCCGGCTCACTATAACCCACCAGCACAGCGAGAACATCATGCTCACAATCTATGGCGGCAGTACCTACAACGCAACGAAAGTGCTGTTCACAGCAGAGGAGCTCGGTGTCCCTTATGAATATGTGCATCTGAATTTCGTCGCCGGTGAGCACAAGAGCCCTGCGCACCTGGCACGGCATCCGCTGGGCAAGATTCCCGCGATCGAGCACAACGGCAACTACCTCTTCGAGAGTGCTTCACTATGCCGCTACCTTGCCAATATCAGCGACAAACGCCTGTATTCTGCCGATGCACTGGCTGCCGCTCAGATCGACCAGATGGTGGACATGATCTGCCATCACGTCGGGCGCTGGCTGGCGGTGTACTTCTATCAGGAAGTCGTGATGATGAAGTACTACAAGAAAGGGCCTGACGAGAAAGCGATTGCAGAAGCCAAAGGTTTTCTGGAACAGCAGTTGCCCTTCCTGGAAAAGACCTTGAGCACTCAGCAATTTCTGTGTGGAAATGAGATCACTCTGGCTGACACCATCGCGCTGCCGTATTTCCACGCGCTGGAAGCCACTTCCCTGAAGTTTGATGCTTATCCTGCCATTCAACGCTGGTATTCCGAAGCCAAAGCTCGCCCGGCATTCCAGCGCGCGCTGGCGAAGATGCCGGCGTGATCCGCCGCGACTGAGCGGTCGCCAGGCGTGGCGCTTTCACTGCCTTCCAGCGTGCCCGTGCTGATCATCGGCGCGGGCCCTGCCGGGCTCATGGCGGCGGAGCAGATTGCCAGGGCCGGCGTTGCGGTGCACATCATTGACGCGATGCCCTCGCCGGGGCGCAAGTTTCTGCGCGCTGGCGTGGGTGGTCTCAACATCACGCACGCTGAACCAGCGGCAGAGTTCCTCTCCCGTTATTCCCCGCAGGATCAGGTGCAGCGATGGCTGGACCGTTTCGATGCGTCTGCCACCCGTACCTGGGTAGCCGGGCTCGGCCTCGACACGTTTGTGGGCAGCTCCGGTCGTGTTTTCCCGGTGGGGCTCAAGGCGGCACCTCTTCTGCGAGCGTGGCTGCAACGTCTGCGGTCGGACGGTGCTTTGCTCCACACAAGGCACCGTTGGCTGGGTTTCCTGACGCCGCCAGCCGGAACGTCGAACGGCGGCTCTGTGCATCGAGTGCTGACGCCGGATGGCGAAGTGCAGGTCACCGCGCAGGCGGTCGTGTTTGCCCTGGGCGGCGGAAGCTGGGCGCGTCTGGGCAGTGACGGCCGCTGGCAACCCCTGCTGGACAGCGCGGGAATTGCCTGTGTTCCTTTTCAGCCTGCCAATTGCGGGTTCGACTACGCCTGGTCTGCCGCGCTCCTTGGCCGGCATGAAGGTGCTCCGCTCAAAGGCATTGTTCTGACAGTGCCCGCGTCCGCTGGGCCTGGCTTTCAGCGCAAGGGAGAAGCCCTGATCAGCCGGCACGGCATCCAGGGAAGTCTTGTGTATGCGGCCTCTCGGGCGATTCGTGAAACCTTGAACCAGTGCGGCGAGGCAGTGGTCTATTGGGACTTGTATCCCGAGCTTGCCGAATCAGCACTGCGCACGGCCTTGCAGGAAGGGCGCGGGAAGGACTCCCTGAGCAACTGGCTGCGCAAGCGGCTGGGACTGGAAGGGGTGAGGCTCAGTCTGCTGTATGAGCTGGGAGGCAATGCCGCAAAAGACCCGGCGCAATTGCCGGCATTGCTCAAGCATCTGCCTCAGAAACTGTATGTCGCACGGCCTCTTGATGAAGCAATCAGCACGGCCGGTGGCGTGGCTCTGCACCAGCTTGATCCGCACCTGATGCTCTCTGCAATGCCGGGGGTTTTCTTCGCAGGTGAAATGCTGGACTGGGAGGCGCCCACGGGCGGCTACCTGCTGACGGCCAGTCTGGCCAGTGGTGTGGTGGCGGGGGAAGGTGTACTCGAGTACCTGAAGCGCCTGGCCGATCCTGCGGGCCAGTGACTACTCAAGAATGTGAAAGTAAATGAAGCGTGCGT
>CAMCRC010000098.1 GCA_945877175.1 Klebsiella pneumoniae | reverse complement strand
ATCGCGGGCAAGGCCCGCTCCCACAGGGCAAGCTCCCACAGATCCAGCCCCCGATCACAGCAGCAGCGGCACCAGCGAGATCAGCAGCAGCCCCGCCATCACGCGATTGAACAGCATCAGCCGTCGACCATGCTGCAGCCAGTCCTTCAGCGCCACGCCGCCCACGTTCCACAGACACGTCAGCGGCAAGCCCACCACGGCAAACGTCATCCCGATCAGCAGCGTACTTGCCAGCATCTGTGCAGGATTCACATAGGTGGCCAGTCCGGTAATCAGCATCAGCCATGCCTTCGGATTGATCCACTGGAACAGCGCCGCCTGCAGAAAACTCAGCGGCCTGACCTGCCCCGCTTCGCCCAGCGCAGCCACACTCGGCTTGAGCAGTTGCACCGCCATGTAGATCAGGAAGGCGCTGCCCGCCAGCTTGAGCACGACAATGCTGACAGGCCAGGTGCTGAACAGCTGCCCGAGTCCCAGCGCGATGGCCAGCAGAAGCACCTGACAGCCTGCGGTTATGCCCAGAATATGGGGAAGAGAACGTCGGAACCCGAAATTGGCGCCGGCGGTCAGCAGCATCAGATTGTTGGGCCCGGGTGTACCCACCATGGCGATGACGAAAAGAGCGACGGGGATCAGTTGTTCGAAAGACATGCAGGGCTCCTTGAATGGCGTCTATCCTGAAGGCACAATCCCGGGCAGTACAGAGTCACATTTTTGCAATTGTGGCAGTACAGATGAGACAGCCCAGGAGCCTCGCCCATGATCTATCAGCAACTTGCCGAACGCCTGCATGCCCTGATCCGTGACCAGATCTACCCTGTGGGCAGCGCGCTGCCCGGTGTGCGCCGCCTCAGCGAGCAGCATGGCGTCAGTGTCTCGACTGCAGTCAGCGCCTGTCAGGAACTGGAGAAGCGGGGAGTTCTGGAGGCACGCCCACGCTCCGGCTTCTATGTGCGCCAGCTGCCGGCGCTGCGGGAGCCGCCACGTCCGAGCCTGGTCAGCCGCTCACCCAGAGCAGTGAGCGGTCAGGACCGCGCGCTGCGACTGGTACAGGCAGTCAATGACCCCGGCATCCTCAATCTGGGCGCGGCCGTCCCCAATCCCGAGCTGATGCCGACTGCCGCCATCGAGCGCGCATTCCGCACCGTATTGCGCGAACAGCGCCGCCGCTGCGTGGGCTATGAGTTCCCTCCGGGCGCGCTGGAACTGCGCACGCAGATCGCCCGGCGCCTGGCAGGACTGCAGTGCGCCGTGCTGCCTGCCGACGTCTTGATCACCAACAGTTGCCAGGAGTCCATCACCATTGCGCTGAAGCTGCTGACGCGTCCGGGCGACACCGTGGCGCTGGAGTCGCCCACCTATTACGGACTGCTGCAGGTCATCGAATCACTGGGGCTGAAGGCCCTGGAGATCCCCGCCGACCCGGTAACGGGCATCTCCCTGGAGGCACTGGAGCAGGCGCTGGAGCGCTGGCCCATTGCCGCCTGCGTGCTGATTCCGAATTTTTCCAACCCACTGGGCGTGTGCCTGACGGATCAGCGCAAGCAGGACGTGTTGCGCCTGCTCAGCCACTTTCGGGTGCCGCTGGTGGAGGATGATATTTACGGCGATCTGCCGCTGTCGGGACCTCGCCCGCGGCCGATCAAGTCCTGGGATGTGAATGGCCTGGTCTATTACTGCGGCTCGTCCTCGAAGTCGCTTTCGGCGGGACTGCGGGTAGGCTGGCTTGTGCCTGGCAGTGTCAAGGACAACGATCGCTCACGGGCGGACTACCTGCAATACATGAACACCGTGGCGGTCTCCACGCCCTCGCAACTGGCGCTGGCTCATTATCTGCAGAACGGGCACTACGAACGTTATCTGCGCAAAGTATGCGCGCAGCTGGCCATGGCCGTGGCTCGCATGACGGACCGGGTCACGCAACTGTTTCCTCCGCAGACGCGAGTATCGCGACCGGCAGGCGGCTTTGTGCTGTGGGTGGAATTGCCGGGCACGGTGGACACCACTGCCCTGATGGAACAGGCCCTCGCTCTGGGCATCAGCTTTGCGCCCGGTGCGCTGTTCTCGGCATCCGGCAAATACACGCACTGCCTGCGCCTCAATTGCGCCGTGCACTGGGATGCCCGCACGGAGCGCGCGCTGGTGGCGCTGTCGGGGCTGTTGTAAGCCCAAATAAAAAGGCCGGAGCCAACGCACGCGGCGTTCGCTCCGGCCCTTGTTTCAGGCGTCAGACGTGAGTCTTACGCGCCCGGCTGCCAGTCCATGGACACCCAGACCTGACGACCCCAGGGGGTTGACAGACGTGAGGCAAATCCACCGATGATCGGCAAGCGCTGCGGACGAATGTCGAACAGGTTGCTGACACCCGCGCTCACCGTGATAGTGCTGTCGAAGTACTGATCAAAGGTATACGCATACTGGGCATTGGTGATGGTCTCGGCATCGATCTTGCGATCTACCATGGCCAGCCAGCCGTCGTTGTAGCGGTCGATCGGACGGTCATCGAACGTCACGCCGCTGCGGTAGTTCGCAGAAATGCTGGCGCTTTGATTGCCTCGGAACCAGTTCACGCGCACGCTGCCCTTCACATCCGGCAGCGGAGGCACGATACCTGTCTGCGCGTTCAAATTGCCAAGCGCGTCCACCAGCACGCCAGTATTGTCCTCATACTCGTAGTTCATGTAGTAGGACGCTTCCAGTGTCGTGGTGAACGTGCCCACATCGCCTGCATCATAGGTATAGCGGACTTTGGCATCCAGCAGATCGATGTACACGGACGCAATGTTCTGCGCCTGTCTGAAGATGGTGTCTACAGACATGTCGGCAGGGTCGCGAAGTACCGGATTGCCTGACCCTGCGATGGAACGCAGATAGGCAGTCGCCGCCGCACGGTCACCCGCATTGGCAGCATTGTAGGTGGCAGTGCTGCGGCCAGTGGCGGCAAGGAACTCGCGGAACTGGTCATACACGGTGTCCGTATCATCCAGTGTGCGGATACGGTCGATGTAGGACACGCTCTGGTAGTCCATGCTGATACTGAGATCTTCGATGCCTTCATACGTGAAACCGAAGTTCTTGATGGTCGAGGTTTCCGGCGCCAGGTTCGGATTGCCGGCCTGACATGTGGAAGAACCAATCAATGAGGCATTGAAGAACGGGTCATTGCCGGAGAAAGCTTCACCGCAAAGCTCGTTCGGGATGAAAGGACGGGCCTGTTCCGGCGTCGGTGCCAGGAAGCTCTCGCCCCACGATGCACGCAGTGCCAGTCCATCCATCGCTTCCCAGCGCAGAGCGACTTTCGGCGTGGTGGATTCCAGACCGAAGTCGGTGAACTGCTCGTGGCGCACAGCGGCCTGAGCGGACAGAGATTCCAGAATGGGGACTTCCATTTCCACAAACACCGCTCGCACGGCGCTGAAGTACTCGGAATCCTTGCGCACTGGCGTTGTGATATCCACGTTGTAGTTGTTGCCGACGGCAGACAGCGGGTTTGCAAAGTCCTGCACGATGGTGTCGCGCCACTGGTAACCAGTCGCCATGGAGACCGCGCCTGCCGGCAGATCGAAGAGTTCACCGGTGATGGTGACTTCGGCGATGTCCAGGAAATCGCGGTCAGTGGTCAAATGAATCTCATCCCACATCCAGGCCATGATCTCGGCACTGTTGTCGGTTCTGCCTTTGATGTACAGCGGAGAGCGCGGATCAGCCGAGCCGAAGGGGTTGAAGTACAGATTGTTGTTCACGCCGCCACGACCCAGAAGCGCCTGCTGCAGCTTCTTCAGGTTCATGTTGCCGCGCATCTGTTGTGACCACACCTTGCGCTCCTGCGTGGAGTAGTAGGCATAGCCAGTCCAGGTGTCACTCAGATCGAAACGTGCGCCCAGCTTGATGCGGTTGGAGCTGGTGTCGATTCCGCCTTCCGCTTCACCGAACTCGTTGATCCAGTCCGGCATGGTGCCCAGTCCAGCGGCAGGACGCCACAGGTAGGGAACGACATCGAAGCCGTACGTGTTGGCAGGGTGACTGGCAGGGATCAGCAGCACGGTGCGGTTGTTGGGGTTCAAGGCTGTTACTACGCCCTGGGTAGTCTCATCCAGGAGGTAGTTCCAGCTGCCGGTTGCTTCCAGTTGCAGCCAGTCCGTCGCTTCCCAGGTCAGGTTCTGATACAGATTGTATTCCGTCATGCCACGGGCATAGGGATACGTGGTGGTGTAGTTGTACCAGCAGGTCACATTGTTGCCGGTACCGGTGATGATGCCGCTGGGGATGGCGCCACGCTTGGTGCGGTCTTCGAGGCCCTGGTTGAATTTGCCACAGCTTGGGTCAACCAGATTGCCCCCGCTGAGACGTCCACCATGCTGCTTGCCCAGTACGGGCACCGCGCCATTGATGCGGCGGTAGGTGCCGGGGTTGCCGGAACCGGACGAGCCATCGGCCATTTCCCACTCACGGGGACGCTCGTTCATGGCGAGACGCGTACGCTTGCGGGCATCAAACGCCCCCACGTAGTTGATGCCATTGTCGAAGCTCTTGCCCCACAGCAGAGAAAGGTTGCCTTCTTCCATGCCACCCTCTTCCGGTGTCTGGTAGTAGGCGCGTGCTCGGAAGCCATCGAATTCCTTGATGGGGATCATGTTGACCACGCCTGCGACGGCGTCAGAGCCGTACAGTGCAGAGCCGCCGTCCAGAACCACTTCGATACGCTCAACGGCGATGTCTGGAATCAGGGCGGTCACGGAATTGTCGACGCTGCGGATACCGTCCATCATCGTCAGGGTGCTGTTTTCGCCAAGACCCCGCAGGTTGAAGGTGGTGCCCACACCGCTTTGATCACCGGCAGAGGATGACAGTACGTTCTGCACGGTGTTGGTGTTCTGAGTGAAGCTCAAGTCACGGATATAGTTGGCCATGCTTGGCGCGCCAGACTGGTAGAGATCTTCCTGGCTGACGGTGGCAACGGGAGAGTTTTGTGCAAAGGCGCTGTTGCGGATATAGGAACCGGTAACAACCACTTCTTCAACTTCTGCTTCTGCAGCAGGTTGAGTCTGCTGGGCCAGAAGGCTGGTCGGGCCGCACAGTGATACCGCGATGCCCAGCTTGATCATGTTGCGCAGATAATGCTTCTTGCTGACTGCTTGTGGATACAGCATTTACTTCCTCCAGATCTGTCGTTTTTGTTGTAAAGACTAAGTCTCGCGGACGCCCCCTGTGTCGGCGCTGCCCGTTTCGAACTCGGATGCGTTCTTGCATCTTTCCCTGTGCACCCGGTGTTTCTGTCGTTCCCTGTTGCATTTCCTCCCGGATAGTCCGGGAAGACGTCAGAATTTGGCGGCCGTCGATGCTGATCTCCGGTGTCCAAAGAGGGAGATGTGGTGACGATTTGCTTCGGCGATCCGTCTTAAACACTAGTTGAATGGACCGAAGCAAACCCCGAACAATCGTTCGATGTCATTGTAGAAGGGGTATTCAGAAAACCCGCACGACTCAGGCGTGGCGCAGGTCCTGAAGCCGCTCCAGCAATTCCTGCACATCAATTCGGTGTTCGCGACTGAGCGTATCGACGTACAGAATCTCGCTGGTGTTGGGACCGCTGGCGTGCCAGCGGCGGATGAAGCGGGCATTGCTGGTGCCGGCAAAAACCGTGTAGGTACGCACGCCCAGCGCGGCACCAATGTGCTGACATGCCGAATCGTAACCAATGAATTCATCGCTGCGTGCTATCAGCGCCGCGATCTCGCCCACGTCGCAGTCAATGCCGAGCAGACGCGCCTGCGGGTCCGCCGCGTTCAGGTCCGCAAAACGCAGCGACTGCGCGGCGAATCCGGCTGCCGTCGCCCGGGCAAGCACGTGGTGGCTGCGCGCTGTTTCTTCGTCGCCGAAGCCCATGTCGAGCAACACAGTGGTGTCCAGCTCCTGCAACAGTCGCAGCACCAGCTCTGCCTCGAACTCACCCTCCACGCGCTTGCGCATGTTGCCGCCCACGCCGAGATTGAGGGTTATGACGCGCCGGGCGCCACCGTGGGACTGCTTGCGGGTGAAACGCGTGGCGGCCTCGATCTGCTCCTGTCCAATCCACACCTGGGGATAGCAGAATTCCCCTTGCCCCAGCACGGCGTCCAGCCAGACATTCGCCAAGGTCGAGATGGACCCTTTGACGGGATAGCCCGGCTTGCCTCGGCTGTTGAAGAATCGGTAGTAACGGTCGGGCACCAGCGGCAGCACGCCCAGCTGCGTCAGACGGGAATCCGGGTCGAATACCAGATAGTCGCCCTCGCCCAGGCCTTCCAGCTCCTCCTGCACGCTGGCCACCAGGTCAAGCCACACGCTGAAGCGTTCCACAAGTCCGCCGTGGCGGGCATAGTGCAGCTCGCGGATGCGCAGTCCCGAGGACGGCGCCATGATCTGCCGCAGCTTGGCATTGCCCATGACCACCAGTTCGGCTCCGGGAAAGGCGCTGGCCAGCCGCTGGCAGATCACACTGGTCACCGCGACATCCGCGCCGATGGTCACCCGGGAGAGAATCAGAATCTTCTGCGGGCGCAACCCGGAGGGCAGGGGCATGTCGGGACTCAGGCGGATCGACTCGATGCGCTGATACAACTGCTCTTCTGTCTGCAAATGAAACCCG
>CAMCRC010000097.1 GCA_945877175.1 Klebsiella pneumoniae | reverse complement strand
GTTCGCGGGCAGGGCCCGCTCCCACAACTACACCGGCAGTTTGCGCAGCTCTTCCACCACCAGGTCGCCGAACGAACTGGTATCGATCATCTTCACGCCCGCGCCCAGCTTGGACAGATCCGGCGTCGAATAGCCCTGTGCGAACACGCTCTGCATCGCATGCCAGACATTCTTCGCTTCCTTGTCCATGCCGAAACTCATCTCCAGCATCATGGCCACCGAGCCGATCATGGAGTAGGGGTTGGCGATGTTCTTGCCCGCGATGTCCGGGGCAGAGCCGTGGGACGGTTCGTAGTAGGCCTTGTTGTCGCCAACGCACGCCGAAGGCATCAGGCCGAGAGAACCGAGAATGCCGCCGCCCTGATCGCTCAGGATGTCGCCGAACATGTTTTCCATGACCATCACGTCGAACTGGCCGGGGTTGAGGCACAGGTAGGTCGCGGCCGCATCCACCAGGATGTGGATCACTTTGACTTCCGGATAGTCCTTTGCCACTTCTTCAACCACTTCATTCCACAGCACGCTCGACTTGAGCACGTTGCTCTTGTGGATGTTGTGCAGCACTTTCTTGCGCTTCATGGCAGTTTCGAAGGCCACGATGGCAATGCGGCGAATCTGCACTTCGTCATATTCCAGGGTCTCGCGCACGTAGCGCACGCCCTCTGGCGTCACACCGCTTTCCTTGGCGCCGAAGTACAGGCCACCCACCAGTTCGCGGATGATCATGATGTCGATGCCGTCGCCGATGATTTCCTTCTTCAGGGGGGAGAAATGCGCCAGGCCCTGGGGCAGAAATACAGGACGGAAGTTGGCGTAGGTGTTGTAACGGCGACGCAGGGGCAGCAGGGCTCCGCGCTCGGGCTGCTTGTCCACCGGAATCTTCTTGGAATCTTCGTGGTTCAGGCCGATAGGGCCTTTGAGAATGGCATCTGCGTCGTCGCAGATCTTCTTGGTCTGCTCGGGGAACGGGTCGCCGCATTCAAAATAGGCGCTGGCTCCGAAAGGGGCGTGGATCAGTTCGAATTCCACGTCATTGCGCTGCTCAACCAGCTTCAGCACCTTCACGGCTTCCACCATGATTTCGGGGCCGATACCATCACCATCGAGTAACGCGATCTTGTACTTGCTCATGAGTTTCCTGCTTGCGACACGGGTTTTGAAGTGGCGCGTAATCTACCATGTGCAGGAGAAAGCGAACAAGGCGCGGGGCGCGCCGGCTGCGGCTCAGAAGAGGACGGCCACCTGGCGGATGAAGATGATAGTCAGGATGAGCACGATGACGTAAGTCAGCGTATCGCTGATCTCCATGCCAAAGAACTTCTTGGGTTTATGGTCTTTATCGTTGGAACTCATGCAATCGGTCTCCGAGCCGTAAAGTTGAAACATTGTTACACAGGTTTGGCGGGCCGTGCCAGCCCAATTTTGCTTGGAATTTACCTTGTTTTTTCTTTGAATTCATCTATTTGACAGGGAAAGCTCATCAGCTGTGACAATTTTTGACTGAGACCGGTTACTATTTGACCTTGCCCACCCGTAGTTGCCTCGGCTTTTTTCACATGATTCCAAGTCTCAAGGATTTCTGGTTCCTCCCGCTGGGGGGCTGCGGTGAGATCGGCATGAACCTCAATCTGTATGGCCACGCCGGCCAGTGGCTTATGGTGGATTGCGGGGTGACCTTCGAGAAAACGCCACTCGCCGGCGCTGCGCCGGGCACCATGGGCGGCAATCGCGTGGAGATGGCCGACCCGGTATTCATCGCCAATCGCAGCGAGGCGCTCGTGGCGATCATCGCGACTCATGCCCACGAGGACCACATCGGCGCCATACCCCACCTGTGGGAGCAGTTTCGCTGCCCGATCTATACCACTCCCTTCACCCGCAATGTGCTGCTGCGCAAGCTGCGCGACAAGGGCATTGCCGCGCCGGTGTTGACCGTTCATCCCGGCGAGACCTTGACGCTGGGGCCTTTCGAAGTGACCTGGATGCCGATCACGCACTCCACCCCCGAGACCAATGCGCTGCTGATCTCCACGCCGGTGGGCCGGGTGCTGCACACTGCCGACTGGAAGCTGGATGCGGCCCCAATTACCGGGGACGCGGTGGACCCTGCGCTGTTTCGCGCGCTGGCCAGTCAGCGCGTTGACGCCATCGTCTGCGACTCTACCAATGCCACACAGGCAGGGCATTCCATCTCGGAAGGGGAGTTGTTCGAAGGTCTGCTGGCGGCAGTGCGGGGCAGCGAAGGGCGTGTGGTAGTGAGCTGTTTCGCCAGCAATGTGGCGCGGCTGCAGACCATGGGCAATGTGGCGCGGCTGGCCAACCGCTATGTGGGGCTGCTTGGCCGTTCTCTGGACAATATGGCGGCCTGTGCCCGTGCGGCGGGGTATCTGGCCGAGAACTTCGATCCCGTGTACGCGGAACATCTCGGCTATCTGCCGCCCGCCGAGGTGCTGGCCATTGCCACTGGCAGCCAGGGCGAGCGCGGCGCGGCGCTGCATCGCCTGGCGATGGACTCGCACCCGAGCGTAAACCTCTGTGCCGGGGATCATGTCATCTTCAGCGCCAAGACCATTCCGGGCAACGAAGCCGATGTAGGGCGTCTGATCGCGGCGTTCGAGGCCCGACAGATTCGCGTTACCCACCCCGACCATGTGGTTCTGCCCGATACCGGACTTGCCCCCGAACCTTCGCGTCGCGTGCTGCATGCCTCGGGACATCCCTGTGCCGACGAGCTGCGGCAGATGTACGAATGGGTGCGCCCGCGCCTGGCCATCCCGGTGCACGGCGAAGCCCGGCACATGCGCAGCAATGCCGACATCGCCCGCGCCGCCGGTGTGCCGCTGCAGGCGCAGGGGCAGAACGGCGATGTGTTCGATGTGCTGACAGGGAAGGTCACGCGCAATGCCGCCCCCACGGGCCGGCTGTGGTTTGACGAGCGGCGTGGTGTGCTGGAAAAGTGTCTGCCCTGACAGGCATGACCGACACCTGCAGGGTGGCATCGCGCGAGGCCCCGGGAGGTCCTCACCCCGTTCAGCGGCATCAAAGACCCGCACCGAGTGAGCAAAGAGACCTCAGGCTCTTTGCGATGCGAGGGGTGAGCCGCAGAACGGGGTGAGGGCCTTTCGGGGCTGGATCGAAGCCTCTGCGCTGTTCGCGGGCAAGCCCGCTCCCACATGACTATCCCACAGTAATTCGGTGATTGCGCCCGCCCCCCGCACCGTGGAATGATCCTCTTGCCGAGGACTTCCATGACTGCTGCCCAACCCCCCATTTCAGACAACGACCGCCACGCTCTCGAAGGCAATCTGCGGCGCTTCATCCTGTTCCGGCTTTTCTATTCCGCGCGGTTCTATTACCCGGTCTTCACCATTCTGTTTCTGGACTACGGCCTGACACTGGAGCAGTTCGCCCTGCTCAACCTGGCGTGGGCGCTGAGCATCGTGGTGGCGGAAGTGCCCTCGGGCGCACTGGCCGACATCGTGGGGCGCCGGCGTCTGGTGATCTTTGCCGCCATCATGATGGTGGTGGAGATGAGCCTGCTGGCCTTCGTGCCCATGGGAGCGTCGGGCCTGCTGTTCACAGTCTTTCTGATCAACCGGATCAGCTCCGGCTTGTCGGAAGCAGCAGCCAGCGGGGCCGATGAGGCCCTGGCCTACGACTCTCTGAAAGCCCTGGGTCGTGAAGAGCAGTGGTCCCATCTGCTGGAAAAGACGTCACGGGTGGTGTCCATCGGCTTCTTCGTGACGATGATCCTGGGCGCCTTCGTGTACGACCAGACCCTGCTCAATCGCACACTCGCATTCTTCAATTCTGACTGGCAGATCGCCCGTGAAACGGCGATCCGCCTGCCCATCATTCTCACGCTGCTCAGTGCCTTCGTGGTGCTGGCCACCGCGCTGGGGTTTCGCGAACTGCCGGCCGACCCGGTGTCGCCACGGCCGGCGGGCATGGGCGGACTGGGCGCATTGCTGGAGGCGTTTCGGCAGGTGGGACGTGCCGCACAGTGGACGCTGGGGCACCGTTTCGTGCTGTTTGTCATTCTGGCAGCGCTGGCTCTGGACAGCGTTGCCCGCCAGTTCGTGGTGCTCGCCAGCGAGTACTACCGGCTCATCGACATTCCCGTGTCCTGGTTCGGCTTCATCGGCGCGGGCATGTCGCTGTTTGGTATCGTCACGGCGCGTTTCTCCCGCTACCTGGTCAACAGCCATACGCCGGCATTCAACTTCGCAGTGCTGTCGGGCATTCTGCTGTTGTCTCTGCTGGGGCTGACGCTGGCGATTCCGGTTGCAGGTCTGCTGTTCGCCGTCGGCGCCTTCGCCGTGCTGGGCATGGTGCAGTTTCAGACCAGCTTCTATCTGAACCGGGCAGTGGATTCCACGCTGCGTGCAACCGTGCTCAGCTTCAAGGGGCTGGCTCTGAACCTGGGTCTGGGTTTCGCCAGCCTCCTGTACACCGGCCTTGTGGCCTCACTGCGTGCCAGCGACGCAGGCCTTGCTGAGGATGAACTGCAAAAACAGGTGTTTATCGATGCCTTGTTGGCCTTTCCGCTCTATTACCTCGTACTGATGGCATTGATCATCCTGCTGGCGCGCAAAGAGAGTGGAATATGGACACGGTGATACTGGAATGGCTGGAGAACAACCGCGAGTACGCGCTGTGGCTGGTGCCGCTGCTGGCCTTTGGTGAGGCCTGCGTAGGGCTGGGGCTGTTCGTGTCCGGTTTCCTGCTGGTGACGGCCGCCACTCTGCTGTACACCGGCGAGTACGCAACGCTGGTACAGATCATTCCCCTGGCCTGGGCGGGCGCGCTGCTGGGGGATCACAGCGGCTTTCTGGTGGGGGCGCAGATCGGCCCGCGCTTCCATCACCTGCGTCTGGCGCAGCGCTACCGCCAGGCACTGCTCAGGAGCGAGGCTCTGGTGCAGCGTCATGGTGGTGCCGCCATCTTCATCGGACGCTTCGTGCCAGCCATTCGCAGTCTTGTGCCGGTGCTGGTGGGCATCAGCGGCTTCGGGCGTTTGCGTTTTCTGCTCCTCGATGCGCTGGCCTGCCTGCTCTGGGCGCTGACGCTCGGCGCCATCGTGGCGGGGCTTGGCGCGTTCTGGTAAGCGGGCGGTTGCCGAGCAGCGCGCCAGCCCCTATCCTGCGCGCTGACTTTTAAATTGTGGAATGGACCCGACGCTATGCAAGCCCCGCAGATTCCCGCCAATGAAGGCCCGCGCCTGCATGCCCTGCGGGTGCGTGGCTTGCTGGACTCCCCCGCTGAAGAGCGTTTCGACAGGCTGACGCGTCTCACGCAGCAGCTGTTTGGGGTGAAGATTGCGCTGGTGTCCCTGATCGACGCCGATCGCCAGTGGTTCAAGTCCCGGCAGGGCCTGGATGTCTGCGAAACCTCCCGGGATATTTCCTTCTGTGGCCACGCCATTCTGGCGTCCGACATCTTCGAAGTGCCGGATGCCACACAGGATGTGCGCTTTGCCGACAACCCCCTGGTCACGGAAGCGCCGCACATTCGTTTTTATGCCGGAGCGCCGCTGAGTTCCTCCGATGGCTTTCGCCTCGGCACGCTGTGCATCATCGACACCGAACCTCGCCAGCTTGCCGCGGCGGACCGGCGCATGCTGCGCGATCTGGCGGATCTGGTGGAAACTGAAATCAATTTTTCGGAGCAACGCAGCCAGAGTGCCCGGTTGCGCAAAGTGCAGGAGCTGCAGGAAGCCATCACCAGAGCGCAGTCCCACTTCATTCGTGAGACGCAACTGCGCCGCGCGTTCGATGGCCTGCTCACCGATGTGCTGGCCCTGACGGACAGCACGTACGGCTTTCTGAGTGAAGTGCTGACGCGCGACGGCAAGTCCTATCTGAAAACCTATGCCATTACTGATATCGCGTGGAACGAGGAAACGCGCCAGTTCTACCAGACCCACGTCGAGGAGGGTATTGAGTTCCACAATCTCAACACCTTGTTCGGGGCAGCGTTGCTCAAGCGGGAACCCGTGATCGCCAATGAGCCCGGGGATGACCCGCGCAGCGGCGGTTTGCCGCCGGGCCATCCTGCTTTGAATGCGTTTCTCGGCCTGCCAATTTTCCAGGAAGGGCGGCTGGTGGCGATGCTCGGAATAGCCAATCGACCGCAGGGCTATGATCAGGCACTGATCGACTTTCTGCAGCCCTTGCTTTTCACCACCGGGCAGATGGTCGAGTCATTGCGCCAGCAGCGCATTCACCGGGAAAGCCAGCAAGAGCTGGCGCGGCTGTCCCGGGTGGTGAGTCAGACCACCAACGGCGTGATCATCACTGATGCCCGGGGTTGCGTGGAGTGGATCAACGACGGATTCACGCGTTTGTCTGGCTACACCCTGGAAGAGCTGCGCGGCAAGAAGCCCGGCGCGGTGCTGCAGGGCGCCGATTCCGATCCGCTCGTCGTTGCCCGCATGAGTGACGCGCTGCAAAGGGCGGAGTCCTTCAACGTGGACATCATCAATTATTCCCGGGATGGCCGGCCCTACTGGGTATCCATCAACTGCAATCCAATGCGGGATGCGGACGGCGCCCTGCAGGGATTCATGGCCGTGCAGTCGGACATCACCCCCTCGAAGCTGGATGCCGAGCGTCTCAGTGCCAGCAAGCGCCGCCTGAAGGCGGTGATCGAGAGCATGGACATCGGCACCTGGGAGTGGAATGTCCAGACTGGCGAGGTCGTCTACAACGAACGCTGGGC
>CAMCRC010000096.1 GCA_945877175.1 Klebsiella pneumoniae | reverse complement strand
CCGCCAGAAGCAGCAGACGCGCGTTGACCGGCACCAGACGCACGAGGTACGCCAGCGCACGGTTGAACAGCCCAGGACGTGTGACAGTAGCGGTCATTATTGAGCGTCCCACAGCGTCAGCCCCTGCACGCTGTTGCCAGCGCCCAGTTGCTTGTCAAAGAAATAACCGGCCTCCTTGCCGTCCAGACTTACCGCGCCCGCCATGCTCTGCGTATCGGTGTTGTTGTGGAAGTAACCGTCTTCGAAAATACGGCCTGCAGCGCTGAAATTGAGGGTGCCGGTTGCGATATGGCTCATGCCCAGCTGCGTGGCGAAACTGCGCTCGTTGAAGTCGATGTTCAAGGCGCCACTGTTGACCTGCATGGCAACGACACCGGAGCTGGAGTGGTAGAAGGCCTGCGCGCTGTCGAGCGCGAAGCTGACGACGGCCTTCTCGGGCTTGATCTGCGTGCTGCCACTGCCGTCACGGAACAGACCGTAGGTCGTGTTGCCTACGGTGATGTCGCGCCCGGTGCTTGCTTCGGCATAGGCCAGGGTAATGAGTTCCCGGTCACCCATGCCATCGCGGCCATTCCAGCGGCCCCAGACCAGGTTGTTGCTTTTCAGGCTGGAAGCCGCAACCGCCAGGTCAGGCGTGAAATCAGGCAGCACCACGGGTGGCTGCGGAGGACGAATCGTGGGCGGCGTGACAGTGACAACCGCATTGCTCGCCACTTCGGTCACACGGCGCGATGTCACAGTTTCCAGATAGACTTCCGTACCGGCAGACTTGTCGTCGGCACTGGAATTGTTGTCAGCAACGGCCACTTCCTCTCGGCTCAGCGTGCCACGCTCATCGGTCGCGGGCATCAGACGCGGCAGTGGCTCTGCATCATCCAGGGCGACCATCTGGGCAGTACTTTGACTGAGCTCTACGGCGTTGACTGCGCAGGGCCCGAAATTGTCGACGAGGCAATCGCTGGAAAATGGCGCCATGACGATCGCGCCTTCGTTGACCAGTGCACGGACCGAGCCCTGAGAGGCGCTGACCACGAAATCAGTCCCGCGAACGCCAATCGCCGCGATAGGCGTATTCAAGCGGAAGCGGTCGCGGGCAGCATGGGCGCCTTCGCCGGAAATGGCGCGCGTGATGCCTTCTACAAGATTCAGTTTGATCGAGGAGTCTGCCGGGCTTTGCGGATTGAAATCGTAACGCTGGATTTCCAGAAGGCTGTCGGGACGCACACTGACGAGTGCCTGATCGACGAAACGAATGTGAACATGGCCATTCGATTCCGTCATGATCTGATCGTTTACCTGGATGGCAGTGCCGGCACGAATGAGTTCACGAGAGTTGTCAGGAGATACCAGATAGGCCTTGCCGAGAACGAGACTGACCGTTCCGACCTCTGCCGTGTTCTGTGCCTGCACGCTCGCCGCGGCAATGCTCAAGGCAAGTGTCAGCAGCGCTTTGTTGATCGATGAATTCATAATGGGTTCCTCCGCGTCGGAAGAGTGGCTGGTACCGAGACGGTACTGGCACAAATAAGACAGTAGCCAAGGTACTCCAGACCAATTGATTTACGGGTGATTGCAGTCACACGCCCCGCAAATACTCACGTTTGCTATTCGGGTTCAAGCTCCTATAATGCCCGGGCAATGCCGAAACCAGCCACCAGGGACTGAACATTAATCGTGGTAACCCCAGAGCTGCTAAGCACTTTTCCCATTCTCAAGCCTCTGCCACACGACATTCTCAGCCAGCTTGCCGCGCTTTCCAGTCTGCGCAAGTTCGCCAGACGCGGCATAGTCCTGAACGCGGGGGTGCGAGAAGAAGCTATTTGCTTCCTGTTCGAAGGGCGTCTGCAGGGTGTGGACTTTACCATCGACGGACGGGAGGTCGGGCTCTATTTCGTGGAGCCGGGTGATTTCTGCGGCGAGGTTGGCTTGTTTGACCATGGTCCGCAACCCGAATTCGTCATTGCATTGACCGCCGTCGTGAGTGTTTTTGTGCCGATGGAGAGCCTGCGGGCCGTCATGTTGAGCCACCCCCAGGTGTTCCGGGTGATGGGCGAACGCCTGGCGGCCCGACTGCGGCAGATGACAAAACAGCGCTCGCTGCTCGGGCTTCCCAGCATCAGCCAGCGGGTGTGCTGTCAGCTCTGGATGCTGGTAAAGGAAGATGGCCGGTTGCCCGTGATGATCAGCAACCCGCCTACCCATATGGAGATCGCGATCATGCTGAACCTCAGCCGTGAGACCGTGACGCGTGTATTCCAGACACTGCAGACCCGGCAGATCGTCAGACGGGATGGCTCAAGCAGCCTGCTGATCACAGACCCGGACACCCTGCGGGAACTGGCCGAAGGCAAACTGGAGCTCTGACGCCTGGCTGGCAGCTGGTGTACAATCCCGGCCCAATCGGAGGGCTGGTTGCTGGCTCCGGCTTGAAATGCACAGGGCATCGCCCAACTTAGCTCTCTCTCAACTAACAAAAGCAGCCTGAGAACAATGAAAGACACCAAGAACAACATTCGCTACAAGGAATTGTTTGAAGGCTTCAAGGCCGTCAGGCAGTACTTCATCCTCGCCGGGGTCTACAGTGCCGCCATCAATTTCCTGATGCTGGTTCCCATCATGTACATGATGCTGGTTTACGACCGCGTCGTTGCCAGTGGCAGCATTTCCACGCTGGCGATGCTGACCCTGATCATGGTGTTCCTGATGGCCGCAATGGGCGGCTTTGAGTGGGTGCGCTCGATGATTCTGGTCAGTGCCGGCAACAAGATCGAGCAGAATCTGCGCGACCGCGTTTTCGATGCCTCTTTCAAGCAGGCGCTTTACACAGGCGGCTCAGCCAATAGTTCACAAGCCAGCAATGACCTCTCGCAGCTGCGCCAGTTCCTCACCGGCAACGGTCTGTTTGCGTTCTTTGATGCGCCATGGTTCCCCATTTACGTCATCGTGATGTTCATGTTCCACCCGCTGTTCGGCATCACCGCCATCGTGGCCGGCATCGTGATGGTGGCCCTGGCCTGGATCACCGAGAAGGTGACCACCAACAAGCTCAAGGAAGCCAACCAGGAAGCCAACTGGGTCAACAACCAGATCAATGGCAGCATGCGCAATGTGGAAGTCATTTCTGCCATGGGCATGTTGAGCAATGTGCGCCGGCGTCAGCAAGTGCGAGCCGACAAGGTGCTGCAGCTGCAGACCAATGCCAGTCGCCTGGCAGGCATCCTGAGCACACTCTCCAAGTCGTTCCGCGTCATCACCCAGTCACTGATTCTTGGACTGGGCGCGCTGCTGGCCCTGCGCCAGGAAATCTCGCCGGGCATGATGATCGCCGGCTCGTTGTTGCTCGGCCGGGCGCTTGCGCCCATCGACATGCTGGTAGGCACCTGGAAGGGTTTCTCCGTGGCACGCGCGCAGTATGAGCGACTCGGGCAATTGCTGGAGCGCATCCCTGCCGATGACGAGACCATGACCTTGCCGGCGCCGCAGGGCAATGTGCAGGTGGAGCAGGTCTATGTCACGCCTCCGGGGGCGAAGGCACCGGTGGTCAAGGGCGTCTCTTTTGATCTCAGTGCAGGCGAAGCGCTGGGCATCGTCGGCCCGAGTGCCAGCGGCAAATCCACCCTTGCTCGCGCATTGCTGGGCCTGTGGCCAACGGGCGGCGGCAAAGTCCGACTGGATGGCGCCGACATTTTCTCGTGGGAGCGTGAGGAGCTTGGCCCCCACATCGGCTATCTGCCCCAGGATATTGAACTGTTCGACGGCACCATCTCCGACAACATCTGCCGGTTCGGCGAGCGCGATGCGGAAAAAATCGTGGCTGCGGCCCAGCTGGCTGGCGTCCATGAGCTGATCCTGCGCCTGCCCCAGGGCTACGACACCATCATCGGGGGTGCCGGCGGCATTCTGTCCGGCGGTCAGCGGCAGCGCATCGGGCTGGCGCGCGCCGTTTATGGCGATCCGAAACTGCTGATTCTGGACGAACCCAATTCCAACCTGGATGACCAGGGTGAAAAGGAACTGGTTGCCGCTCTCCAGCGTGTGAAAGCACAAGGCTGCACGGTCATTGTGATTACCCATCGCACCATGGTGCTGATGTGCGTGGACAAAGTGCTCGTGATGAAAGATGGCCAGGCAGTGAATTTCGGTACTCGCGATCACGTGCTCTCGGCCCTGCTGCCTCAGCCGGACGCGCGCAAGACAGCTCAGAACTGAGCACTCCACCCTCAAGAGAATCGGGACAGATACCGTGACAGTGAATCGCAACAACCCAGACAATCTTCCAGCCCTGCAGGCTGAGGCCACCCCGCACGGGGACACTTATCTGGCAGAGGTGGAGACCAGCCTGGAAAAGCCCCGCCGCATCGGTACCCTGATGCTGCTGGCTGTATTCGGCGGCTTCGGCCTCTGGTCCGTGCTTGCGCCCATTGAAGGGGCCGCCCATGCGCCGGGCTCGGTCACCGTCCGCTCCTACAAGAAAGTCATTCAGCACCTGGAAGGCGGCATGATCCGCGAGATCCGCGTGCAGAATGGCGATCAGGTCAATGTGGATGACGTGCTGCTGGTGCTCGATGACACCCAGGCACAGGCCCAGATGGAGATCAACAATGCCCAGCTGATCGCGCTGACAGCCCTGGAAGCGCGCCTGATTGCCGAGCGCGACGACGCGGCGGCCATTCAGTATCCCGCCAGCCTGATCACCGCAGGCGTCAGCGCGCGGGCCGAAATGGACGCCCAGACCCACATCTTCGCAGCACGCAAAGCCTCCATGGAAGGCAGCACCGCGGTGCTGGAGCAGCGCATCGAACAGCTGCGCTCGCGCTTGAACGGCCTGGAAGCCATGCGACAGAGCAAGGAAGAGCTGGCAGCCTCCTTTGGCGCGGAACTGGCCGATGTCCGCATCCTTCTGGAAGAAGGTTTCGCCGACAAGCTGAGACTGCGCGAGCTGGAGCGCAATCACGCCGTGTACAAAGGCGAAGCTGCCGAGATGGTGGCGACCATTTCCTCGACCGAAATGCAGATAGGCGAAACCCAGTTGCAGATCCTGCAGACTGAAAATGAATTCCGTTCGGAAGTGGCCAGCATGCTCAGCGAAGCCCAGACCCGCCTGAAGGACGCTCGAGAGCGCATGATTGCTCTCAACGACATCGTGGAGCGTACCGTCATCCGCGCACCAGTGGCCGGCATCGTTGCCGGCATGCAGTACCACACGGAAGGCGGCGTGATCGGGCCAGGCGCACCCATCGCCGAAGTAGTGCCACAGAGTGACGAGCTGGTCATTGAGGCCCGCGTCCAGCCCGGCGATATCGACCGTGTCGTCGCCGGCCAGGAAGCCACCATCCGCTTCTCCAGTTTCAACAGTTCCGTTCCCACCATTTTCGGCACAGTGCTGAGTGTGTCTGCTGATGCCATGGCGGATCAGACCACCGGCATGACGTATTACCTCGCCCGCGTGGCTGTGACGGAAGAAGGCATGCAGGATCTGGGCAATCTGACGCTGGTACCGGGGATGCCCGCCGAAGTGTTCATTACTTCCGGCTCACGCACGTTCATGCAGTACGTCATGAAACCCTTTTCCAATGCGCTCGCGCGCAGCCTGCGTGAAGACTGATGCGAACCTCACTGACTATGTTTGGCACCCTCGCCCTTGGCCTGGCCTGCACAGCGTGGAGCGCACCGTCCTTCAGTGCGGAAGACCGGGACGGGGTCAGCACAGTGATCGTGCAGGGCAGCACGCTGGAAGACTTCTTCACCTCGGCACTCGATTACAGCCCCCGTCTGCGCATCGCCGAAGAACGCTGGAGCGCCGGCATTCAAAGGCGCAAGGCCGCCAGCGGGCAGTTGCTGCCGCAGCTCAATGGCAATGCCAGCACCTCTGACAACACCCAGGAAGCGCTGGGCCGCGTGTCGGAATACCGCGGCGAGCGCTATTCGCTGCAGCTGACCCAGGTGCTTTTCAACTGGGAGGCCTTCAATGCCCGCAAACAGGCGGCCATCCTCGAGGACCTGGCCGAGGCGGAATACTTTTCTGCACTCGCTGCCCTGCTGACCGATGTCGCCGAAAAATACTTCAACGTGCTGCAGGCCGAGGATGCGGTGATTTCTGCGGCGTCTGAAGTGGAGGCCGTCACCAATCAGACGAACATGGTGCAGCGCCTGTTCGATCTGCAGCAGGTGCAGATCACCGATTTGTATGATGCCCAGGCACGCCTGGCATTTGCGCAGGCCCAGCAGCTGGACCTGGAAAGCCAGCTGGCGCTGTCGCGGGAAGAACTGCGCGCCATCACGGGCGTCAGCGTCGGCGAATTGTTCCGACTGGACCCGGCGCTGGCAATTCCGGCCGTGCAAGGCAGCGTGGAGTCCTGGCTTGAACAGGCCCGCACAGGCAATCAGCAGATTCGCGCGCGAGAATTCGCCGTGGATGCCGCCGACAAGATGGTTGCGCAGCGTCAGGGTGCCTACATGCCTCGCGTCACGCTGATTGCCCAGAAACAACTCTCGGACATTGGCTTCGACAACGTGCCCATCAATCGCACCGACACTGACTACATCGGCGTGGATGTACAGATTCCAATTTTCGCGGGGGGCAGCAACCGCGCCCAGGTGGCAGAAGCCCGCAGCCAGCACACGATCGCCGAGAACGAATTGCGCCAGGTTGAACTGGAAATTGTCGAGAGCACCCGGATGGCCTTCCTGCAGGTGAAATCGGCCGAGCTGCGAGTGCAGGCTGCGGAGCGCCTTGCCGAGTCCACAGCCTTGTCCTATACCGCCAGACAGCGCGGCTTCGAGCTGGGTACGGTAAACAGTGTCGATGTCCTCAACGCCCTGCGCGACCGCTTCAGCGCCGAGCGCGACCTGCAGCGCGCGCGCTATGATCACATCCGTTACTCGCTGCTGCTCAAGCGCGAAGCGGGCACACTCAGCGCCGACGATCTGCTGGATGTCGGCAACTGGCTGGTGGAGCCGCAGAACTGAAGCAGAGGGCTGAACTGTGGGCGCGGGCCCTGCTGTGGGAGCGGGCCTTGCTGTGGGAGCGGGCTTGCCCGCGAACTTTCCTG
>CAMCRC010000095.1 GCA_945877175.1 Klebsiella pneumoniae | reverse complement strand
ACCCCGCACAGGCCCCAGTGGAGCTCGGCGAATTGGTGTTGTCCTTCAACGTCATGCTGGAAAAGCTGGAAGAAAACTTCCGTCGTCTTTCGCACTTCTCCGCAGACATCGCCCACGAATTACGCACACCGATCACGAATTTGACAACGCAGACACAGGTTGCGTTGTCGATGCCTCGCAGTGCAGAGCAGTATCAGGAAATCCTCTACTCCAATCTCGAAGAGTTGGAGCGCATGGGCAAAATGGTCGCTGACATGTTGTTTCTGGCCCAAGCCGATGACAATCTCATCAAGCCCGAGTCAGCCGATGTACACCTGCGTCGCGAGTTGACGGGATTGTTCGAATATTTCGAGGCTTGGGCCGAGGACCGCAATGTCCGTTTCGAGTTGGTGGGAGAAGATATCACTGTCCAGGGAGACCGCCTGATGCTCAGGCGTGCGTTCAGCAATCTGCTGAGCAATGCCCTTTTGCACACCGCAAGCGGTGAAGCTGTGACCGTCACCTGTACAAAAAATCCAAACGGCGTGCAGATCGACGTCGAGAATCCTGGCCCGGAAATTTCGGCCGAGCATCGGGCGCTGATTTTTGAACGTTTCTATCGCATTGATCCGGCCAGACGGCGCAGCAGCGAAGGGGGAGGTTTGGGGCTGGCAATTGTCAAATCCATCGCCCAGGCGCACGGTGGCGATGTGATGGTCACGTCTACCGGGGGAAAAACCCGGTTCACTGTGACCTTGCCCTGTGGACAATCCAGAACCCCAGCGTCGGCACCATGAGCCACTGCAAGACAGGGGTGAGGCCTGTGCCGAACACTGGCAATCGTGGCATGGATTCTTTATAGGCCCAGGTTCTACGGATATCGACATTCAGCCACTCACTGAATACCGTGTAGAAGAGCCCGAAAGCGATAGCTGCAATGGCGACGCGCAGAAAATGCTGTTCAGGCCATTGATGCTGTCCAAAGACAATGACTGCCAACGTCAGCGCACTTGCAGCGATCAGCAGATCTCCACCAGTGCAGTGGATGACCGCGAATAGAATTTCAGTGGCAGACCCCGTGTCCCAAAGAGTGTAGAAGGGAAGATGGAGGAACTCCCAAAGCAGATGTGCTGGCGCGATTACCAGGAAATATGTCGCCAGCATTGGATGCAGTGTCAGCAGGTGATTAGTCATGGGGTCACGTTACACCCTTGACGGGTAAATCAAAATCGGATTCAGCTTCAAGAGGAATAGTTTCATGCCAGAACACTCAGGTCACCATACCCACCAGCCCCCCGCTCATCATTCAGACGACGATAGGCAGCAACAGACGCCATCTACTTCTGCAATCTTCACTTGCCCCATGCATCCGGAGATTCGTCAGCCCGGACCGGGCAGTTGCCCCATTTGCGGGATGGCTCTGGAGCCGGAACAGGTCACTGGCGAAGACACTGGTCCTTCTGCCGAGCTCATCGACATGACTCGCCGCTTCTGGATTGGCCTAGTGCTCTCTATCCCGGTGCTGGTACTCGAAATGGGGGGTCATCTGTTCGGTCTCGATCACCTTATACGCCCGCAGTTGTCGAACTGGGTGCAGATGGGATTTGCAACGCCAGTAATTCTTTGGGCGGGTTGGCCATTCTTCGTGCGTGGCTGGCAGTCATTAGGCAGTCGCAACCTGAACATGTTTACGCTCATTTCTCTCGGCACAGGGGTGGCATTGCTGTACAGCCTCGCCGCCACATTTGTGCCAAGGGCATTTCCTCTGGCCTTTCGGCAGGTGGACGATTCCGTCGCCGTGTATTTCGAGGCTGGTGCCGTCATCATCGTGCTGGTTCTGCTCGGTCAGATACTGGAACTGCGAGCTCGTGAAAAGACTTCAGGCGCCATCAGAGCCTTGCTCGATCTGTCACCGGCAACAGCCCGCAGGCTCGATGAGCTGGGAGGGGAGTCGGACGTCTCTCTGGATCACGTTGTCGTTGGTGATCGATTGAGGGTGCGCCCTGGTGACAAGGTACCACTGGACGGTGAAGTGCTGGATGGTGGCTCACACGTAGATGAGTCGATGGTGACCGGCGAGCCCATGGCTGTCACCAAGAAGGTCGGCGATCATGTGATAGGTGGCACGATCAATCAGCAGGGCTCATTCGTGATGCGAGCCGACAAGGTCGGCAGAGACACCATGTTGGCGCAGATCGTTCAGATGGTGGCGGGTGCCCAGCGTAGTCGCGCACCTATACAGGGGCTGGCCGACAAGGTGGCTGGCAGGTTCGTTCCCGTTGTCGTCTTGATTGCAGTCCTCTCCTTTGTGGGGTGGTCGCTTCTGGGGCCGGTTCCCGCCATGTCGTACGGGTTGATTGCGGCAGTCAGTGTGCTGATCATTGCCTGCCCCTGCGCTCTGGGTCTGGCAACGCCGATGTCTATCATGGTGGGAGTTGGCCGTGGGGCACAAAGTGGCGTGTTGATTCGCAGCGCGGAAGCACTCGAACGGCTGGAAAAAGTGGACACGCTGGTCATAGACAAGACAGGCACACTGACTGAAGGCAGGCCGCAGGTCACTGGTGTGCGGCCCGCCAATGGGCTGACAGAAGCGGAGCTTTTGCGAATGGCGGGGAGCCTAGAGAAGGGCAGCGAGCATCCGCTGGCCAATGCCATCGTCGAAAAGGCGCAGTCATTGGGACTGGCGTTGCCGGATGCCATAGATTTTGATTCGCCCAATGGCAAAGGAGTCATCGGTAACGTGGAAGGCCGCGAGGTGCTGCTTGGCAATCGTCTGCTCATGGAATTCAAACGAGTCGATATCAGTGCTCACGAGGCCGAAGCAGAGCAACTGCGCGAGGATGGGGCGACGGTGATTTTCGCCGCTGTTGATGGAAAGTTTGCGGGACTGCTCGCCATCGCCGATCCAATCAAGGCGACAACCGCAGAGGCCATCAGTGCGTTGCAATCAGTGGGCATTCGCGTCGTCATGCTTACCGGCGATAACCGAACGTCAGCTCTGGCTGTTGCCCGCAAGCTCAACATCGACGAAGTCGAGGCGGAGGTCCTGCCGGAGGACAAGGCGAAGGTTGTGATGCGTCACAAGAGCGAAGGTCGTGTGGTCGCGATGGCGGGAGACGGGGTCAATGACGCGCCTGCGCTGGCGACCGCAGATGTCGGAATTGCGATGGGCACTGGCACGGATGTGGCAATAGAGAGCGCCGGCGTCACTCTTCTGCGAGGCGATCTGAAGGGTATCGTGGCCGCTCGAAAATTATCGCAGGCAACGATGATGAACATTCGCCAGAACCTGTTCTTCGCCTTTGTGTACAACGCTGTTGGAGTTCCGATTGCTGCGGGCGTGCTTTATCCACTGACGGGGCTCTTGCTGTCACCGATCATCGCCGCTGCAGCGATGGCACTGTCCTCGGTCAGTGTTATTGTCAATGCATTGCGGTTGCGTGTTGTGACGTTGGATTAGAGGTTGCTGTGGGCTCGGTTGATACCTGGTCAAACCGGTTCGCTTGCAATTCATTGCGAGCAGGGCTCGCTCCCACAGTTGAAAGTCGGTGTGATCGGGCGCATACAGTGACGGTAAGGGACTGTTCCCGAACCAATGGTTTTCCAACATGACGTCAACACCACCTCCATCTTTCGCGCAATCCGTCGCTGAGGCGCTGAACAAGGAGTGCTTCTGCATTACCCTGGATCGGCCCGCACTGCATGACGCTCTTCTGAGAGACTCCGGCAACACCATCACTCAGGAACTCATCGACGCACGTCCCAATCTGTTTTCCAATGCGCCGATGTTTCTGTCTGCAGAGTTGTTGGCGCAGATGCACAGTACCGTCAGAGCCATCGAATCGGTCGCGCGGTTGCCCATGTATCGGGAGTACATTGCGGCACAGTCTCCCGCCATTGCCCAGCATGAGTCCGGTCCGCTGGGGGTATTCATGGGATATGACTTTCACCTGTCGGCCAACGGGCCGCGTCTTATCGAGATCAATACCAATGCAGGCGGCGCATTTCTCAATGCGGCACTGGCCAATGCTCAGCGTGCATGCTGCATCGAGATGGAAACCTGCATGGACCTGAACGACGACAATGACAAGTTCGACTGGGCATTCTGGAACATGTTTCTCAATGAATGGCATCTGCAGGGCCGCGCGGGCTCGCCGACTCGCGTGGCAATCGTGGACGAGCAGCCCGAAGAGCAGTATCTCTACCCCGAGTTCCAACTCGCCCGGGACTTTTTCGAACGCCACGCTGTTGAGGCCGTGATTGTGGATGCGGCCGCGCTCGAGTACGACGGTACTCGTCTGTTGGCCAGCGGTAAACCTGTGGATATGGTCTATAACCGATTGGTGGATTTTGTGCTCGACAATCCTGCTCATGCCGCGTTGCGGCAGGCTTATCTCGATGATGCGGTAGTCCTGACGCCACATCCCGGCGTGCACGCCCTGTTCGCAGACAAACGCAACCTGATCGTCCTGTCGGATCGTGATCTGCTTGCCAGCTGGGGTGTCGATGAGAGTTCACTTCTCGCGCTAGGCAACGTGCTGAGAACCGAAGTCGTCACTCCGGAAAAGGCCGAACAATTGTGGGCCCGCCGCAAGCAGCTCTTCTTCAAACCTGCAGCTGGATACGGAGGTAAAGCCGTCTATCGTGGTGACAAACTCACACGTGGTACATGGGAGGAGATCGTCAAGGGGGGTTACGTCGCGCAGGAATTCGCCCCGCCGAGTGAGCGCATGATAGAGATCGACGGCAACAAGGAGGCGCGTAAGGCCGACATCCGTCTCTACACCTACGATGGCAACATTCTGCTGACGGCGGCACGTCTCTATCAGGGCCAGACTACCAACTTCCGCACACCGGGCGGCGGTTTCGCCCCGATTTTCAGCGTGTAACCAATCGCCCTGTGGGAGCGAGCCTGCTCGCGATTGAAGGTGCCAAATTGATACGTCGTGAGGCACTCAATCGCGAACAGGGCTCGCTCCCACGGTCGGTTCGCCAGTCATGATCTGCCCGCCTCGCTGTTGGCATCCTGCAGAATGCTGATCGCTCCTTTCAGCGCGATCGCCGCAACGGCCAGCCCTACCACCAGATCGGGCCACGCCTGCCCCGTCCAGAGCACAAGTCCGCCGCCGACCAGCACTCCGGCGTTCGCCATGAAATCATTGGTACTGAAGGTCGTGGCCGCACGGACATCGACCTCGGCATCGTGAATTTTCCTGAGCAGCCAAACGCACAGTGCATTCACTGCTGCGGCAACTATCGCCATCAACATCATGTTGTAACCCAAAGGTTCGGGATCGCCCAGGAACCGTCGGCCCACATCAAACAGGATGCCGACGGCGAACAGGACCAGCAGCCCTCCGGAAACGCGCGCGGCGGCGCGCTTCCATACTGGGGGCCGGTTCAGCGCCAGTAGAGTGATGATGTAGACGATACTGTCAGACGCGTTATCGAGCCCATTGGCGATCAACGCGCTCGAATCCGCGCTCAGGCCGGTCATCAGAAACGCGACTGCCAGCACCACATTGAGAGCAAGGACTATCCACAGGATGTTTCGCTGGTCTGCAGTGCGTATCTCCAGCTTTTCATCACTCATTGTGCAACTCTCCCGTTCTCGGTCACTCAGCTCCTCCCGGCCTGCTTTCTCAGTAAACGCTTTTCGCGGCCGTGAACTATCCGATAGAGCGCCGGCAATACCAGCAGCGTCAGCAAGGTCGAAGAAATGATTCCTCCTATGACCACTGTGGCGAGTGGGCGCTGTACCTCTGCACCGATGCCCGTGTTCAGCGCCATAGGCACAAAACCCAGACTTGCCACCAGCGCTGTCATGAGAACTGGACGCAAGCGTATGAGTGCGCCATCGATAATCGATGCGACAAGATCGCCGGTTTCCTTCACAAGGTCGCGGATAAACGCCAGCATCACCAGTCCGTTGAGCACTGCCACACCGGACAGGGCGATGAAGCCGACGCCTGCGGAAATCGACAGGGGCATGTCTCTCAACCACAACGCCAGCACGCCACCCGTCAAGGCCAGAGGCACGCCGGTGAAAATGATCAAGGCATCTTTCATCGATCCAAAGGCCATGACCAGCAGGCCCAGAATCAACACGAGCGTCAGAGGAACGACGATCGACAGTCTCTGGCTTGCAGACTCCAGTTGCTCAAAGGTACCGCCATACTCCAACCAGTATCCTGCCGGCAGCGCGACCTCTTCGAGGACTCGTTGCTCAGCTTCAGCCACGAAAGAGCCCAGATCGCGGTCCCGCACGTTCGCAGTGACCACAATGCTGCGCTTGCCGTTCTCGCGGCTGATCTGATTGGGTGCCGGGGCAATCTCCAGCGTGGCGATCTCTGCCAGGGGAACATAACTGCCATCCGGCAGGGGCACCGGCAGCGCGCCCATGCTATCGATGTCATTGCGCAGCGTTTCCGGCAGCCGTACTACCAGTTCAAAGCGCCGGTCTCCTTCGAAGATCAAACCAGCCGACTCGCCGCCCATGGCCATGGAGACGTAGTCCTGTACGTCGGCGATGTTCAAACCATAGCGCGCGATGGCCATGCGTTTGGGATGAATCGACAACATCGGCAGTCCTGTCACCTGCTCCAGGCGGGCGTCCGCTGCACCTTCTATCGTTGTCACGACTTCCAGAATGCTCTGGGCCGATGCCAGCAATTGATCCAGATCATCACCAAAGACCTTGATGCCAAGATCCGCGCGAACACCCGAAATCAGCTCGTTGAAGCGCATCTCGATGGGCTGGGTGAACTCGTAGTTATTGCCCGGCAATTGTTCGAGAGCTTCCTGTACCTCGATGAGGAATTCATCCTTGGTCTGGGTCGGGTCAGGCCACTCCTCTGTCGGCTTCAGCATGACAAAGGTGTCGGCGATGTTGGGCGGCATCGGGTCTGTCGCCACTTCAGGTGTGCCAATTCGGGCAAATGCTGTATTGACCTGCGGGAACTCCATGATGCGTGCTTCCAGCATCTCCTGCATGGCAACCGACTGTTCAAGTCCTGTGCCGGTTGTGCGCAGCGCCTGCACGGCGAAGTCACCCTCATTGAGTTGCGGAACAAACTCCGAGCCTAGCGTCGTGGCGAGCCATGCTGACACTACCACCAGCCCCGCAGCAACGGCGACCACCAACCAGCGCAGGCGGAGCGCGGCTGCAAGCAGCGGTCTGTAGAGCCACTTGGCGCCTTTGATAACAGGACTTTCCTTCTCGCTGACTTTGCCACTCATGAAGACAGCAATCGCAGCGGGCACCACAGTGAGTGACAGGACGAGTGCGGCCAGCAGTGCCATCACGACCGTTGCGGCCATCGGCTGGAACATCTTCCCTTCCACGCCAGTGAGCGTGAACAACGGAATGTAGACGATGGTGATGATGAGGACGCCAAACAGGCTGGGGCGAATCACTTCATTGGTGGCGTTGAAGACAATCTCAAGCCGTTCATCCAGCGGCAGTCTTTTACCCGAGGACGGTTGCGCCATGGAAAGGCGCCTGATGCAATTCTCCACAA
>CAMCRC010000094.1 GCA_945877175.1 Klebsiella pneumoniae | reverse complement strand
AGTTCGCCGCCCAGGGCGGGTGAAAGCATCGGCATCACCACCATCACCATGACCAGTGTCGCAATGACCGAGGCCGACTCCCTGGCATCGTACACATCCCGCACGATGGCCCGCGCCACCACCATGCCTACGGCACCCCCGGCTGCCTGCACGAAACGTCCGGCGATCAGCAGCTCGATGGTGGGCGCCACGATGCACAGCAAGGAACCCACGACGGCGATGGACATGCCCAGAATCAAGACAGGCCGGCGGCCGTAGCGGTCCGACAGCGGGCCATAGGCCAGCGTGGCCAGGGCAATGGCGGCCATGGACAGGCTGAGCGTCAACTGTGCCACGCCGGTACTGACCTGGAAGCTTTCCTTGATGATGGGCACGCCAGGCAGCAGGATCTGCATGGCCACCGGACCAAGGGCAGACACCATGGCCAGCAGCAGGATCAGGCCCCTGGAAAGATGCGTAATCGGTTGTGCTGACATTCAAGGTCCTGAAGGGGCGCGCTGCTGGATGACCGAGTCGCGGTTCTGCCGGGCGGCGGAATTGATCTGGGAACTGAGGATGACGCTCGATCCGAGCAGACGCATGCGCTGGGCCTGGCTGATGTCATACCCAAGCCCGAAGGTCTGCCCCTGGAATTCCTGCACCAGCTGCTGGGCGGGGGTGAGCGTGAGTGTCTCGTCGAAGGCGCCCATCTGGACACAGGACAACGGAGCGCCCCCTAGGGTGCTCAGACAGATGGTCAGGTCATTCTGCGGAAACACTTCCAGCGACAGCCCCTCCGGGTGGGAATGAAAGCGCGGTGACGCCTCCAGGTATGCCATCACCTGGCGCACAAAGGGGTCATCGACGCCGCTGATGCGCACGGGAAGGGACAGGCCAAGGCGGCGCAGAATGCTCGGATCATTCTCCAGCGCCTGCTCGTAGTTGTTGCGCGCCACCTCCACATCCCCGAGGCGCCAGGCGGCATCCGCTATGCGGGCGGACAGCCTGGCCCGCAGCAGCATTTCCTGAGGTGGCAACAGCGTCAGAGCGCGGGTGGCATTCTCCAGCGTGCGGGAATCGTCACCCCGCTGGGCAGCGATTTCGGTGTGATAGGCAAAGTAGTAACCATCATTGAGGCTGAACGCGCCAGCCGTTCTTGCCTGTTCCAGCAGTGTCGCCATGACGCCTTCGCCCATGATCGTGACCAGCTCGGGCTCGATCCACTCGGGGATGTGCACGTCCAGGGGCGCGTATGGGCGCAGGCGATTGAGCAGGACCTGGGTGTCGGCAAACAGCGCCGCCGCGTGGCGGCCCGAGCGCCATGCCTTGAAACGGTAGCTCAGGGCGCTGGCCCGGGCCAGCAGCGCGTCGGTGAAATCCAGCGTTGCCGCATTCTCCAGCGCCTGTTCGTAAGCGGTCTGATTGGCGATGTGATTGACAAGCGCGGCGATGGAGTCTTTCTGGGCCTCGTCGGCGCTGTAGGAGCCCGCGCGGTCCGGCTGATTCAGGGCCGTGGCGCTGAGTGTGGCGGCGTCTGCGGGGTAGCCGGCCAGGGTCATGAACATGGCGCTGACCAGAAAATGCTCCGCCCGATTCATCACCCCCACGATGGGTTCCTGCTGATCGCGCCACACCAGCATATTGTCCAGGGCGTCGCGGGCCTCGTCGAAGCGGCTCTGGTTCATGTACAGAAAGAGCAGGTAGATCCAGGGGTCTCCGACACTCTCAGGGTCCAGATAGCGCGAGGCGCGTGTCAGATAGTCCTCGGCGTCTTCCATGCGCAGCATGCTGAGCGACACTTCAGAAGCGTTCATAAGGTAGACGGTGTCGGGGTCGCCACTGCCGTTCTCCGAGAGTGCTTCGTCTTCGTTGATGGAGCGGTCACAGGCTTCAAGCGACTCGGCGGGACGCAGCTCCGACAATTCCACGGCGCACAAGGTGTTCCAGGCGCGGCTGCGCTCGCGGGAATCGTTGCTGGTGGCAAGCACACTCTCGGCGCTGACGCGCGCCTCTTCCCACTTCTGCATCTTGATCAGGGGCCAGCCGCGAAAGGATTCCACTTCCTGGCCGTAGACGGCCTCGATCTTGTCCAGATAATCCAGCGATGCCTGCTGGTCTCCCATCAGTTGGTGAATGTAGGACAACTGCGAGATGGTGAGGTAGTGCCATTCCGGTGCGCCGGACGCCATGGCGCGACCGAGGGACGTGTAATTGGTGAGCTCTTCGGCACGGTTCAGGTGGAACAGTGCGCGTGCCAGATTGCCTTCCACCCGCACCAGCACTTCGGCCAATGCGAACTGGGCGGCCGCCGAGCCGGGCAGCTCTGCAATCCAGCGCTGGGCCAGCTCGCGGGCCTTCACGTTTTCACGCAGGGCCAGCGCGTCACAGATCTCCAGCGCACGCGCCTCCGTGATGCCCTGCATGCCAAAGCAGACAGTCGCGGCGCCGGGTAGGTCGATGCCGGCGAAGTCGTCCTGGGCAGTGCTGACAGGGGAGGCGAGTGTCAGGCAGAAGGCCAGCGGCAGCGCGAACCATGGGGATGGACTGCAGGAGCGAGCCTGCCTGTGGGAGCGAGCCTGCTCGCGAACTTGCTGGGCTTGCAGGATCAGTTCGCGAGCAGGCTCGCTCCCACAGGTCAGGTCATTCCCACAGGCCGACTCGGTCCCACTGGCTCGCATCAGGGCTCCTGGCGCAGCGTGGCACGGGCCAGCACTTCCATGGGTTCGCGCATGCAGTCCTTGAGCACCTTGCTCAGATCCGCCACGCCCGGGGCCAGCTCGATGCGGTGCCCCAGTACGCGGGGCAGCAGCGTCTCGATGTCCTCGGCACTCACGAAGCTGCGGCCGCGCAGCGCGGCGAGCACCTGCAGCGCCGGCAGCAGGAGCACCATGCTGCGGGTGGAATTGCCCTGCAGCACGCGCTCGTCTTCCCGCAGAGCACGGGAGATGTCCACCAGTGCCGTCTTGATGGCGCGGGCGATCACCACGTCCTCGTCAATGGCGGCGCGGGCTGTCAGCACATCGCTGCGGGTGACCTGCACCTTGCTTGCACTGCCAATGTCACGGCGGCTCTTGTAGGTGTCCAGCACGTCCAGCTCGCTGGTGCGGTCGATGTGCTGCATGGTGATCTTGAACAGGAAACGGTCCAGTTGTGGCGTGGGCAGCGGATAGGTGCCCACCAGGTCGAGCGGGTTCTGGGTGGCGATCACGAAGAACAGCTTGTCCAGCGTGTAGGTGGTGCTGTCCACCGTCACTTGTTTTTCCCCCATGGCTTCCAGCATCGCCGACTGCACCTTGGGCGAGGTGCGGTTGATCTCGTCGGCCAGCACCACGTGGGCGAAGATTGGTCCGTGGCGGAAATGGAAGCTGTTGCTGTGGGTGTCGAACACCGCGCCGCCGGTGACATCCGAAGGCAGCAGGTCGGGCGTGAACTGGATGCGGCGGAACGGTGCAATGGTGGAATCCACCCCTTCGGCCAGGTCCTGCGCCGAGGGCACGATTGCTTCGCCCAGCGCCTTGGCCAGCGTCGTCTTGCCCGAGCCGGGAAAGTCTTCCAGCAGCACATGGCCGTCGGCAATCAGCGCGATGATGGCCAGTTCGATGACATCGTCACGGCCCAGCACCTGCTGACGCACCGCTTGCGCCAGTCGCTGCAGCACGCTGACCGCCTGTCGCAGGCGCGGTGATTGCGCGGCGTCGACGGAAGAGTCCGCGCTGGCAGCGGGGGCCGTCGGGTCGGGCGTGTGTTCTGTGGCGAGTTCCAGGCTCATGCAAGTTCTCCGTGCCGCTGCAGCAACGCCCATCAGGGCTCAGTCTGTCAGCGGGGGGTGGGTGATTCGGGTCAGTGGGTCTTCAACCAGGGTACCGGGTTGAGAATGGCGAGCAGGTGACGCCACCACGGCAACTGCGGCCGCAGTTCCTGGCGCACGCGCTTCTGCAGGGCCAGCCAGTCTGGTTGCGAGGCGGCGGACGGCTCGCCCAATGCCCTGTGGAGATGGGCGCGGGTCATGGTGTCGAAAGTGGGGGTCAGTGTGGCCACACGACGCGCAAAGCTCTCACGGCTTTCGCCATGGCGACGGTGCAGACCGAGCGCCGCCAGCGTGTCCAGCGTGGCCCGGTAGCTCAGTCGGTAGCGCAGCGCGGGGGCGGCATGCAGGGGCGCGCGCAGCCGATAGATCTTGACGGCGTAAGCCGCCAGCAGCAGTGCCAGCAACGCAAAGGCGAGGGATTGCAGGATGAGCCCGAGCGGGAAGGGAGCGTCCTGCTGCGAGGCGATGAACTCGTCGAAGCTGGCTTCATCCCGCAGCATGTCGCCCAGCAATTGCTGCAGGCTGTTCTGGGGATCCACCGACATGTCCACCAGCGTGCGGGAAGGGGCCGGATCGACGATGGTCCAGCCGATGCCCTCCAGGTAGATCTCGGGCCAGGCATGGCCGTTGATGGCCTGAATCAGCAACGACGAGCCCCCGGCGCGATTGCTGGCAGGCACTGAATAGCCCAGGCCGACCCGTGCCGGAATGCCGATGCTGCGGTACAGGTAAGTGGCTGCGAAGGAGAAGTGCATGCAGTAGCCTGTCAGGTCACCGAACAGGAACGAGGCCGCCGGGTCCTCGGCATAGGCGTGCTCGTTCTTCAGGCTGTAGATGCCGTTGCGGTCCAGATAGTCCTTGATGGCCAGCGCCTTGGCGTAAGGATCATCAGCGAACTCCGGGCGCAGGTCTGCAAGAATGGTGTCGGCCAGCTGCCGGTAGCGCGGGTCGGCGGGCATCTCCACATAGGCCTGGCGCTGCGCCGGTGTCCAGTCGGCGTCGCCCGCCTGGCGGCCCATCAGGTCGGCGAACGTAAACTGCGGCACCAGGGAGATGGCGTCGTAAGTCTGCTTGAAGCGCAGATTGTTCGGGTTGGGGGTGTTGACGTAGGCCACGGGGGTGTCGAGTCCGAAGGGCGTGCGGTGCGGGGCCAGCAGGCCCACGGTGATCCGCACGCTCTGGCGCTTGTCGGGCAGCGGCAGTGGCTCGGCGATCTCGGCGCGCGTGGCCGTGAAGTGGTCAATCAGGTCCGTGTCGAGGCCCTCGAGGGACGGGTAGTCCAGCAGCGTGCCGTTGAACTGGGAATAGGCCGACTCACGGAAGTAATAGGAGCCGCCCTCCGGCTCGTAGTCATCCCGGAACAGCACCACGGCCACGGGGGCTTCCATGTCACTGGTATCGTTTTCGCCGTCGCGGAAGGGGTTCTCGTTCTGTGCGCCACCGCCGTCGGCCCGGGCAGCGCCCGTCAGCCCCAGGTTGTCTGTCATCTGTGGGGTGGGCAGCCCGAAGAACTGCACATAAATCAGCAATGAGAAGCACAGCAGCCCCAGCACCGTGAAGTGATAGGGCAGGCGGCGATGATTGTTCTCCATCATCAGCAGTCCGGCCATCGCCAGCACGGCCCCACAGCCCATGGCCATGAGGATGGAGCTCGGGTCAATGCCGCGCACCAGTGCGAAGTCGCCAATGAAGAAGGGGCGGTGAATCATGCCCTGACGGTGGGCGGCCAGCGTGATCACGAACGCGGTAGCGACAAACAGAATCTCGACAACGCGACCGACACCAGAGCGCTGCGCCACGCAGCGCAACAGCGCGCTGAGTGTTGCGCTGAACAGGAACCACTGCAGCACTTCCCCCAGCTCGTACGTCGACAGGGGGCCCAGCGCACCGGCCAGTGCAACACTGCCCGTGAGCAGGGCACTCAGGCCCACGCCGAGGGTGAGTCCCAGCACGCATGCCAGCGCGATGACGCCCAGACGCAGGTCGCGCAGAGGCGGGCGCTGGATGAACTGGTCAATGGCGATACAGGCGAGCAGACTGCCCACGAACGCCGCCCACGAACCACTCGGGCTGGTCAGCGAGACACTGAGCACCCAGTAGCTGGAAGCAACAATCACGGCCCGCAGGCTTGAGGGCAGCAGCGGATTGACCGCAAATTCCTTGTTCATGATGCAAGACTCACAGTTTGTTCATGCGCTTGTCGAAACTCTGTCCTGTATGCCTGTCTACCACAAGGGTGGATTCTACAAGCTGACCGACTTGCGTCAACAAGGCGCTCAAGTCGGCCAGGGCGGTGGTGTCTTTGCCTTGTGGGGCGGTGTTGCTGAACAGAAGGCGCTGCCACCGGCCCGGGGGCGCACTCTTGCGCAGGCCATCGGTGGCCAGCACCACAGAAAAACGCACTCGGAACCGCGCTGTCGTCTGGCGCAGCTTGTCCAGCCAGGGGCCGGACTCCGCTGAGGTAAACACGATGCAGTGCATCGGACCCTGGTTGCCCCAGGTTTGCAGAAACTTGTCCAGCCCCCAGGCCAGCGGACCATCCAGTGCCCGGGAGCTGGCGATTCGCTCCAGTGCCTCCGGAACATTGCTGGTGGGCGTGTCACTGCCATCGGCGCCGAACAGCCAGTCATCGCCCAGCGCCCCGGATTCCACCGCAACGCGGGCTACCGCCGCTGCTGCTTCATCATGGGTGCCGGACACCAGGTATGCCAGCGTGCGGCTGCTGTGATAGACGCTGCGTTCGGCCAGACGGACGTTCAGATGGCGATTGCGGGCATAGACCTTCCAGAGAATGTTGCGCACCGAATCACCCGGCACATAGGGCCGGATCTCCATGCGATCGCCTTCCGGATTGCCACCGGGGTCGGGAATGCCATCTTCTGCGGTCAGTGAGCGCAGCAGGGGCAATGCCTTGATGTTGCCCGCCTGCGGCAGCGCCAGGAGTTCACCTTCCTGCGTCACCCGCCAGGTGAAGCGGCTGAAGCCAAGCACGTCGCTGACCGTAAAACGGCGCGTGATGCTGGCCGTCCGGCAGCGGCGTCGGGGGATGATTTCCTCTTCCCACCACTGTTCGTCGTCTGCAAGGCGGTTGCGGGTGGTAATGGCATCGGGGAAGACAATTTCCCAGCGCACGCCAATCAGGGGCAGCCACGGCATGGTGGAAAGCGTGAAACCGGTTTCATTGGGATAGCCGGACTCCACCTTGATGCGTGCCACGTGGCGGCCAAGCAGCACCTGCATTTCCAGATGTTCGCGAATCTGGTGACGCAGAATCAGTCCGCCCAGCAGCACGATGACGGTGGAGAAGCACACGATGGCCAGGGCGCAGACTGCCAGGGCAAAAACCACCAGGTCCATGCGTCCGTAGCCGAAGACACGCAGAGCGGCTAGCGCGATGAGCAGCACGGCCAGCCCTTGGGCAGTCAGCGGAAAACGTTCGCGCAACAACGCGAGCAGGCGCCGCAGTGTCCCCCCGGTCAATGGTGCCCCGGAGGCCTTGTGGTCTAGCTTGCGAGTGATGGAATGAGGCATCTGCCAGTCCTGTTCAGGGCCAGATCCAGGCCATGTAGCTGAAGTATCCCAACAGCAGCACCGCGCCTTCCGGCCTGCTCAGCATGCGACCGCACCAGGCCTTCAGCGCCAAGCACGAGAATGAGCAGTCCCAGGAAGAAGAAGGCGAAAGTCAAAGCCATTGTCGGCAATCCTGCTTGTTGATGGCAAGAGAGGCTTTTGAGCGTCTGCCAGG
>CAMCRC010000093.1 GCA_945877175.1 Klebsiella pneumoniae | reverse complement strand
CACACCGATCAGACCCGTACCCTGCATTGCCTGCACGGAACGCTTGGTGGTGTTGTGGATGTCTTCCGGATACGCCATGCCGCTCAACTCGCCGCCCAGCTCGATGGCCTTCTGTGCCGCTTCGCCGTAGCTCATGCCCTTGCTGCTGTCGCTGGTCAGGAACACGCGCTCGCCGCCGATGCTGTAGTCTTCCACTGCGCCGCCGAACTGCGCTGCCGCGATGGTCTTCAGCTTGCGGATGGCATCCAGTGCCGCCACGTGGCTGGAACGGGTTTCAGTGAAGATGGTGTTGCTGCCGCCCTGATAGGTGCTGTGCGGCAGATGCAGGTCGCTGTTGCCGTGCACGACCACGCAGTTTTCCCAGCTGCACTGCAGCGCTTCGGCCGCAGCACGCAGGACGCCTGCGTAAGAGTAGGTTCCCAGGTTGCCCACACCGGTGTGCAGATAGATCTTGCCATCGGGTGCAATGCGCAGCAGGCCGTCGTAGCCGCTGGCGCCTGCAGAGTGGTAACCCTCGCCTACGCCAATGCCGCGTACTTTGGTGGCGCTGATCTGACGGGGCAGAGTCTTCTTCTGTTCCCAGCCGAACAGGGTTGCCACTTGCTCGATCGCCTGCGGGTAATAGGAGCTGGAGAGCGCGCCCTGACGTGAGCCAACCTTCGCATCCATGCCAGGGGCATTCACGCGGCGGAATTCCACCAGGTCAATGCCAGCCTGACGGGCAGCCTTGTCCATCATGGGCGACAGGACTGCAGCCATTTCGTTCTGGCCTGGGCCGCGCTGTGCGCCACGGGGGGCAGTGTTGGTGTACAGAGACATGCCACGGAAACGCATGGCTTCCGGCTGATACATGATGGAGATGTGCTCAGCCGCTGAGCCGCCGCTGGCGCCCCCGCCTGCACCGGCATCGCCGACAATTGCGACATCAACCGCGCCTACGCGACCATTGTCACGCAGACCGATCTTGATCCAGCCCTGCATGCCTGAACGCGCCGAACCGATGTAAAACTCTTCGGGACGGGTAATGCGCAGCTGCACCGGACGGTTCAGTTTGCGGGCAAAACGCCCTGTGACTGCCATTGTCGGGTACGGGAAAATCTTGGAACCGAAACCGCCACCCGTGTTCTCGTTGATGAACACCAGATTCGCCGGGTCGATTTCCAGCATTGCGGACAGCGCGTCGTGACCGACGGTGTGGCTCTGCAGAGAACCATGGAAATAGCACTTGCCATTTTCCCAGTACGCCATGCCGGTACGGGGTTCCAGGGAATGGTGCGGGTAGCCGATGGTCACGAAGGGCTCTTCCAGAATGGTGGAGCACTGCGCGAAATTGGCATCAACATCACCGTACATCCACTCTTCCGGGAACGAAGCGCCAGTCGGGAAACGGCCGGCGCGGAAGGACGCGACCTGGTCCGATGTCCACTTGATCTGACCGACACCGGTGCCGGACGCCGTGGTGCCAGCAGCAGCTTCACCAGTACGGATCAGCGAGTTGCCCATGGGGTAAGGGTCCGGACCACCTTCAACCAGGGTGTCCAGCGGATCGACCACGAATGGACGACGCTCGTACTCAACGACGATGCGCTCGATGGCAGCCTCAGCCAGTTCTTCGCTTTCCGCTGCAACGGCCAGAATGGGCTGGCCAATGTAGGTGATGAATTCCTTGGCCAGCGCCGGGTTGGCGGGCGGCTTGGACTCGGGCAGGTCATCAGCAGTGAAGATGCCGAGCACGCCTGGCATCGCCAGCGCTTCAGAGGCATCAATGCTGACCACGCGGCCGGCCGGAATCGGACTGGTCAGCAGACGGGCAAACACGAGACCGTCGCGGCGGAAGTCTTCAGCGTAACGGGCAGCGCCAGTGACTTTGCCTTCGATATCGGGAGGAGTGAAATCTTTACCAATGTGCATATAGGTCATGACAGTTGCCCCGAGGCGCGCATTACGCCATTCAGATAGTGATCATAAGCCCCGCAGCGGCAGAGGTTGCCAGACAAGGCGTTACGGGCTTCTTCACGCGTAGGCCGGGGGTTGGACTTGAGAAGCGCCACAGCAGACATGATCTGCCCGGAGGTACAGAAACCGCACTGCGGACTCAGTTCCTGGATGAAGGCGGCCTGTATCGGGTGCAGCGTGCCGTCGGCAGCGCGCAGACCTTCCACGGTCAGGATTGCCTTGTTCTTCACTTCATGAGTCAGTGTGGAACAGGAGTAGATGTTCACGTCATCGGCAAGCACTGTGCAGGAGCCGCACTCGCCGCGGTTGCAGCCAAGCTTGGCGCCGGTCAGACCCAGCTTGTAGCGCAATGTGTGAGCAAGGGTTTCCTGAGGAGCAACGTCTACACGGCGCGTCTGGCCGTTCACGCTGATGGTCAGGAGCCGCTCGACAGCGCCGGCAGGCCGGCTCTGTCCGGATGCGGTATACCAGAGTGAGGTGGATGCCGCGGCCACGCCGGAGGCAATGACCCCCTTGATAAATCGTCGTCTAGTTAGTTTTGGATTCACAGGCTGACTTAGCCTCCCTAAACAGGTGGTATAGAGGGAACTGCATTTGGTAAGGCGGACAAGGGTAATCCACGAGCTTGGTTTTATCAAGCTGTAAACCCGCCCGCAAAACGCGCCTTTGCAACCACTCGCCGCATGGCTGAAGCCCCCGTAACAGGCGGTTCCCAGCCCTTTTTCAGCGGCTTGACTTATTCTTTTTGAGTGGTATTGTGGCCGGCCCCTGTGGGATAACCATCCCGGTTTTCGTGCGCCCGGAATTTTTTGAACAGCAGCGTCCTTCAACTTCGCTGCATTGGGGGGGGCTGGACAAATTCGCCTGTTACCGCGTCAGATCACTCTCACTCTCGAGCAGATTTCCGACCACGAGGCTCCGGCAATTCGTGATCACTCTTTTGACGGCGCCACAGACGAATCGTAAACGACATTCGGACAGATGAGACCTTTAGATCTATGAGCATCAAAGCCCACTCCCCCTTCAAGTTCGGCTACCCGGAGAAAACCGGCCTGTATGATCCGAGTAATGAAAAGGATTCCTGCGGCGTAGGTTTCGTGGCCGATATCAAGGGTCGCCCCTGCCACCAGATCATGCTGGATGCCTATCATCTGAACTCGCGCATGGATCACCGCGGTGGCTGTGGCTTCGAAGCCAATACCGGTGATGGCGCCGGCATCCTGATGGCGCTTCCGCACACCTTCTTTGCGCGCATTGCACACGACGAGCTCGGCATCACCCTGCCAGAGGCAGGCAAATACGCCGTCGGCAACATCTTCCTTCCGCAGATCCTGGCCGAGCGCACGAAGTGCATCGATACCATCAATACCATGATCGCCGAAGAAGGGCAGACCCTGCTGGGTTGGAGAGACGTCCCGGTAGACCCGGTTGGCGCGGATGTCGGCCCTGCCGCCCGCACAGCGCAGCCGCATATTGCGCAGCTCTATATAGCCGCTGAAGCCGGGCTGAGCCGCGAAGATTTCGAGCGTCGTCTGTATGTCATCCGCAAGCGCTTCACGCACAAGCTGCGCGGCGATGCGTCACTGACAGAAGCGAAGATGCTGTATGCATGCAGCCTGTCCACCAAAGTCATCGTCTATAAAGGCATGCTGACCCCCGGCCAGCTGTTCCCGTTCTATCAGGATCTGACCAACCCGGAGTGCGAGACGCATCTGGCGATGGTGCATTCACGTTTCAGCACCAACACCTTCCCGTCATGGGACCGTGCGCAGCCGAACCGTTTCATGAGCCACAACGGCGAAATCAACACTCTGCGCGGCAATGTCAACCAGATGGTTGCCCGCGAAGGCACGGTGAAGAGCGATCTGTTCGGCAAGAACATGCATGAACTCTTCCCGGTGATCGACGCCGATTGCTCCGACTCCGGCTCCTTCGATGCGGTGCTCGAGTTCATGCTGCTGTCCGGCCGCTCGCTCCAGGAGGCCGTGATGATGATGATCCCGGAAGCCTGGCAGTCCGACGTCAACATGCCCCGCGGCAAGAAGGACTTCTACGAATACCATTCCGCGCTGATGGAACCCTGGGACGGCCCCGCCTCCATCGTGTTCTCGGACGGTCATTACATCGGCGCCGTGCTCGACCGCAACGGCCTGCGCCCGAGCCGCTACTACGTCACCCACGACGACAAGGTCATCATGGCCTCGGAAGTGGGCGTGGTGCACGTTGCCCCCGAGCGCGTGAAGCTCAAGGGCCGTCTGCAGCCGGGCCGCATGTTCCTGCTGGATTTCGAACAGGGCCGCCTGATTCCCGACGAAGAGCTGAAGCAGGACATCGCCAGCCGCCGTCCCTATGGCGAGTGGCTTGCCAATCAGAAAGTGACGCTGGACGACATCTCCACAGAGACTGCCGCTCACTCGCTTGATTCCGAGAACGTGCTGCAACGCATGCAGGCCTTCGGCTACACCACTGAAACCATGCAGTTCATGTTGCTGCCGCTGGTCGCCGAGATGCGCGACCCGCTCGGTTCCATGGGCAATGACTCCGCGCTGGCCTGTCTGTCTGACAAGTCGCGCATGATCTATGACTACTTCAAGCAGCTGTTCGCACAGATCACCAACCCGCCGATCGACTCGATCCGCGAGGAAGTGGTCATGTCGCTGGAGTGCTTCATCGGGCCGGAAGGCAATCTGCTGGAAACCACCGAGGCCCAGGCGCACCGTCTCAGCCTGGAGCACCCGATCCTGTCCAACAAGCAACTGAGCAATCTGCGCGATATGAACCATCGCGGCATGCGCTCCAAGCTGATTGACATCACCTATGACAGCACCGAGGCCAACGGCTTCCACAAGGCGCTGGACCGCATCTGTGCCGAGGCCAGTGCCGCCATTGGCGAGGGTTATGCCTTCGTGATCCTGTCTGACCGCGCCATCGACGCCACGCGCATCCCGCTGAGCGCCCTGATTGCCTGTGGCGCCGTGCATCACCACCTGATTGCCTCACACAAGCGTTCGTTGATCGGCGTGATCGTCGAGACCGGCGAAGCCCGCGAAGTGCACCACCACTGCCTGCTGACCGGCTATGGCGCAGACGCGGTCAACCCCTACCTGGCCTTCGAGGCCCTGTGGCAGGCGCGCAATGACGGCCTGCTGGGCACCAAATTCGACACTGAGGACAGCCTGGTCTATGCCTACAAGAAGGCGGTCGGCAAAGGCATGCTCAAGGTCATGGCCAAGATGGGCATCTCCACACTGCAGTCTTACAAAGGCGCGCAGATATTCGAGGCCGTTGGTCTGGCACAGGACATCATCAGCCGCTGCTTCGTGGGTACCGCGAGCCGCGTGCAGGGCGTCAACTTCACCACCTTGATCGAAGAAACCGAACGTCGACACCGCGTGGGCTTCCCTTCGCTGGACGTGAATCGGCTGCCAGTCCTCACCAACCCGGGCGACTTCCATTGGCGCAGCGGTGGTGACGGGCATATGTGGGACCCGACCAGCATCGCGAACCTGCAGGTTGCCGCGCGCAACAACAGCACCGAGGCCTATGCGGCCTTTGCCAGGCACACCAATGAGCAGACCACCCGCAACTGCACGCTGCGCGGCCTGCTGAAGTTCCGCATGGGCGTGCATGCGCCGGTTGCCATCGACGAGGTGGAGTCTGCAGCCGATATCGTCAAGCGTTTCGCCACTGGCGCGATGTCCCTGGGCTCCATTTCTTCCGAGACCCACGAGACTCTGGCCATCGCCATGAACCGCATGGGCGGCAAGTCCAATACCGGTGAGGGCGGCGAAGACTCCATCCGCTTCCAGCCCATGGCCAACGGCGATTCCAAGCGCTCTGCCATCAAGCAGGTGGCCTCGGGCCGTTTCGGCGTAACTATCTGGTACCTGAGCAATGCGGACGAGCTGCAGATCAAGATCGCCCAGGGCGCCAAGCCCGGCGAAGGCGGCGAGCTGCCCGGCGGCAAGGTGGACGAATACATCGCGAAGATTCGTCACTCCACGCCCGGCGTGGGCCTCATCAGCCCGCCCCCGCACCACGACATCTATTCGATCGAGGATATCGCCCAGCTGATCCACGACCTGAAGAATGCCAACCGCAAGGCGCGCATCAGCGTGAAGCTGGTGTCCGAGATCGGCGTCGGCACCATCGCTGCCGGTGTGACCAAGGCCAAGACCGATCACCTGGTCATTGCCGGCCATGACGGTGGTACCGGCGCCTCGCCTCTGACGTCCATCAAGCACGCCGGTCTGCCCTGGGAACTCGGTCTGGCCGAAACCCACCAGACCCTGGTGATGAACAACCTGCGGTCCCGCGTGGTGCTGCAGACGGACGGCCAGCTCAAGACCGGCCGCGACGTGGCCATCGCCGCCCTGCTGGGCGCCGAGGAATTCGGCTTCGCCACCGCGCCGCTGATTACGCTGGGCTGCATCATGATGCGCAAATGCCATCTGAACACCTGCCCGGTGGGTATCGCCACACAGGACCCGGAGCTGCGCAAGAAGTTTGCCGGCAAGCCCGAGCACGTCGTGAACTACCTGTTCATGGTGGCCGAGGAGATGCGCCAGATCATGGCCGCACTGGGCGTGCGCAAGGTCACTGACATGGTCGGCCGTGTGGACCTGCTGGAAACCGACAAGGCCATTACGCACTGGAAGGCCAGCGGCCTCGACCTGAGCGCGATCCTGGCGCCCGCGAAGATCATCTTCGAAGGCACCCAGGTGTACCAGACCATCGCCCAGGACCACGGCCTCGAAAAGGCACTGGACAACCAGATCATCGAGCTGGCGAAAGACGCCATCGAGACCGGCCGCAAGGTGCACATCAACCTGCCGGTCCTGAACATCAACCGCGTCGTGGGCACCATGCTGTCCAACGAAGTGGCCAAGCGCTGGAAGGAAGAGATGCTTCCGGAAGACACCATCAACATCAAGCTGACCGGTTCTGCCGGACAGAGCCTTGGCGCCTGGCTGGCCAAGGGCATCACGATTGCAGTGGAAGGCGATGCCAACGACTATGTGGGCAAGGGCCTGTCCGGCGGCAAGATCATCCTCTACCCGCCGAAGAACAGCACGTTCAAGGCCGAAGAGAACATCATCGCCGGCAACGTCAACCTGTATGGCGCCACCAGCGGTGAAGCCTATATCCGTGGCATCGCCGCCGAACGCTTTGCCGTGCGCAACAGCGGCGCGACGGCCGTTGTGGAAGGCATCGGCGATCACGGTTGCGAGTACATGACCGGGGGCCGCGTGGTCATCCTGGGCAAGACCGGCCGCAACTTCGGCGCAGGCATGAGCGGCGGTGTCGCCTATGTCTGGGACAAGGACAAGGATCTGGCGAAGCAGTGCAACACCGAGACCTTCGAGCTGGAAGCGGTGAGCGATGCGGCAGACATTGCCGAGCTGAAGTCCCTGATCAGCAGACACCTTGAGTACACGGAATCGACTGTCGCTGCGCAGATCCTGGCGAACTGGGACACGGCGCTGGCGCAATTCGTCAAGGTGATGCCGACCGACTACAAGCGAGTGCTGAACGAGCGCGCCAAGAGAATTCACGCGCAGGCAGTCGCCGTCTGAGCCAGTCCCCGCAAGGGGGCTGCACGGACAATACACAGACAAATTTGATTAATTGGATGTACTGATGGGCAAACCAACTGGCTTCAAAGAATTCGATCGTCGTGCT
>CAMCRC010000092.1 GCA_945877175.1 Klebsiella pneumoniae | reverse complement strand
GATGTCGTTGCGCAGGCCGTTGGTGGACTTCAGCTGCGCCACGCTGGCGCCTGTAATGGAGGCAATGCGTGACAGCGTGTCGCCACGACGGACGACATATTCACTGCCGGTGCCGCTGCCGGGCGTGGCTTCGGCAAACTGACGGTAGGGTTCGGGGTACACGGCCACATGGTAGTGTGGCGGGTTGCGCTCACGGGTCACGTCGAGCACTTCAGCCGATTCCAGCGAAAGTAGTTGGCGTTCCAGCCAGGAACGGCACTTGCCCGCCGGCGGAATGCGCAGGTCCACCGCCATGCCAGTCGGATGCACGGAATCATCAGCGGCATTGCCAGGCTGGCGGTCCAGTGGACGGGTGAGACTGGTGACTGTCAGCTTCTCGCCACAGGCGGCAACATACTGGGCACTGAGTTGTTCGATGAAGAGTTTGACGGGGGCTTTGGCGTAGGGGAAAGAGACGTTGTGCAGTTCGAAGTGTCGGGTGGGCTGGACTCGCAGCAGGTCACCCTGCTCCACCAGTTTGTTCACCGTCGACGCTGTCTTGGCGAACACGTAGCCGTGGGACACGGCCACCTGGTGCTGGCGCTCCATCGAGGTGCGTGAACCCGTCAGGGTCTGGGCACCAGCCTGGCTCGCCATGGTGGCAAGGGCTGCCGTCAGTAATGCCGCGGTCAATTTGTGCATATCGGCCATCCAGAAAACTGTTCTTTTTACGCAACATCAGGGAATTCGGCAGGCCTGCCCCCATGTGTCACACACGGTTTTTGTGCAATTGGGCCGGATTCTAGTGACCAGCCCAGAAAATTGTCAAGGATTCCTTCTTATGTTCTTGTTTTTAGTGAAAAACAGATGAAAAAGGTACTTACACGCGCCACGAGCGAGACCTGCAAGCGCAGAAAAGCAGGAATGCGGGCCCGTTGTCACCAAGTGACATCTTGACATTCGGTGCCATGCAGTTCAGTCTCTGCGCCCGCAAGGTACAGACCATCCACTTGCGAAAGACCCGGGAAGACGTCAAACGTCCCGCCAATCCATCAGCAAAGTCGTGAACAAGCGCCATGACGGCAAAAATCTCGAACCTGCGTGAGCAGTTCAAAACCAATACCCGCCAGGAATTGACTCGCGTGGGTCTCCAGTTGTTCCTGCAGCAGGGCTTCGCCAGTACCACCATCGAGCAGATCGTGGCGCCGCTGGGCATCTCCAAAAGGACGTTCTTCCGGTATTTCGACACGAAGGAAGACCTGGTGTTCGAGTGGCAGAAGGAAATGGCTCCAGCGCTGGTGGAAGGCTTGCACAGCAGACCCGGGCACGAGACCCCTTTCACTGCCGTCAGCCAGACACTCTTCTCGCTGGCTGCACGCACCAACGAGAACCCTGACCTGGCATTCGCGTTGATGCGTCTGTTGAAGGAAACAGCGACTCTGGCGGGCAGGGAAATGGAAAGACGCACGGTGTGGGAACAGGCGCTGACTGCCGCCCTCATTGAAAGAGAGGGGCACGCGGCCATGCCCCGCCTCAAGGCCAGGATCATTGTCGGAATGGCAATGACTGCCTGGATTGCAGCTCTGGACGAATGGTACATCGACGGAGGCAAGGCAGAGCTTCGTACTCTCGTGGAACAAGCCTTCTCTCTGGCAAAGGAACAGCCTTAGCAATGTGTGGCACTCATCAATCGGAAAATCGCAAATGAACTCGGCTCTTCAAGACAAGAATATACCCGCGCAGGGTCGCGGAAGACGGCACTGGCTCTTCTTCGCAGCCTGCGGCATTGCCGCCCTGGGGGCGATATCCCTCCTCCCTTTCAATGACTCGGGCAATGCAGCGACCGTCGTCGACACTTCTCCCGCGCCGGCATTGACTGTGACCAGCACCACGGCCCGTGAGGTCAACTGGCCGATCGTGCTCAATTCGTCCGGATCGATCACGGCCTGGCAGGAAGCCAGCGTGGGGGCACAGATCGGCGGCTACCAGTTGACCGAGGTGCTTGTGAATGTGGGAGATCATGTCACCCGGGGCCAGACCCTCGCCCGCATCGATCCGGCGCTGCTGCAGGCCGAAGAGGCCGTGCTGCTCGCCAACTACGAACAGGCTGAAGCCAATCACCAGCGCGCCCTGTACCTGCAAGGCAGAGGCTCCATCAGCGATCAGGATGCCCTGCAGTCCGCCACGCTGGCCCGCACGGCGTCTGCGACACTCGACGGAAAACGCCTGCAGCTTCGCTACACTACTGTCGTTGCTCCCGACGATGGCACCATCAGCGCGCGCACGGCCACCCTCGGCGCAGTCGTGCCGACAGGGCAGGAACTCTTTCGTCTGATCCGCCAGGACAGACTGGAATGGCGTGGTGAGCTGACGGCTCTGCAGCTGGCACAGATCAAAATCGGGCAGGACATCGTGCTGCAACTGCCCGACGGCACGACCAGCGCAGCGACGGTGCGCCAGACCTCGCCCATGCTGAACGAGCAGACGCGCCTGGCCACCGTCTATGCCGATGTTCAACCGGGAAGCAATGCCCGCGCCGGTATGTACGCGGAAGGCCGCATAGAAATTGAGCGCAATGCTGCATGGGTGGTCCCGGCGCAAAGCGTCATCATCCGCGACGGCCGCAGCCAGGTGGCCGCGCTGGTCGACGCGGGCGAGGTGTCCACGATAGCGCTGCAACGGGTCACGATCGGCCGACGCCTTGGTGAGGAAGTGGAGATCCTCGAAGGGCTTGAGGCCGGGCAGCCGGTCGTCGTGCAAGGCGCCGGCTTTCTCAACAGTGGCGATATTGTCCGCATAGTGCCCGGGGCAGGCGCCAGTGGCCTCCCCGCAGAAGGCCAGCCATGAATTTCGCCACCTGGTCCATCCGCAATCCCATCCCGGCGATTCTGCTGTTCGTGCTGCTCTCACTGGCCGGTGTCTGGGGATTCCAGAACCTGCCTACGCAGAACCTGCCCGACTTCGACATGCCAATGGTCTCGGTCAACCTGTCCCAGCCAGGGGCGGCACCGGCACAATTGGAGACGGAAGTCGCCCGCAAGGTCGAAGATGCGCTGGCCACTCTGAGCGGGCTCAATCATCTGCACACTTCGGTCACCAATGGCAGGGTGTCGATCGGGGTCGAATTCGTACTGGAAAAGAATCTGTCCGACGCGCTGATTGAAACCAAGAATGCCGTGGACAGCATTCGGGCCGATCTGCCGACGGAGCTTCTGCAACCCACCGTGAGTGCGGCCACCAGCGTTGGCGCGCCGATCCAGACCTTCGCCATTGCGTCCTCGCGCATGGACGAAGAAGCGCTCTCGTGGTTTGTCGACGACATCGTCGCGAAGACGGTGCTGGGCGTCACGGGCGTCGGCCGCTTCGAGCGCGTTGGCGGTGTGCAGCGTGAGGTGCTGATCGAAGTCGATCCGAGCCGGATGGCGTCGCTGGGCATTTCCGCCGGCGATATCTCCCGCGCGCTGCGCCAGATTCAACAGGAGTCTTCAGGCGGCCGGGGACAGCTCGGTGGCCAGGAACAATCGCTGCGCACCATCGCCACAGTGCGCCAGGCGCAGGAGCTCGCCGCGCTACGGATCACCTTGCCCAATGGCCGGGTGTTCCGGCTGGACCAGGTGGCAACCATCGTGGATGGCGCGGCCGAACGCTCCCAGGCCGCCCTGCTCGATGGCCAACCGGCTGTCGGATTCAATGTCTATCGCGCCCGGGGCTTTGACGAGGTTGCCATTGCGGAAGAGGTTCAGATCGCCTTGGCGGGCCTTCAGCAGAGTGATCCCAGTCTGGAAATCATCCCCATTTCCGGATCGGTGGAGCAGACCCTGGAGCAGTACGAAGGCTCGATGACGATGCTGTTCGAAGGCGCGATCCTGGCCGTCCTCGTCGTCTGGGTCTTCCTGCGGGACTGGCGGGCTACGCTCGTTTCGGCCGCTGCCCTGCCCCTTTCCATCCTGCCCGCATTCGCCGCGATGGCCTGGCTGGGCTATTCGCTCAACACTGTCACCCTGCTCGCGCTGGCCGTGGTCGTGGGCATTCTCGTGGATGACGCGATCGTCGAGATCGAGAACATCGAACGCCACCGCCATCTGGGCAAATCGATCAGAGAGGCCACGGAGGATGCTGTTTCGGAAATTGCCCTGGCCGTGACGGCAACCACCATGACCCTGGTGGCCGTGTTCCTGCCCACTGCCATGATGAGCGGCATCGCGGGGCTGGTGTTCAAGCAGTTCGGCTGGACCGCGGTGATCGCGGTGCTCGCCTCCCTGTTGGTGGCGCGACTGCTGACGCCGATGATGGCGGCCTATTTTCTCAAGCCCCAGCCCACCAAACCGCACAAGGATGGGCGCGTGATGCACTGGTATCTGGGTCTGGTGCGCTGGTGTCTGGCGCACCGCAAGACCACGATGGCCGGGGCTACGGCGTTTCTGGCGGGTTCGCTGGCGCTGGTGCCGATGCTGCCCATCGGGTTCATTCCGCCGCCCAATGGCAATTACTCGAACATCAGTGTGGAGCTGCCTCCCGCGAGCTCTCTGGAAGACACACTGCAGGCAGCGGAAGCCGCCCGCCTGGCCATCGCCGGCGTCGAGGGCGTCGAGCGCGTCTTCGTCACCGCGGGATCTGCACAGGCTGCGGGAATGAGCGGCATGCAGGCCGGCGAGGTGCGCCGGGCATCACTGACCGTGGCGCTGGCGCCGCGTGGAGAGCGTCCTTCGCAGCGGGAGGTCGAAAGCTCAATCCGCGAGCAACTCCTGAGCGTGCCCGGCGCACGTTTCTCGATAAGCAGCGGCGGCCCGAGCGAGCGGCTGCAGATCATCCTCGCCAGCGACAATGCCGCCGCGTTGACTGCGAGTGCCCAGGCTGTAGAACGACAGTTGCGGGAAATCGACGGCCTGTCGAGCATCACATCCACCGCCAGCCTCGAGCGCCCTGAAATTGTCATTCGGCCAGATCTGGAACGCGCCGCCGAGCAGGGCGTCACGACAGCGGCAATTGGTGAGGCCATTCGCATGGCCACCAGTGGCGATTTCGATCCCCAGGTGGCACGTCTCAACCTGGACAACCGCCAGGTCTATATCCGCACGCGTGTTTCCGATGCGGCGCGACAGGACATCGACACTATTGCCAACCTGCGCGTGCAGGGGCGTGACGGTCTGGTCCCGCTGTCCAGCATCGCGACACTGTCCATCGAAAGCGGCCCCCTCCAGCTCGATCGTTATGATCGGCTCCGTAACGTGACGGTCTCGGCCGACCTGAGTGGCATAACAATCGGCGCCGCCCAGGCTGCCGCCGAGAATATGGAGGCGATGAGAACACTGCCGTCCAATGTGCAGGTGATCCATGGGGGCGATGCCGAAATCGTTGGCGACCTGATGTCGGGATTTGCCATGGCACTGGTGGTGGGCGTGCTCTGCGTCTATTGCGTGCTGGTGCTGCTGTTCAGGGATTTCCTCCAGCCAGTGACCATTCTGTCGGCCATTCCCTTGTCCATCGGCGGTGCCTTCCTGGCACTGTTGATTGCGGGCGCCGAACTCAGCGTTCCCGCCATGATCGGACTGATCATGCTGATGGGGATCGTGACCAAGAACTCCATCCTGCTCGTGGACTACGCGATCATGGGACGGGAGAAGGACGGCCTGCCGCTGTATGAGGCCCTGGTGGACGCCTGTCACAAGAGGGCCCGACCCATCGTGATGACGACCCTGGCGATGATCGCGGGCATGGCACCGATCGCGCTGGGACTGGGCGCGGATGCCAGTTTCCGGCAGCCCATGGCCATTGGCGTGATCGGAGGACTGATCACCTCCACCATGCTGAGCCTGCTGGTAGTGCCGATCGTGTTCTCCTACGTGGACGGTGTCGAACGCTGGCTGGGCAGGCTGGTGGGACATCGCAACAAGGAGACGCTGCAGCCTCAGATCACGGGGGCCTGACGCACTGCCATCGCCTCGGCGATCAGCTGCACCGAACGCAGGCGCGCCTGATGATCGTACACATCCGACACGATCATCAGCTCATCGACCCCCGTTTCTGCGACGAAGGCCTCCAGCCCGGCCCGCACCGTGGCTGGAGATCCGACAACGGACCGCGCCAGCATCTGCATGGCCTGCGCCTTCACCTGAGCAGACCAGTAAGTCTCTATGTCATCAATGGGGGGCTTGCCCAGACCACGCCTGCCGCTCAACAAATCCGCAAACGCCATCTGTTTCGAGGTGGCGAGTCGCTTCGCCTCGGCGTCCGTCCCGGCGGCGATCACATTGATGCCCGCCATCGCATAGGGTCTCTCGAGCTGCGCGGACGGTTCGAAGTTATCACGATAAATTCTCAGTGCCGGCAGCAGCAGATCCGGGGCGAAATGGGAGGCGAACGCGTAAGGGAGGCCGAGCCGGGCCGCCAGCATCGCGCCGAAAGTGCTTGAACCCAGTATCCACAAGGGCACATTCGTGCCCGCCGCAGGCACTGCGACGATGCCCTGACCCGGACTGGCTGGCGCAAGATAGTGCTGCAGTTCCAGCACATCCTGCGGGAACCGGTCCGAGGCGTCAGGCGAGCGCCGCATGGCACGCACCGTGGTCTGATCGGTGCCGGGCGCACGCCCCAGGCCCAGATCGATGCGTCCGGGAAACAGGCGCTCCAGCGTGCCGAACTGCTCGGCGATGATGTAGGGCGCATGGTTCGGCAGCATGATGCCCCCCGCCCCGACCCGGATCTTCCGTGTGCCACCGGCGATGTACGCGACGACGATGGAGGTTGCCGCACTCGCGACCCCCTCCATGTTGTGATGCTCCGCGACCCAGATGCGCTTGTAGCCCCACTGCTCGGCGTGGGCGGCAAGATCGCGCGCGTTGTGAAGGGCCTGGCTGGCGTCGGAGCCTTCGGTGACGCGGACGAGTTCGAGGAGGCAGAGGGTGGTCATTGCTTGCGCCCGTACTTCAGGTGGTACCAGCGCCAAAGCAGCGCCAGCCCCAATTCGATAACCAGCAGCAGCACGACCACCTGGAGGGCCAGTGTCGACGCATTGGTTTCCAGGGTGACAGTGGACGCGACATAGCCGACTCCGATGAACAGACTGTTCCAGGCCAGAATGCCCAGCAGGGTCGCAATGGCAAAGGCTCTGGCGTCCGCGCGAAACATGCCCGCGATGATCGGAGATATCAGCCGTATGGAGGGAACCAGCTGCATGCCAAAGGACAGGCCACGCTGGTGACGCCGAAACAGCACGATCGTTGTTTCGATGCGCGGGGCCGAGATGCCGGTCATTCTGCCAACCCACAGCAGCATGCGATGAACCCGTTCTTCACTCAGATGCAGGGTCAGCCAGTAGAGGGCGAGGCTGCCGAGCAGGCTGCCCGAGACAGAAGCAAGCACCGCGGTAGATACGGACCAGACATTCTGATTGGCCGCGATGCCGATGGCGACCAGCACCCCATAGGACGGCAGAACAGGCACAAACCGCTCGAAAATGCCCAAGGCCAGCAAGCCGAAGGCGCCATAGAGGGATATCCACTCGATCAATGTGCTTAACGGGTCCATCTGCGGCTTGCCTCTGGTGGGATCACTCCCACTTAATAGAAACATACTTTTATATTATTGTTTTATATAGTATATATTTTAACTATGTAGTGAGTATGTAGTTATACACAAACATCATATTTACTGAATAACTCACTGCAAGGGTTCAGAGACAGAATATTTAAGTGCAACTTCCGTAGCAACACGCATTTAAGCTATTGTTTTATATAGTATATATTTTAACTATGTAGTGATTATGTAGTGAAACACGTATCTAATTTTATTAAATATTTTTTATTGCGTTTAATATCAACAACTTAACTTCCAAATTGTACATGGTGTGTAGTTCTACACCAGCATCATATTCACTGAATAACTCACTGTACGGGTTCATAGACAGTATCTTTCAATGCACCTTCAGTTCTCCATCGCCCCAGGAGAGAATCACCATATTCACTAGACTACGAGTTCTAACACTTCGTACAGTGTCAAGCTCTGATATCAATCAAAACTCAGCAAAACCGACTACAGACGTTTGTACGCGACCTCTGCGTACTTACGCTGCTTCTTTTTTCGCTCTTTGAACCGTACTCATCGAAACCCGACAGAGTTCTGCTGTCTTACTGATCGAATAACCCTGATTCAAAGCGTTGAGAATATTCTTCTTATCTATAGTTGCCGGTCTTCCCGTGAATT
>CAMCRC010000091.1 GCA_945877175.1 Klebsiella pneumoniae | reverse complement strand
CCTGCAAAACCGGCACTTCCGCCATCCATGGCGGTCGGATGGCGAAGGCGAGCCTACATGGATGTATTCACGGCGTGTCACCGACGCAGCGACAGCACCCGCCTCGCGCACAGACAGCACTACTTACAACACACTCACTTTGATTACATCCTGAATTGCTGCTATTTCCGCCAGCACCGCCTCCGACGGACGCGACTCCACGTCAATCAGGTTGTAGGCAATCTCGTTGCGGCTCTTGTTGATCATGTCGATCACGTTGATGTTCTGATCCGCCAGAATGGACAGGATCTGGCCCAGCATCTTCGGCACATTCTTGTTGCTGATTGCGATGCGGGTGCCCTTGGCAGCGCTCGGAGACCGGTCCAGTGACACATTCGGGAAATTTACCGAGTTGCGGATGTTGCCGTTCTCGAGGAAGTCCATCAGCTGATCGGCAGCCATCACCGCGCAGTTGTCTTCCGCTTCGTCAGTGCTGGCACCGATGTGCGGCATGAGAATCACGTCGTCGCGGCCAATCAACTCCGCGCAGGGGAAATCAGCGATGTACATGCGCAACTGCTTGCGGTTGAGTCCATCCACGATGGACTGTGTGTTGACGATTTCATCGCGGGAGAAATTCAGCAGGCACAAGCCCGGTTTCATGTTGGCAATGGCGGCGGCGTCGATCAGATTGCGTGTCGATTCCAGCACTGGCAGGTGCAGGCTCACGAAGTCGGAATTCACCAGCAGTGCAGTCAGGTTCTCGATCTTGCGCACCTGATTCGGCAGTCGCCACGCCGCATCCACGGAAAGGGCCGGGTCATAACCCAGCACCTTCATGCCCAGGCTGATGGCCATCTCGGCAACCAGGGAGCCAATGGCGCCAAGGCCAACGATCCCCAGCGTTTTGCCGGCGATCTCAGAACCCTTGAAGCGGCTCTTCTCCTGCTCCAGGAGCTTGGACATGGCGGCGTTGTCTTTCATCTCGAAGAGAGAATTCACATAGGCGATGCCCGGCAGAATGCCGCGTGAAGACAGCAGCAGGCCGCAAAGCACCAGCTCCTTGACGGCGTTGGCATTGGCGCCGGGAGTGTTGAACACCACGATGCCCTTTTCGGTGTAGCTGGCGACAGGCACATTGTTGACACCTGCACCGGCACGTGCCACAGCCTTCAAATTCGGGTTGACGTCACTGTCCTGCAGCTTGTGGCTTCTGACCAGAATGGCATCGGCTTCGCCAAGCCCCGCACCCACTTCAAAGCTGCTGTTGAAACGGACGAGGCCTTTGGGGGAAATCTGGTTGAAAGTCTGAATCTTGTACATCGCGAGTACCTTGAATGCGCTGTGAACAGCGTTCTGGGCGCGTCTTGAGCGGACAACTTCATCAAAGCCCTGGGTGATTACAGGAGCACGGAGGACAGGAAAAAGGATCGATCGGGTGACGCGCCGGGGTTTTTAAAGGCGCACTTTATATCCTGAAATGCATTTGAATGCCAGCCTTTGGTGCGTGCCGGACGGCAAGAAAAAGGCGACCTTGAAGGTCATTTCTCGCTCCGTCGCAATCGGGCTATCATGCGTCGCATCGTGGCCTGCAGGCCCGTCCAGTGGGAGTGCGGCAGGTGCCGGAAATGATCGCAGGATTGCCACATGTTGCCGGTACTGGCGCAGTGCCAGTGCACTGCATTCTGGGGCGCAACGCGGGGCCCATGACGGGCCCGGGCACCAACACGTATGTCATTGGCGATCGCCGCCTGGCTGTGCTTGATCCCGGGCCGGTCGACGACCAGCATCTTGAGGCTGTCCTGCGCTTCGCGAACGGGAGGTCCATTGACTGGATCTTTGTGACGCATACCCACGGTGATCACTCCCCTGGTGCCGCGCCGCTGCAGCGGGCAACAGCTGCCATGCTTGTCGGCCTGCTGCCTCCTGATGGCAGCGGACAGGACCCGACGTTCACGCCGGCACGCCAGTTCCTGGATGGCGAACGCATTGATTGTGGCGAGTTCACCATGCGCCTCGTTCACACTCCCGGCCATGTCTCCAACCATCTGTGTTTTCTGCTGGAGGAAGACGGCCTTTTGTTCACTGGCGATCATATTCTGGAGGGCACCACGCCCGTCATCCTGCCGCCACATGGCAGCATGCGACACTATCTGCAATCACTGGAAGCCTTGAAATCCCTGCCATTGCAGGCATTGGCGCCAGCCCACGGGAGGGTGATGAAGCAGCCTCTCCAGGTCATTGACACACTGCTGCGCCACCGTCTGCGACGGGAGCAGAAGCTGTTGCGGGTGCTGGCGGAGCAAGCCGTGGCGCAGCCACTGGAAGCGCTGGCGCGGCAGGTATACGACGATGTGCCCGCTCAATTGCTGCCGCTGGCCTGCAAGACGCTGCTGGCCCATCTTCTGAAGCTGCAGGAAGACGGGCGTGCCCGCTGTGAGTTGGAAGGTTGGTCCGGAGTGGGGCAGCATGAACGCTGAGTCCGGTTGGTATTTGTACATGATCCGCTGTCGCGGTGGGACACTGTATGCCGGCATCAGTACTGATGTGGAAAGACGTTTTGCAGAACATGTCCGCGGCGGCCCCCAGGCTGCACGATATCTGCGTGGCAAAGGCCCGCTTGAGCTGGTATACAGAGTACCAGCGGGCACGCGCTCTCAGGCCACCATTCTGGAGAGTCGTGTCAAGAAGTTGCCCAGGGCACTGAAGTTGCAGTTGATTGCGGGCGAGTTGAACATTGCGTCCCTGCGGGACGAAGACCGGACCGCACTCACGCGAGGAGAGCACAACAATGACGAAACCCAGTGACTGGATGAACTTGTCGGCGAGTGTGGCGGTGATCATGGGAATTGTGTTCCTCGGTCTGGAGATTCGCCAGAATACTGAAATGATGCGCTCCCAGACCCGGGATGCGATCTCCGAGAAACAAATGATGTTTTCAGAATGGGTGGCGACGGAGATCGAGCTGGCCACCACCATCGCCAAGGTCACTGTCGGAGAACCGCTGACCCCGGGCGAATCCGTGCAGCACGCGTACTTCCTCGCCGGCGTCTGGCGAGAGTGGGAAAACTCCCATTACCAGTTCGAACAGGGGCTGTTCGACCGTGATGAATTTGAACCGCGCATGAATCGCTGGATTTCCATGATGCGGGTCAAGGCGGTGCGTGATGCCTGGGTTGCAACTCGCATGAATTACTCCCCTTCCTTCCGCGTGGAAGTAGACCGCATCGTCGCGCAATACGCCGATTCGGCCGAAGCCATCGGTCCGCAGGCAGCGAACTGATGCTGGCTGACAAGATTCCGGTCGGTATAAGCAGCTGTCTGCTGGGCGAGAAAGTGCGCTTTGATGGTCAGCACCAGCTCGACAACTACGTTGAAAAGACGCTGGGCAACTATTTTGAGTTCCGATCCTTTTGTCCCGAAGTTGCCATAGGTCTCGGTATTCCCAGGCGTCCCATACGACTTGTCACTGCCGGGGATGCCGTGCGCTGCGTGTCCACCGTGGACGAAACTCTGGACTACACCCAGGCCCTCACTGACTGCGCCGACGCCCAGCGCCACTGGCACACCGACCTGTGCGGTTACATCCTCAAGAAATCTTCTCCCAGTTGCGGCATGGAACGCGTGAAAGTCTATGACACGCACCGGGCGCGCCGCGATGGCGTCGGCATCTATGCCGCCACACTGCTGCGCAATTTCCCCGACCTGCCTGTTGAAGAGGAAGGGCGCCTGGGCGACCCGGTGCTGCGCGAGAATTTCATTCAGCGTGTCTATGTTCTGGCGCGCTGGAAGGCGCTGTTGGCACAGGGGCTGACGGTGGGCGCTCTGGTGAACTTCCATGCCCGGCACAAACTGATACTCATGAGTCACTGTCCGAAGACTTATCGGGCGCTCGGGCCACTGGTGGCCGGCACCACGAAGACGACACTTCAGGATGTGGCGCCAGTGTACCTGCGAGCGCTCATGGCCGGCCTGAAACTGAAGGCTACCCGCGGCAAGCACGCCAATGTGCTGCTGCACGTGCAGGGCTATCTGAAAAAGCAGCTCGACGCCGATGACAAGGCAGAGTTGAGCGAGTCCATTGCCCAGTACCTGCGCGGTCAGGTGCCGCTGATCGTTCCCATCACTCTGCTCAATCATTACTTCCGCAAGCATCCGAACGACTACATTCGCGACTCCTGGTACATGCGGCCATACCCTGCCGAAATGAGCCTGCAAAACGATATTTGATGGCACAGTGCTTGTTTCTTTGTCGGCTGCGTGGCGGCAGGGCTATAATGCGCCACTTTCAAACGGCAGGACCGGCAATGACAGGCAATACGGCAGCACTGGCCACAGGCGTGCACTCCGACATCGATCACTACATGAATCAGCTCGGCCGGCAGGCACGCGCGGCGTCACGCATGACCGCGCGAGCCAGTACTGCGCAGAAGAACGCTGCGCTGCGCGCCATGGCGGATGCCATCGCTGCACGACGTGACGAGATAGTCGATGCCAATGCCGTCGATCTGGCGGCTGGTCGCGAGAAAGGGCTTGACGCTGCGATGCTCGACAGACTGGCACTGACCTCCGCTCGCATTGACGGCATGATCGAAGGACTGCTTCAAGTTGCCGCGCTCGAAGATCCGGTGGGTGCCATTACCGATCTGCGTTTCCGTCCGTCCGGTATTCAGGTGGGCAAAATGCGAGTGCCCCTGGGCGTGGTCGGCATCATTTACGAGTCGCGCCCGAACGTGACCTGCGAAGCCGCGAGTCTATGCCTGAAATCCGGCAATGCCGTGATTCTGCGGGGCGGCTCCGAAGCCCTGCATTCCAATCAGGCCATCGCGCGCTGCATCCGTGCAGGCCTGCAGGCCGCTGCCATTACAGAACATGCGGTACAAGTTGTCGCCACCACCGATCGAGCGGCGGTGGGCCGCCTCATCGCCATGCCCGAATATGTCGATGTCATCGTGCCCCGGGGCGGCAAATCCCTGATCGAGCGCATCAGTGCCGATGCCCGCGTGCCAGTCATCAAGCATCTCGATGGCAACTGCCACGTCTACATCGACGACAAGGCCGTCATCGACAAGGCACTGCGCATCGCCATCAATGCCAAGACCCATCGCTACGGCACCTGCAATACCATGGAAACCCTGCTGGTGGCCGAAGGCATCGCCGCTGCCGTGTTGCCGGCGCTGGGCCGGGCCTATGAACAGGCAGGAGTGGAACTGCGTGGCTGCGAGCGCACGCGGGCATTTTTGCCAGACATCAATCACGCCACGGAACTCGACTGGGGGACGGAATATCTCGCACCCATTCTTGCCATCAAGGTGGTGGCGGACATGGACGAGGCGATGGACCACATCGCCCGCTTCAGCTCGGCACATACGGAAGCGATCGTGACCGAAGATTACACACGCGCGCAGCGCTTCCTCCGGGAAGTGGATTCCAGCTCCGTGATGGTCAATGCCTCGACGCGTTTTGCTGACGGTTTCGAATACGGACTTGGTGCAGAGATCGGCATCTCCACAGACAAGTTGCACGCCCGTGGGCCAGTCGGCCTGGAAGGTCTGACGTCACAGAAATACATCGTCCTCGGCGACGGCCAGATCCGGGAGTGAGATGAACACGCGACGCATCGGCGTGCTGGGTGGCATGTTCGACCCGGTTCACCTCGGGCATCTGCAGGTCGCCTCTTTGGCTCTGGAAGTACTCGCGCTCACGCAATTGCGCATGGTGCCTTGTCATCTGCCAAATCATCGCGGACCGGCGATGGCGTCCGCAGAGGCGCGAATGGAGATGTTGCGTCTGGCCACACAACACGAGCCGCGCATCGTGGTGGACGAGCGGGAGTGCCTGCGCGAGGGCATCTCCTACACCGTCGACACGCTGATGGCGCTGCGGCAGGAATTTCCCACCGCCACGCTGGTACTGGTGCTCGGCGCAGATGCTTTCGCAGGACTTGAGCGCTGGCAGCGCTGGCATGACCTGTTCACGCTAGCGCATGTTTTCATTGCAGGCCGGCCCGGTGAAGAGACTGCGCTGACCCCGGTGCTGGCCGCTGAGGTGAAGGCCAGAACAGTTCACAGTGCCGCGCAGATGTTCGCGACTACCTGCGGAGCGTGCTTGTTCAGCCGGCACCTGCAGGTGGATATTTCCTCTACAGCGGTGAGAAGGGTGCTGCACGATGGAGGTGCCACGACGACGCTGTTGCCGCAGAGTGTGCGGGGCTACATCGACACGCACGCACTTTATACGGGGCAGTCCCCACACGATTTCTGAAACGACGAATGACCAATCCATTGGAGCGGCCCGTGCCAGTCTCCAGCAACCATGAGGAAAGACCCGGTTTGAATACGCAACAGTTGTCCGCGCTGGCCGTCCACGCGCTTGAAGAAATGAAGGGGCAGAACATAGTCTGTCTGAATGTGCAGAAGCTGACGCCAATGGCCGACTACATGGTCATTGTCACAGGCACGTCGACGACTCATCTGCGCTCCATGGCCGATGAGGTTGTGAAGCAGGCCAGGACCCAGGGCCAGCCAGTGATTGGCGAAGAAGGGCGGCTGCAGGCGGAATGGATTCTGGTAGACCTGGGCGCAGTGATTGTCCACATAATGCTGGCACGTGCACGCGCACTGTACAGTCTCGAGGATTTGTGGAATTTCGATTCCAGCGCCGCGCAGCTGGCAGCGACCAAGACGGCCAGGGATGAAGATTAATCTTGTCACCGTGGGCAGTCGCATGCCGGCATGGGTGGATGAGGGCGTCGCCGAATACGCGAAACGCTTGCCTCCTGAATTCGCGCTCAGCGTGACGGACGTCCCGCTCGGCAAACGCGGCAAGGGGCAGGATGTTGAGCAGGCCATCCGCAAGGAAGCCGATGCGTTGCTGGCGAGAGTGCGGCCACAGGATCACGTGATTGCGCTCGAAGTCACCGGCCTGCGTCTTGGTACTGAAGCTCTGGCGCTACGGCTTGATGCCATCCGCATGGAAGGGCGCAACATCGTGATGTTTGTTGGCGGGCCGGATGGGCTCGGGCAGAGCGCCTTGCAGCGGGCCGACGAAAAATGGTCGCTCTCGGCGTTAACATTGCCGCACCCATTGGTTAGAATCGTCGTCGCTGAGCAGATCTATCGCGCGTGGACCTTGTTGAATGCGCATCCCTATCACCGCGCCTGAACGACCCGATGCAACAGGTGGGATAAAACTTTATCGTGAATTGTTTGTCTCAGTGTGAACCGAAAGACAGACTGAAGGGACCATGGCAGAAAAATTCAAGCTGAACGATCATGAGCGCGAGACCCTGATTTTCAACAGGCGCATGATCGTCGCTGGTGTCCTCGTCCTGTTGCTGTTGAGCGCTCTGGCTGCCTGGATGGTGTATCTGCAGGTTTACCGCTACGAATATTTTGCTGCTCGCTCCGATGGCAATCGTCTGCACTCCCAGTACGTCTCCCCCAACCGTGGTCTGATCTTTGACCGCAACGGTGTTCTGCTGGCCGCCAACCGGCCCATCTTCAACCTCACAGTCGTCCGTGAAACTGCCGCCAATCTGAATGTCTCGCTGGATCTGTTGCGATCGGTCATCAACCTCAGCGACGACGACATCGAACAGTACCGCACTCGGCAGAGTCGTCGTGCAGTGCCCCACACTTCCGTGCCTTTGCGTTACCAGCTCACGGAAGAAGAGATCGCGGCGGTCGCGGTCAATCAGCACATGCTGCCAGGCTTCGCCGTTGAGGCGCAGCTGGTGAGGCATTATCCCTTTGCTGACATGTCGGCGCATGCGATCGGTTACGTCTCCGAGATCAACAAGGACGAGCTGGAGGCCATGTCGCCCGAGCAGTCGGCCAATTACCGTGGCACGCACCAGATCGGCAAGACCGGCGTCGAGAAAACCTACGAAGACATGCTGCACGGCCAGGTGGGATACGAGACTGTCGAAAAGAACAACCGTGGCCAGGTGATGCGGGTGCTTGATCGCACCGACCCGGTGCCGGGCCGTGACATCGTGCTGCACATGGACAGTCGTTTGCAGGCAGCCGCCGAACAGGCCCTGGGAGATCAGCGAGGCGCCGTTGTTGCCATCGATCCTGCAACCGGCGGCGTGCTGGCGATGGTGAGCAAGCCGGGCTATGACCCGAATCTGTTCGTGACCGGCATCAGCCGGGCACAACTGAGTGAGCTGAATCGCTCCGGGCATACTCCGTTGTTCAATCGCGCAACCGCTTCAAGAGTGCCAGGTTCCACAATAAAACCCTTCATCGGCCTGGCGGGTTTGTACAACGAAGTCATTACGCCGGAAACGGTGATTGGCGATCCAGGGTACTTTCGCCTTCCTGGCAGGTCGCGCCCCTACTATGACTGGACCTGGTGGGTGGACAAGAGTGGCCATGGCGCCATTGATCTGCAACGTGCCATCTATCAGTCCTGCAATACGTATTTCTACCAGCTGGCCGTGGATCTTGGCATCGACCGCATCCACGACTATCTGCTGACCTTCGGATTCGGGCAGAACCTTGCCATCGACATCCCGGAGGCCAGCGTCGGCATAGTGCCATCAGAGGCCTGGAAGCGTGAGAATCGCAACGAACCCTGGTATGCCGGCGAAACCCCTTACGAGGGCATCGGCAATGGTATTTTCCAGGCAACCACTCTGCAGATGGCGTCGGCAGCGGCGGCCATCGCCAATCAT
>CAMCRC010000090.1 GCA_945877175.1 Klebsiella pneumoniae | reverse complement strand
TTTCTTTGTTTTTCATAATCATCAACCAAAAAAAAACACTAATGTCGTCACCAACACTAGTGTTTCTCTAATTCAACTACATACTAGTGTTGTTTCTTATGATTTTCAGTAAACACTCGTTTTATGTAGCGAGTATGTAGTTAGTGTTTTTAACTTACTGAGAAATAACAACTAAAATCATACTATGTAGTGAGTATGTTGTAAATAATTTATAATATATCTATATAAATCAACTACTTAAAAACACGTCTTCACTCCCACTCAATCGTCGCCGGCGGCTTGCTCGACACGTCATACGCCACCCGCGAGACCTGCGCCACTTCGTTGATGATGCGGTTGCTGACCGTTTCCAGCAGCTCATAGGGCAGATGCGCCCAGCGGGCCGTCATGAAGTCGATGGTCTCGACCGCGCGCAGGGAAATCACCCAGGAATAGCGGCGCGCGTCGCCCACCACGCCCACGGATTTTACCGGCAGGAACACGGCGAAGGCTTGACTGGTCTTGTGGTACCAGCCGGCGCGGTGCAGTTCTTCGATGAAGATGGCATCGGCACGGCGCAGCACGTTGCAGTATTCCTTTTTCACTTCGCCCAGAATGCGCACGCCCAGGCCGGGGCCGGGGAACGGATGGCGGTACACCATGTCGTAGGGCAGGCCCAGCTCAAGGCCGATCTTGCGCACTTCATCCTTGAACAGCTCGCGCAGTGGTTCCACCAGGCCCAGTTTCATGTCTGCAGGAAGTCCGCCGACATTGTGGTGCGACTTGATGACGTGGGCCTTGCCGGTTTTGGAACCGGCGGACTCGATCACGTCCGGATAGATGGTGCCCTGGGCCAGCCACTGCACGTTGTCGATTTTGCTCGCCTCTTCATCGAACACTTCGATGAAGGTGTTGCCGATAGCCTTGCGCTTCTTCTCGGGGTCGCTGACCCCTGCCAGCGCGCCAAGGAATTTTTCCTCGGCATCGGCGCGGATGACTTTCACGCCCATGTTCTTTGCGAACGTCGCCATCACCTGTTCGCCTTCGTTCAGGCGCAGCAGGCCGTTGTCCACGAACACGCAGGTCAGCTTATCGCCGATGGCCTTGTGCAGCAGTGCAGCCACCACGGAAGAATCCACGCCGCCCGAGAGGCCGAGCAGTACGTGGTCAGTTCCTACCTGCGCTCGTACGCGGGCAATGGCGTCTTCGATGATGTTGGCGGAGGTCCACAGCGCTTCGCAGCCGCAGATCATGCGCACGAAGCGTTCAAGAATGCGCAGGCCCTGGGAGGTGTGCGTCACTTCCGGGTGAAACTGGATGCCGAAGAATGGCTTGTTGACGTGGCACATCGCGGCAATGGGCGCTGTCTCGGTGGCGGCGGCGATGACGAAGTCCGGCGGCAGCGTGACCACCTTGTCGCCGTGGCTCATCCACACGTCGAGAATCGGGGTGCCGCTGTCGCTGATGCGATCTTCTATGCCATCAAAAAGCAGTGAGGCATTGAGCAGTGTCACTTCGGCGTAGCCAAACTCGGCCTTGTCCGACGCTTCCACCTTGCCCCCCATCTGCATGGCCATGGTCTGCATGCCGTAACAGATGCCGAGCAGTGGCAGGTCGCCTTCAAACAGGAACGCTGGCGCGCGGGGTGAATCGGCCTCGGTCGTGCTTTCCGGCGAACCGGAGAGGATGATGCCTCGGGCCTTGAAGCCCCTGATGTCGTCAGCACTGGCGTTGTCCCAGGCCCAGATCTCGCAATAGACGCCGAGCTCGCGCACGCGGCGCGCGATCAGCTGGGTGTATTGGGAACCGAAATCCAGAATGAGAATTTTCTGGCTGTGAATGTCTCTGCTGCTCATGCTCTGCTGTCTTGATGATGATGCGTGATGGCGGATCGAAAGGGGGGAACGGGCCGCACGAGCACTCAGCTCATGCGGTAGTTCGGCGCTTCCTTGGTGATGCTGACGTCGTGCACGTGACTTTCACTCATGCCGGAGGAGGTGATCTTCACGAACTGCGGCTTGGTGCGCATTTGCTGGATGGTTTCGCATCCGGTGTAGCCCATGCTGGAACGTACGCCTCCCATCAGCTGATGCACAATGGCAGACATCGGACCCTTGTAGGGCACTCGACCTTCGATGCCTTCGGGGACGAGCTTCTCGGCTCCTGAACCCGCATCCTGGAAGTAGCGGTCACTGGAACCCTGTGAGGACGACATGGCGCCCAGCGAGCCCATGCCGCGGTAAGCCTTGTAGCTGCGGCCCTGGAAGAGTTCAACTTCGCCCGGCGCTTCCTCCGAGCCTGCCAGGAGGCTGCCGATCATGACCACGTGGGCGCCTGCCGCAATCACCTTGGCAATATCGCCGGAGAAGCGGATGCCGCCGTCGGAGATGATGCACACATTGGTGCCCTTGAGCGCCTCGGCCACATTGGAAACGGCTGTCATCTGCGGCACGCCCACACCGGTCACGATGCGCGTGGTGCAGATGGAGCCCGGGCCAATGCCGACTTTCACGGCATCGGCTCCTGCCGCTGCCAGATCCTTCGCCGCTTCCGCCGTGGCGATATTGCCGCCGATCACGGGGATATGGGGATACAGCCCCTTGATTCTGCGCACCTGGTCGAGCACGCCCTGGGAGTGGCCGTGGGCGGTGTCCACCACGATTACATCGACACCGGCTTCCACGACGGCAGCCACACGGGCAGGTGTATCGGCGCCAGTGCCCACGGCAGCGGCCACCCGCAGGCGACCAAACTGGTCCTTGCAGGCATTGGGGTAGTCTTCAGACTTGCGGATATCCTTGAGGGTAATCAGACCGCGCAGCTCGAAGGCATCGTTGACCACCAGAATCTTCTCGATACGGTGCGTGTGCAGCAGGTCTTTGACTTCCTGATTCGTGAAGTTTTCCTTGACGGTCACCAGGTCTTTGCGGGGCGTCATGATGGCAGCAACGGGGGCTTCGTAATTGGTTTCAAAGCGCACGTCACGACTGGTGACGATACCCACCAGATTGGTGCCCTCGACAACCGGCATGCCGGAGATGTCGTTCTCGCGCATCAGTGCGATCAGTTCGCGGATCGTGGCGGTGGGAGCGATGGTGATGGGGTCCTTCACTACGCCGCTTTCGTATTTCTTGACTGCACGGACTTCGCGAGCCTGTTGCTCGATCGTCATGCTCTTGTGGATGACCCCGAGACCGCCTTCCTGGGCCATGGCAATCGCGAGGCGAGCCTCTGTCACCGTGTCCATTGCAGCGGAAATCATGGGGATATTCAGGGAGATTGACGCGGTCAGCTGCGTCTTGAGACTGACCATTTTGGGGAGCACGGTGGAGTGTGCCGGCACAAGAAGAACGTCATCGAATGTCAAAGCTTCTTCAGCAATGCGTAACATAAGATTTCCACGTATTTACAAAAACGCGAGTATACAGACCTCATTTCCTCCTGTACACCTGCAGTTGCAGCGAGTGAAACAGGGCAAAACGGCCTGTCTGCGCGACCGGTTCGAACCCGTTTCGAGCCAGTTCGGCGTGCAGTTCCCGGGCTGAAACCGGGTATTGCTTGATGGCTTTGCCACTCATCAGAAAGCGCAGCCGACGGCGCAGTGAAGTCACTGAAACAGGGCTGATGCGCGAGATCAGCACGTATGTTCGACTCACCCGGCACAACTCATCGATCAAGCGACTGCGCAGATCCGGGCTCTCGAAGTGGTGCAGCAGACGAAAACACAAGGTGGCATCGAAGGACTTGTCGGAATAGGGCAGATCGAAAATATCCTGCCGCTCGAAAGCCACCTGCACCCCCGCTTCGGATGCCAGCGTGGCGGCAAGATGCAGTGCTGCATCGCCAAGATCCACACCCGTCACGTTGATGCCCTGCTGTGCCAGCCAGATGGCAGCACGGCCTACCCCGCACGGCGCGTCCAGCATTCGTGTGACACCCTGGACATGGCGCATGGCGTCTTCGATCATCGCCATTTCCTGCCGATGTTTGCCGTTCTTGCGCTGGCTGTAGGTGCGGGCTGATTCGGCGTCGAATTTGACGCGTGCGTAGCTGATGTCGTCCGTCATGCGCGGGACTCCTTGAGGGCGGGAACCAGAAAAGGAAAGCGATTGGAAAGCTGCGCGATGACGCGTGGTGCCATCTCGCAATAGGGACGCAGCAACGCATTCAGCAGATCCGGCGTGAGCCAGTCGGCCCGGCGCAGCAGCTGGACAAGATCAGAACAGGCTGCGTCCCCGGCTGTCGCACGCTTGCGTGCGCGCTCAAAGTCGATCAGCTGCATGTCTCCAGTATCAGGGTCAACGAACATGTGACAGGGAAACAATGCTCCGTGCTGCCAGCCGCTCGAATGCATTGCCAGCAACTGCTCGCCCACGCGAGACAGCAAGTCAGGCTGTTGGCGCAGCGGCGCTGTGTTGTAGTGGAAGGTTTCAAGAGAAGGCAGCGCTATTGCGCGCGTCAGCAGTACCGCACGCTTCCGGCCCTGGCTGTTGCAGATGCCAAAGGCCTGCAACTGTACGGCAGGCCAGTGCAGCTCCAGGCCCAGCTGCAAGGCATCGACTTCGTAGCGAAAAGTGGGTGCGCCCAGCGGGTAACGCAGAGAATAGCGTTTCTGCTGTTCCTGCCGTTTCAGATACCAGGTGCCAGAGCACCCTTTTTCGTCGGGCAGCGTGAGCTTGCTTACACCACTCCAGCCGCCACGACGGCGATTGATTGGTTCGACAAAAATGTGGGGAACCTCCCAGAGCGCTTCGAAGCTGTCGAGACCTGCCTGCTGCAGGATGCCGCTCAGCGTGCCATAGCGCACCTGCAGCGGGTGACGTGCTTCCGCGAATGGCAGTGTTGGCAGGAAGAACATCGGGCCTCCTAGTGATAAAAGCGCGCGAGTTCCCGCGCGAACAGATTCAGGGAATTGCGGTACGCCACACCAACACTGCCGATATCGACAGGTTCGTCTTCAAGCGTCGTGGTGCCATCGTCATAGGCGGCGCCTTTCTTGCTGAACACCATCTTCACATCCGGGGTGATGAGCGTGTTGCCATGCCAGTCGCTGGCCACGGTGTAATCGCGGGCATAGTCCGCCGCGAGCAGGTTGCTGCCATAACTGTAGGTGGCCGGATCAAGATCCACACCCAGTGCTGCGAGCACCGTGGCGGGAAGATCGAGATGACTCGTCATCTGCGCCTCCTGGCCGGCGGCCTGACCAGGCACATGCACCAGCAGGGGCACGCGGATCTGCTCCTGGCTGAACGTCGAGTTGTGGCCCCAGCGCCCGTTCTCCATGAATTCCTCGCCATGGTCCCCGGTCACGATCACGATCGTGGTGTCCAGCAGGCCCTGGGCCTCGAGTGCGTCGAACACGCGGCCCAGTTGGCTGTCCAGATGGTGCGTTGCGTTGATGTAGCGTGCACGGATGCGCTCAATGCTGTTCTCGATGTCCACCGTCAGGTAGTTGAAGTCCTCGATGTAGTCCGACTCTATCACGCTCTCGTCAGGAAAGTAATAGTTGGCGTGCGCCGACTCAAAGAACATGAACGAGAAGAATGGCGCTTTGGCCGACTCGATGAACTGGAGCATGTCGCCCACATTCTTGCGGTCACGCTCCCAGCCCGCTCCCTCGGTAAAGGATTGCAGCTGCGAGTCGGCGAATCCCGCGAAGATGGTCTTGTCGAACTCCGGATAAGAGAACCGCGAGCTCGTGTAAGCCTGCATCGCATAGCCGTTCTTGCGGATCATCTCCATCATCAGCGGCGGACGGGTCGCGCTCAGAAAGTCGAACCAGTAGCTGCCGTACAGCCCGTAGAACTGCGAGAACATGCCCATGCGCGTGCCGTTGCCGCCGCTGTAATGTTCCAGAAACTGCTGCGACTTCTGCGCGAAGCGCGTGGTATTGGGCATGATCTGTGGCGTGAGCACATCGGCGCGCCAGGATTCGGCCACCAGCCAGACGATGTTCAGAGGCTTCGTGAAGGGCTGCTCCGGTGTCGCGGGATAATCGATCTTGCCGGACACTCCCGCCAGATCACTGTCATCCTGTTCCGGGCGCTGGGTAGTGAAGCCCGCGTCCTCCAGCAGCGTGCGGGCGGTGACCGGAATATGCCAGACGATACGGTCTGCGGTAGCCAGTATTTCGCGGTCATAGCGATACTCAGACCACGCGTACCATCCCGCCTGCGCCACCAGCAGCAGGCCGAATAATGGAACGAGTGGCAGTTTTCTCAGGCGGGCTGGCACCGCGCGCTCCAACGGCACAAAGCGCACCACAAGTGCCATGCACAGAGCAATGCCTGCGACCGCAATACCCAGCGCGACATTGGTGGAAGCGGATACGCCCATGGCCTCGATGCCACCGGGGGTGAGCAGAAGATTGAGCACGAAATAGTTGAAGTAGAAACCGAACATCTGCTGCAACTTGTAGTTGGCGAGCAGAAAAACAATCGTCGCGAGAGCCAGTGCGTGGATGACAACAGCGAGCAGCCGGAAGTCGTGGCCACTGCGTTGCAGGCGGGCATGCAATGCCATGAGCAAGAGCACAGGGCCGCTGAGCAGAACCGCCTGCACCAGTGCCGCTACCAGCAGAAAGGCACCCGAGTGCATGCTTTCAGCGGCAGGCCATGCCAGAAACACAAGAAAGGAAAAGACAAAAGTCAGCGTCAGCAGGACACTGCGAAATGGCGTGATTCCGTTCATGGCGACACGATCCTGTTACGAAAGCAGCAGTGAATGTCGCCACACAGTAATGTTACAAACTTAAGTCAAGCTTAAGTCATCCATGTAACGTGCCTTAGAACTCGAACTCCAGAAGAAACCGGTAGGTGTAGTCCGGCGTCGTGTCGTTGAGCGGCAGGATGATGCCAGCTTCCCAGGACCACTTCTGTGCGCCAGCGCTCCTAAGCAGCCCGGTCAGCACCGGGCCGATGCCACGGGTGAATTGATCGGCATAGAGTTCGATGCCGGGCTCCAGCGTCTCGCGCAGCCTGTAGCGCCACTGCGCCGACATGAACGTCTCGACTTCATTGTCGATGTCAGACCCGTACTCGTATTCCACCCCCAGATTCAGCGTGCCCACCCAGTCACCCCACTGCCGGCTGACCAGCGCCGCAATGGCGGCCTCGGAGATGCTCTCGCTGCGCTCGCGCTCGAACTCGAACAGCAATCCCCAGTCGGCGGCATACTCGCCCTGCTCCGTCAGCTGCACCTTCACTTCCGCTTCATAGCCCTGCAGGCGCAGTGAGCCGCCTGGCTGCTTCTCCGCGAGCAGGTAGGCCTCGGCAAAGATGCGTTCGGTCAGCGATTTTCCGAAACCAAGACGCTGCCGCAGGATGTCGGACTCCAGCGGATCGTCATCGGTCTGATACAAGGATCGGAACTCCAGTTCGCGCTCCAGCGGCTGCACGTAGGGGTCGTAGACGCGTCGGACACCATTGTGCTGGAACTCTTCATCCGCCAGCGCGACCTGCGCCAGCAGCAGCCCTGCCACAAGCAGAGCTGCCCGGACAACTCTGACATTCAACCCACCTGACACCGCCTTCATTTGCTGATCTCCCGTGTTCTCACGCTGGCCCGCGCCAGGGCCATGGCACCCAGCGCCGCCAGAATCGATGCCGCATAGAGACTCAGTTGCACCGCCGTGGGGGTGGCCTCATAGCCCAGGGCCGCCTGCAGCAGCTCGCCCGTCAAGGACGACTCCGCTACCAGGGAGCTGCTGTCCCACAAGGCCGCCTGACCCGGCAGAATATCCGCCTGACCCAGGTAATAGGTGGCCTGCATGACAAGTCCGGCGCCGGTAATCGTGGCAATGCCTGCACTGACCCACAGACAGGTGCGCCATGGCAGCGCTCGCAGCCCGTAGTACATGAAAGTTCCAAGACTCAGGCCGATGCCCGCCCCGATGGCGGCGCCGGAGAGTACGGAAGCCATTTCGCCCGCCTGCACGCCGAACGCGTATACATACAGATAGATTTCTGCCCCTTCGCGGGACATGGACATTGCCGACGCGGCTACACAGACACCAAGCACTGCAAGCGCCGGAGCAGACGCCTCTGGCAAGCTTGCATGCCGCGCTGCCAGAAAATTGTGGACGATGAGCAGCACCGCCACCGCCAGCAGCAAGGAAGCACTGATGATTTCCTGACCCAGACCCTCGAAAGCCATGGAGATCTGTTCCAGAAAAACCGCGTAGGAAAATGCACCGACAAAGCCCAGCGCCAGCGCCACAGGCAGCCAGCGCAACCGATGGCCCATGGCGGATGCAGATGCCATGAGCATGCAGATCATCAGCACGCCCTCCAGCACTTCCCGCAACACAATGATGACGGCACTGATCACGATGACACCCCTGCGCCAGGAGAAAAAACGCTGTGCTTACTCAACAATCACCTTGCCTTGCGCCGTGCGCGGATTGAACTCGCCAAAGAAAGGGTACTCGCCTGGCTCGAGCGGGCCGATGAACACAATGCCCTGACTGTTGCCCACGATGACCTTCTCGCGATTGAGCTCATAGCTCTCGAATTCTTCAGGCGTGGCATCAAGATTGCGAATGATCAGTTTGACCTTGGTCTTGGACGGGATACGCACTTCAGAGGGGTAGAACAGATGTTCGCGGATCTGGATCTCCACTTCGAGAGTTTGCGCCAGCACCGCACTTCCCTGCAGCAGCACGCCGCACAGGGCAACGCCCGTCACCAGTGCGCGACGCAGTCGCTGATTGATCTTGCCTTTGCGGTTCACTCGGCCTCTCCTGGCGTTGACATTGTAGTAGTCGTTGTCGTGCT
>CAMCRC010000089.1 GCA_945877175.1 Klebsiella pneumoniae | reverse complement strand
CAGCACTACAGAGGCAGAGGACAAGAAAGAATGAGCGCGTCCTCGCGCTGCGTTTGCCCTGGGTCCGCGGGGTAATACTGGCGCCTCTCGTCCACCTGCACGAAGCCCATCGACACATAGAGTTGCCGCGCCTCGATGTTGGAAGGCCGTACTTCCAGAAAACAGGCGCGGGCACCCTTGCGATAGCCTTTCTCCAGCAGATGTTTGAGCATCCGCCTCCCATAGCCCTGGTGCCGGAAATCAGGATGCACACAAACTGTCAGCACATGGGCTGCCATACCGACTGACAGCACACCGTGGGCCACAATCCGATCGCGGGTCGCCAGCACCCAGCACTCATATCCCGCTTGCAGGCAATCGGAAAAAATGAGTTTGGACCACGGGTTCTTCTGCGACAGCGTCTCACTTTCCACCACCAAGTCGAGATCGCTTGCCAGCAAGGCGCGCAGAAAGACATTGGTGGACTCGGACAGCGGGGAAAAATTCAGCATGTCAGCCCTGCCCTCCGCCACCAGCCTGACGCGCCTGATCCAGTGCCTTCTTCAGCGGCTGCAACGTCTGCCACGACGCCTGCGCAGGAAATAAAAAACCCGCTGACTTTTCCGCCAGCGCCAGCAAATACCGAACCGGGCGCAGTTTGAGGCGGCGTGACCAAAAGCCTTCCAGCGTGTGGCGCGCGCTCTCGGAATCCACAGGCATGGCACCCGCGTCGGACAATGCCCACGTGCACACCATCGGGATGGTCATTCACCGGGATGTATGCGAAGGCAAAGCGCGCCGCTGCAGATGACAGGGTCGGTGCCGCGGCAGGATCAGCGACTGGCAACTGCGTGGGGGCCGCCTGCGGCACTTCAGTGGTCGCCACTGAAGCAGGCGACTGCAGGGAGGGCGGCAGCAACTGCAGCACGGCCTCTTCACGGGTCGTCGACGTTTCGGCCGCAGCGGAGCGAATCGGCATCGTGGCATGAGCAGAGGCCCGGGCCGCTGGCAGAGCCCTCCTGGGAACATAGGTCTGAATGCCCATCTCCCTTAGAAGCCTGTCTCGCCGGTGGTCCTCAAGCCGCATGACGGAGTCCGTAAAGGTGTTGGTGATTAGGGCGCGATTATAGCCCAATGGCTCGGAAAAGGGGCCCGCCGGGACAGTAAGCGATGATCCCTCTCAGGTAAAAGTGCTTAAATCACGTCACATCTATGGCCGGGGAAGAGAGGTGGCTCCGCTTATCTGGACAATCAAACCCGATTCACAACCATGTATGTACACTTCCTCATACCCCACGCTCCGCCACAAGCGCTCCACAAACACTTTGTCTCTGCCATCCATACTGACGGCGATGCCGTTGCTGCGCAGTGCCTCAGTGAATGCGTGACTGGTGAACTGGCTACCTTGATCGGTATTGAATATCTGCGGCTGGGTTTATTCTTTTTGTGTTGCGATGCTAAACTCCTGAAAGTCAAATCAACTACTCAAGAAACGGGCGCCGGTTGTTGAGGTTACATGCATATGAACGCCACTGACGCCCCGGTAGCGATGCCCTTCTGGCGCGCTGGTGATAACAAAACATGTAACTGCATTGCTTTTCATCATAGCTACTTGCAAGCGAAGTTTTATACTAACAATAGTCAATGCGGGCTTCTCTAATAGGTGTAACGAGAATGAAAATTTACAATAGATTGGTTCAAATAGGAGTTGTAAGTATTTTATCCGGTCTTTGCCTGCCGGTAGCAATGGCACAGTTACCACCACCTCCCGGTGCCTTTACCATGCCACCAACAGGTGGACCCACTACCCCTCCTCCGGGTGGCCCTGCCATGCCACCAACAGGCGGACCGACTACTCCTCCCGACGGACCGACTCTGCCACCAACAGGCGGAGCGATTATTCCTCCGGGTGGCCCTACCATCCCGCCAACAGGCGGAGCGATTACTCCTCCGGGTGGCCCTATCATGCCACCGACAGGCGGAGCGATTATTCCTCCGGGTGGCCCTATCATGCCACCAACAGGCGGAGCGATTATTCCTCCTGGTGGCCCTGCCGTGCCGCCGCCTAACCTCACAAATGTCAAACCGGCAGACTTTTTCGTGCAGTACAAACCAACGGATTTTTCAGCGTTCACAGGTGCAGCACTCGACACTATGACGCCGGACTTCATGAAGAGCTTCACCCCTGAACACATTGCCAATATGAAGCCGGATGCGATCGGGTCTATGGACAAGAATCAGTTCCAGAATCTGGTACCGACGGCGATGACGGGCTTCAGTGCTAGTCAAGTGCAGCGACTGGACCCAGCGGCGATGTCCGTTATGACTGCGGCGCAACTTGGCGCCTTGAAACCAGAGTCGATGGCCGGATTCAAGCCGGAGCAGATCGGGGCAATGGCGCCCGAATTGATGTCCAAATTCACGCCTGAGCAGTTTACCAAGCTGGATGCTAAGGCTTTTGAGGGAATTACTCCGCAGCAGATGACGGCGCTGTCTGGCACACAGATTGGCGCGATGGATAAGGACAAGCTGGGCGCCCTGTCTCCCGATGCCATCAAGTCCATGAGTAATGATGTGCTCGCTTCCATGAACAAGACCGCGTTCAAGAGCATGGATGGCGACGATTTCTCGAAGATGATGGTGAACTTCGACCCAGCCAAGTTCTCGCCCAACCAGCTGATGGAGTTCATTCCGCCCAGCTGGAGCATGAACGCGCAGACCGGGCAGCTGACGGCTCCTCCAGGAGCAGGGCTGCAGTTCAAAGCGCTGCCCAATCTTGATACCACGACCATCCAGATGCCCACCTTGCCTGATCTGAACTCCAAGCTTGCGCTTGGTGGAGCCGCGACTGGGGGCAATACGGTCCTGCAGGGAATGACGCAGGCTCTTGGAAGCGTTGACCCAAATCTCAGGTTCGAGCAGGCGGGAGGCGTTCTCAGTGTCAAAGGCACCGCTGCCAATTCCGGCCCGATGGCAGCGTTCATTCCCGACTCCTCGGCCATGATACAGGCTCCTGCAGGGGCCAAACCTGGCATCACACAGGACGTCTCAGGCAGGTTCGTCATTACGACCGCTGAAGGTTACATGGTGCCTGTCATCCCCGCGCTGCAGAACCCCACAGCTCTGACCAACGCCATTCCAGGGCTGAAACTGGATGTGGCAGCCAAGGGAGAGACGCAGATCACTCTGCCCGGCGCCAATCCTATCAATGGCATTGCGGACCCCTATATCACCACGTCAACCCGGGCGCCAGGAGTCTACCGCTCTGGCGCGAAGGGCAACGAGGAGGCACTGGTGGTATTTCCGGATGGCACAGCTCAGAAAGTGAAACCTACAATCCAGAGCCCTGATGAGTTCCAGAATGCCACCAAAGGGATTCCGGAGGTTGGCGATCTAAAGGTGAATGTTGATGGCAGCATTACATTGAAGTTCAGTGGTCAGCCGCTGACCTTGAAGCCGGAGTTCGAAGTAGTCCCGGGTGCCGCTGGCACCTCGGTAACGCCTTCGATCACAATGATTGATTCCACCACCGCGGAGTTCACGAACGCTCGGGGCGACAAGCAGCGATTCCAGGTGAATCCGTAAATGAGTGCTACGACAATCTTTGCTCCGTCAGCTTCTGGTGTGGTGGCTACCGGCACAGGGTGTAGGTAAACGCTCCAAACCCCCACCCCTCTCACCAGGAGGGCGTGGGACAATAAGAGGCTGGCCCCGCAAGGGCTGGCGGAATTTAACCGAGCGCGGACTGCCGGGGGCATCGCCGTGATAGAGTGCCCATAGCTGCAGTCTGTGTGCCTGCCCCTGCAGCTGGCCTGGGTCAACGCCTTGGCCGCGCTTCCGGCGCGGGATACGCTTCAACCTTCTGCCACCTGAGAAAATGACTCCATGATTCGCGTTACACGCAAGACGCTTCTTACCCTCGGTCTCGGTATCTTGACCACGGCGGTGCTGGCCCTGGGCAGTGTCGCCCTGATTGGGAGCCGCGTCGGCAGTGAGATTGAACGCTACCGGGGCGTGCTGATCTCGCGCGACGACATCAGCGTGGTGCAGTTCGACTACGACAGCCATTTCTGGGGAGGGGAGCTGCGCTACCGCCTGGTGTGGCGCCCGGAGCGCAGCGCCGGCACGCTGGCGCAACTACTGCAAACCCTGGATCTGCCTGAAGAGCGCCGAAACGTAGCGGGGCGCATCGATATCCGCCACGGGCCCTGGCTAGGCGGGGTGTCCTTCGGACTGGCCCGGGCTGATCTCGACGTGGCCGTCCCGGCGGCCCTGCGCCAGGCTCTGCCGCAGTATGCGGGGCAGGCGCCGCTGGTTACGCTTCGCGGCACCCTGGGCTTTGGGGGGGCGTTGCGTGCCAGTCTAGACATGCTGGATTACGACGGCCGCCTGATCGACGGGGCAGACAGTGTCTACCTGGAGACCTTTGGACTGGGTGCCAGGCTGCAGGCCAATCGCGCGCTGGATCAGATCGAGCTCAGCATGGACCTGCCCCTGCTTGCGCTGGATGCTCCGGGCGAAGGCGGCGCCAGCCTGGAAGGCTTGCGGATGGCGGGCACGCTGCAGAGGGAGGCCGGTGGCTGGACGCTGGCAAGCGAGGTCGCGCTGGAGCTCCTGGAAGTACGCAACGACGCACTGGCAGGCTCGGTCAGAAAAGACGGCAGCGCCGGGGGCGTGGAGCCATTGTTTGCCATGGACCGCCTGGCACTGCAGACCACGCTCTCGCAGCGCGACACGGAACCGCTGATCAGCGACTCCCGCATGACACTGGACAGCGCGCGCCTGAGCCTGCCCGCCGCAGACCTGCAGCTGAGCCTGCGCGACTATACCGCCAGCAGCCACGTGGGCCTGCTGGACGACACCGTGGAGAACACCGCCACGCTGCGCGTAGGCGCCCTGGAACTGAATCAGCAGCGGCTGGGAGGTCTGACCCTGGAGACCTCGGTGCGGGGCATCAGCGCTGAGGCCTATGCCAGGCTGGGCGCACTCTGGGCTCTGGGGATAGACCTGAACAACCTTGACGACACACTGAGCGACGCCCTGAGCGCCCTGGCCCGGGAGCAGGTGGTGCTCAGCGTGGACCGCCTCGTCCTGACGCTGCCCGACGCGGACGACCTGATAGCCACCCTTGCCATCACGTATGAGGGCTCGGCCCAGGTCAACGTGGACAGCATCGAGTCCGTCACCGATGCCCTGCAAGTGGAGGCGACGCTGGAGGCTTCGCTCGAGGCACTTGAGCGCTCGTTTGCCAGCCCCGCCCTGTCACCAATTCAGCAGCAGGCCCTGCGGGACCTGCTAGACACGGCCATGGCCCAAGCTTATGTGACGATCGAAGACGGACGGCTGCGAAGCTCTCTGCAGGCCAGTGCCGAGCAAGTGTGGGTTAATGGCGAACCGCTGAACACTGACACCGACCTGGTCGCGGCCGCCTCCACCTTGGCCGACCCCGCGACAGACCTCGTAGACGGCCCGCTAGGCAGCAAAACCCTGACGCCAGCGACGGCTACCCAGTGTCCCGACTTCAGTCTCTCGGGCACGGCTCTGAGCTACACCAGCGATGCGCTCTACACGCCGCAATCACTGAAGGGGTCTGCCGGCGGCCCGGCCGACATCGCCCAGTGCGCCAGCCTGCCCGGACACGGCTTTGTCACCCTCGCCCCAGACTACACCTTCGCATTTACGGGCAATGACAGCGGCCGCGCGCTGGAAGTGCGGCTGGAGAGTGATTGCGACAACGTGCTGCTGATCAATGATCCCGGGGCCGGTTGGCATTTCGACGATGACTCCAACGGCAACATGGGCGGCCTCATCCGCTTCGAGGCCGCCGCCGAGGGCAGCTACGACGTCTGGATCGGCTCCTACGAGAGCGCAGGCTGCAATGCTACCGTGACCCTGGAAACATTCTAGGCCGCGCACATTGGGCAGGCGAGCTTTCGTGAAACGGCCAGCGACTTTGTAGCCAAGTATTTTCAAGATATCAAAAGCGAACTTCAGGACATCGGCGTCGATATGGCGATAGAAATCTGTGCCCGTCACGTGCTGCAAGTTCTTAAAGCTATACTCGCCCACCGCATTAGTTACTCCCTCTGACTGTGAATTGCAGACTCGCTGGCGCAGTAAGCGTCAGCACCACGTTATTGGCGACCGTGGTCGCATCGACCTGCACCGAGGGAATTAAGAGCTGATTCGTCTGGTAAGAAAAAGTGGCGATGTTTGCGGGCCTGTTCGCTACCGCTATGGGGATGGCGCTTTCGACCTGGAATACGATGGACGGCTGTGAGGCGATAATGCGCATGCTGACATCGAAAAATTCGTTATTGCCAATGTCCACCGCAAAATTCACGCGATCATTCTCGAAGACAGCCGTCACATCGCTTAGCTGCACAGTGTTGATCATCGCCAGGGTGACCTGCTGGCTGTTGTAGGCGAGCGCCGGAGTGCTGCTGAAGTCGGACCCAAAGTTATTGCTGAGGTCGCGCACTGGCAATGCCGCGATGGCATCGAATACGGCCATGCCGTTATAGAGTATTTTCCCGAATGCCGTAAAACCACCGTTCTGTGCATTTAGGTTCGCCGCATTATTTTCCAGATTGACGAACCACTGGCTGGTGGCGCTGTTCGGATCGCCGGCAACCTTGGCCATGGCCACCGTACCGCGAGTGTTGGACACGGCAAATTCGTTGATCACTGGAGCGAAGGTACTCACTGCGTTGATGGACGATCCGCTGCTACTGCTCACTACCTTGTGACCGCCAGCTTGCACGACAAATCCCGCAACGCTGCGGTGAAATATTCCGTTGGTGTAGGCGCCGCTGTTAATGTAGCTAATGAAATTGCTTACAGTCTTGGGAGCCTGTCGCTCCAGTAACTCCATGCAGAAATTTCCCACATTGCTTGTAAAGCAGGCAATGGGTTTGGCATGGCTGAGGGTCGGCAAAAAGAGCAGGGAAGTGGTTAGAAGCGACATTGCAATTAACTGCATGGTTGACAGATTTCGACTAGCTGGCATCTCTAAAATCCTACTTTAACGATCGGAAAGTCATGCGCCAAGTCTACCGACCTTGGTGGTAAAAAAAATAGGGGGCAAGACCCCTCTCCAGCCCCCAGCGACGGTTTACACATTATTTCATTGTCCAGTGGCGTAGATCGTGGGTGCGCCCATCGGATAGACCTGCCGCCTTACGCGCCGTGTTCCAGGCATAGAAAATCGAAACGCTAGGCTTGCGGGTCCTGGGGTTGGGGAAGGTCTGAACGCAGCCGTGAGGTGAATCCGAGCCAGGCAACTGGATTCGGCACCACCGGCTTGAACATCTCACCCAGTGTCGAGGTTACCGAGTTGGTCGCATCCAGCAAGGTGTCATGGCTCAAGTGCGCGTAACGCTGTGTGGTCTTGATCTGGGTATGGCCCAACAGCCGCTGCACCTCATACAAGCTGCGCCCTGCGTTGACCAGGAACGAGGCAAAGCTGTGGCGTAGATCGTGGATACGCACATCGGCTAGACCTGCCGCCTTGCGCGCCGTGTTCCAGGCATAGAAAATCGACACGTATGGCTTGAGGGTCTTGGGGTTGGGAAAGCACCAAACGCAGTCGTGACGTGGAACCGAGTCAAGCAGCTGGATGACGCCCTCGGACATGGGCACAAACCGTGGTTTCCCAAGTTTGGTGGTATGGATACGCCACAGTTGGCGCTCATAGTCGAAGTCCCCCCAGCGCGCATCCAGCACCTCGCGCTTGCGCGCGCCTGTCAGCATCAGCATCGGGATGATGTACTGGAGCATCGGGTTGTCTGACTCCGTGAGCCGGGCATGCAGGCTTTGGGCTTCATCGGCGCTAAGGTAGCGCTCTTTCGGGTTGTCTTCCTTCATCAGGGGAAGGCCCGCTGTTGGGTTGTTGGCAACGCCCGGCATGTCCCACTTTTTAGGCAAGGAGAACACGTAGCGCAGCAAGATCAGCAGCCGATTGCAGGAACCGGGCGCGTGAGTCGTGCGATGTGCGGCCATCAACTGGATGATATCCGCCTTGGTGATCTGGTCCAGATAACGCGTTCCCCAGATCGGTTCGATGTGGTTGCGCAGCAGCCCCTCGTCGCACTTCCATGAACGCTTGTAGCCCCGCACGAAAGGCAGATAGTGTGCGTGAATGAAGGCTGAAAGGGTGAGGGTTTTCTGGAGGTTCGATTTGGTCTCGAAAGGGTCGTTGCCCAGGGCAAGTTGGGCGCGCGTCTTGTCTGCCAGTGCACGTGCTTGTGATAAAGAAAGGTCTCTGGCATCGCTGATCTTGAAATGCCGAGTTCGCCCACGGGCATCTTTAAAGCGCAGATAATAGGTGCGGCCTCCTGATTCTCGCACTTCAAGAAGAAGGCCCTTGCAGGAGGAGTCAAAGAATACAATTTTGCTTCGCCCTGTCGGGCAGTGGGCTGTTTTTACGTGTTGTTGCGTAAGACTAAGAACAGGCATGACGCCCCCCCTTAAACGCATTCCTTGCGATGAATATGGTGGCTCAACGCCCTGCGCGTGAGCGTGGCTTGGTTGTTTACTTAAGGGTCAAATACTGCGTTGTGAGCGATGGGGTTCTTGAAGAACCTGCCTACAGCCCCTGGCGACGCTTGGGGTGAGGTTTAAAAAAGGCCAGCCCTTGCGGGGCCAGCCTCTTGTGGTCCCACGCCCTCCTTGTGAGAGGGGTGGGTTGTAAGGTTTTCACCTCAAGCCCTTACCTTACGGTGCAGGCTTGGCTCCTGTGGGGGAGATTAGACATCAGTGACGATGCCCAAGTTATTAACAGAGAACAGTGCATAGTCAGCTGCAGACATGTTAATTGTACCAATCAGTGTTACTACATCAGCTGTCGCAATTTCGGTGTTGGCGGCATCGACTTGACCAAT
>CAMCRC010000088.1 GCA_945877175.1 Klebsiella pneumoniae | reverse complement strand
TGGTGCCCGGGACCGGAATCGAACCGGTACGACCTTTCGATCGAGGGATTTTAAGTCCCTTGCGTCTACCAATTTCGCCACCCGGGCATTGCGGAGGGCTGGTTGCTGCGTAAGGGGCGGGATTGTAAAACAATGAGCTGCCGATTCCTACGCTTGCCACGGGATTGATGGCGCCCGGGCCTCTGCGGCCCGGGTGCCTGGCGGACCTATTTGAATTTCGAGGGGAAGAACCGCACCGAGGCGCGGGCTGACTCAGGGTCGCAGCCGAAGGCGGCAATCTGGTAACCCGGCTGAGCCGGCACCCAGCGCGTGCTGTAGGAGGCCGGCTCCCGCAGGAACATGGGGTCTTCCACCGTCAGCGTGATGTGCAGGTCGTCGCCCTCTATCCAGTAGCGCTCGGTCACCACTTTCTGCGCCGATGACGGGATGCCGTTGTAATCGTCGAAACCCGTGATGTCGAACAGAAAGTGCGTGGTGGTCACGATCAGCGCGCCATCTTCATAACGCCCTACTGAAAACCCTTGATTGCTGAAGTCGACTGCAGTGGGGGCGCGGCCGTCCAGCCAGACAGTACGCAATTGATCGTCTTTCTCATATCGGAACATCACCCGATCGGGCCACTGCGTCACCTGCATATGGTAGGGATCGTATTGAATCGCCGGCGACGAAGCGGGCTGACAGTCGTACTTGGGGGCAATGATCTCCTCGAACACTTCCTGATAAGCCAGTGCCCGCTCATTGAGTACGGGAAAATTCTCGGTGGTCCAGGGCACCGTCTCGCTGTTTACCGGGCGCGCCCTGCCCCCGCCGTCCCACACGCCCGACAGGTCCGGCATGGCTGACTCTTCGGTCTGTGCACTGACTGCGGCCGGCAGTCCTGACGCGACCAGCAAGGTCAGTCCCGCAAGCATTCTGGTGCCCGAAGGCCTCTTGGCATCGTGTTGCATATCCACTCCTTCTCACTTGATGTTCTTGTTGTTGGGTTCTCTGAGGCAACGCTGCACGTCGATCAACGCGGCGGCTGCACGGCCTCTTCGACACGGCCCCCTGACAACACGGGACTGCCGTCCTGACGCGTCATGCGCACACAACAAAGGCCTGTCGATCCGTCAGCACGCGAGGGCTGTCCCGAGACTTTCACTACCATGCCCAGGGGCAGAGAATCCGGCGTCCAACCAGTGCGCTGCAGACTCACCGGCGCTCCCAGTTCGATCTGCCATTCGGTCAGCGCGCCACTGGCATCCGCCACATCCACAAACAGAAAGGCATGGGGATTGCGGAACACGAAGCGCTTTACTGTGCCTTCAATCTCGACACGTCGGTCAGGGTCATAAAACGGGCCGCTGGCGTGATGGGCCAGAACGGGAGTCATCAAGAAGGCGACTCCCACCGATGCAGCCAGCGTGAATGCAGATATCAGATGTTTGGTTTTCATTTTGCTCTCCAGTGCGTGTTGTTGTGATCTATTCAGTCAATTTCCAGTGCCGAGATATTCACCGATATACGGTATCAGTCGGCCGCACAGCATGACAGCGGTCCACAGCGTCAATGAGATGTACGCCACGACTTTCGCTGCAAGCGGGGCCTCCGAGCTCGTAGTCCAATTGTGAACCAATGGATGCAGCAACCAGTAATACACAAGCGCATTCAGGCCGGCAAACACGATCAAAACCATCTTGATCTGAAACATGGCGTTGCTGGCGTAGGTAACAGGGTCGCCATAGAAGAACAGAATGCCGGTGATGAGATTGATCGTGAACCCGGCCAGCACTACGGGAATCAGGGTATGAGTAGCCCCAGGGTCAAGCCTGCGAAAGTGGCCGGCAAGACGCAGGTCGATTACCAGCAATCCACCAAACAGCAACGAGAGTCCGAAGAAATGCAGAATCTCGAACACAGGCCATATCCACCAGGCCGCCACGATCCATTGATTCAGCGCGCTGCCATCGACGAAAGAGACTATTGATTCCAGCATCAAGGCTCCCGTCAGACGATATAGGCGACAAGACGACCGGCGATGATCGCGCCCGTCCAGGTCAACAAGGAGCACAGGGCCACGGTGCGTGTGGAACGGCTGATGTCGGCACTGCCGACGAGCAGGCTGACACGCAGTCGCGCGTGAATGACGCCCGCCAGCGCCATGCCGGCGACAATGAAGGCAATCTTGATGAGAAACGCTGTGTTTTCGGCGAAGGTCAGGGCCTGGGAGGTGAAGAGCATCAGACCGGAAACGGCATTGAAGAAGAATCCTGTCCACGCCAGACGACCAAGGGACAGAAACGCAACGGGATCCAGTGACTTGAAACACCCGATCAGTCGCAAGTCCCGCATCATGAATATGCCGACTACTACCGCAAGTCCGACGATGTGGACACTGAGCAGGAACGGATACGCATACAGTGACAGACTCACCCATTGCGCGATGGGAGTTCCTTCAATCCAGACAAACATGCAGGGCCTTTTGCGAAAATTGTATTTGTTTTTTATTGTTGAGGGCGCACAGTATTCCTCTACAAAGCCGGCTAGTCAAACACAGGAAAAAGGGAGAGATTGCATGTTGAATGAAATCGAGACACTGGTGGAACGCTTTGAACAAAAATCCATGAGCCGACGAGAACTGGTGACGTCACTGATCGGTCTGACCGGCATGATGATGGCAGGCGGCAGCCACTCGGCGCAGCAGCCTGTGCCGGTTGCCCTGGGTCGCTCCATGAATCATGTATCGTTGTCAGTTGCCGATGTCAATCGCTCAGCGGATTTCTATCAGCGGGTACTTGGCCTGGAGATCATCAGTCGTCCCGCCAACGGTGGACTCAATATGGGCCTCGGCAGCGAAAGTTTTCTGGGGCTGTATCAGTTGAACAACCCGGGCACCATGCACCATCTGTGCATTGGAGTGGACAATTACGATGCCGATGCACTGGCTGCAAAGTTGCTCGAGCATGGACTGCCATCGAATATCAGCCGGGATCCGGCGAATCGCACAAGTGGCGGTGATCAGTTGTATTTTCGAGATCCGGATGGTATCTCTGTACAGTTGGCGCAGCACGGCTATCTGGGATGACACATCGCCAATGGAGTCAGGACGCGCGCATTGAAACGGCAAAACAGTATTGCACGTGAAGTGGAGGCTGGGGTCGGAATCGAACCGGCGTACGCGGAGTTGCAGTCCGCTGCATGACCACTCTGCCACCCAGCCAAAGGTCCTAACTAAATCTGTGCAGCCGATGTGCAGCTGAACTGGCCGACGCAATGTATACGCTGTCACAGGGCCGGAAGAGAGATGGAGCGACGTGAAATTGGAGCGGGAAACGAGACTCGAACTCGCGACCCCGACCTTGGCAAGGTCGTGCTCTACCAACTGAGCTATTCCCGCATTCATTTCAGTCTGACCGGCCGCGAAATGCTTTGTTGCGACCAGAACTTTCATCATCCTGCATTGCCGTCGCCCAGTATTACCGAGCGTTGCAGGCCGAAAGAGGCGCCTATTCTAATGGCATGAGAAACTATGTCAAGCGCTCCATTCGTGTATTTGAGGGGTGCTGCATTACAGCTTCAATGTTGGCATTGCAGCTCGCAGATACAGAATCATGGACCACAAACTGAATACTGCAGAAGCATAAATCAACAAGTATCCCACCTGTTCGAAGAACACCGGGGACTGTGGGTCCACCCCAATCAGGATTGTAATGCCGATCATCTGCACGGTTGTTTTCACCTTGCCGATATAGCCTACTTTTACGAGCTCCCGCTGATTGCAGTTGGCCATCCATTCACGCAATGCCGATACGAAGATTTCCCGCGCAATGATGATGGCCACGGGCAATACGAACCACACGCTGGGGTAATTGGCCACAAGCAGCACGAGCGCAGCCACCACCAGCAGCTTGTCCGCAACCGGGTCAAGAAACGCCCCGAAAGCAGAGGTCTGATTGAGCTTGCGAGCCAGGTAACCATCGAGCCAGTCCGTGAGACTGGCAATGGCAAACAAGCCGCCCGCCAACAGATTGCTGTTAGGCAAACCCGAATAGTGCAGCAGGATGACGAAGGGGATCATCAGTACGCGGGACACAGTGACCAGATTGGCAATGTTCATGAGGCGTTATTTCTCTAAGGAGCTGCGCGTAAAGCAGGTGCACACTGGATTCCAAAAACCAGCATTCTACTCATTATGCAGCCATGCATAAATCTCTGCGGCGAGTTTGCTGCTGATTCCTGCAACATTTGCCAACTGCTCCTCACTCGCACGCTGAACCTCCTGCTGACCTCCGAAATGACGGAGCAACTCGCGGCGCCGTTTCGGGCCAAGGCCGGGAATCTGCTCCAGCGGCGATTGATTTCGAGTCTTGGCACGGCGCTGGCGATGGCCGGTAATGGCAAAGCGATGCGCTTCATCACGAATCTGTTGCAGAAGGTGCAAGGCAACGGACTCCGTCGGCAATACGATCTCTTTCACATGGTCACCCAGCGACAGAAACAGTGTCTCCTGCCCTGCCCTGCGGCTGATGCCTTTGGCAATGCCTACAAGCTGCACGCTGGCAAGCTGACAATCATCAATGACCCGTCTGGCCTGTGCCAGCTGCCCTTTGCCTCCGTCGATCAGCAGTATGTCCGGCACCTTGCCGCCATCGACCGACTCGCTCGCTTCCCTTGCCACACGGGTATAACGCCGGCGCAGGGATTGTTCCATTGCTGCATAGTCGTCACCTCCGGTAATGCCTTCAATATTGAAGCGGCGGTAGTCCGACTTCAGAGGGCCGTTGACATCAAATACCACGCACGAGGCAACTGGACTCTCGCCGGATGTATGGCTTATATCGAAGCATTCGATGCGCTGCGGTACGGCATCGAGATCGAGCGCGATGCGCAGCTGTTCAAAGCGCTGTTGCACATTCTGCTTGTTGCTGACGAAACTGAGGAGGCTCTGCTGGGCATTGGTCAGTGCCATTGCAAGCCACCTGGCACGATGCCCGCGCACACTGCTGCTGATCTTCACGGATTTCTGCGCGCAGTAGCTCATTGCCTCGGCCATGGCCTTCGCATCTTCTATGGCAGGGGCAATGATCAACTCACTGGGAATTGCGCCGGCGTTGTCTTCCTTCACGTAGTACTGCGCGATAAACGCTTCGAGCAAGGCGCTTTCATTCTCCGCCAGTTTGTCACGGGGAAAGAAGCTCTTGCTGCCAATGAGACGCCCGCCACGAATCACGATCAAATGCACGCAGGTATAGCCCCCCTGCATGGCGGCAGCAAGTACATCGGCATCGCTGCTTTGATCCGACACATACTGCTGCTCGTGAATGCGGCGCAGGTCAATGATCTGATCTCGTATTGCGGCTGCACGCTCGAAGTCCAGTGCCGCCGATTTTTCCTCCATTCGTGCAGTCAGTTCCTTGATGAGCCTGTCGCTGCTGCCATCCAGAAACAACTTCGAAAAATGCACATCCTGTGCGTAATCCTCCGGCGCAACAAGTCCAACGCACGGCGCCGTGCAACGACCAATCTGGTGCTGCAGGCACGGCCGGGTACGATTGCGAAAGTAACTGTCCTCACACTGCCGCAAGCGAAAGACTTTCTGCAGTATTGCCAGACTCTCCCGCACTGCACTGGCACTGGGATAGGGTCCGAAGTAACTGGCATCCTGACGCTTGAGGCCGCGGTAAAAGGCCAGTCGCGGGAACTCATCGCGGCTCGTAAGCATGATGTAGGGATAGGACTTGTCGTCGCGCAGCTCGATGTTGTAGGGAGGCTTGTACTGCTTGATGAGCGTCTGCTCCAGCAGCAGCGCCTCCGTCTCGTTTCGGGTAATCGTCACTTCGATGTTGCAGATGCGCGCCACCAGCGCCATGGTCTTGGTGTCCAGGCCCGAGGCTCGGAAATAGTTGCCGACGCGCTTCTTGAGATTGCGGGCCTTGCCCACGTAGAGAATGCCACCCTGCCCGTCGAACATGCGATAGACACCCGGGCGAGTTGTCAGGCTGGCAATGATGGCCTTCGGTTCGAATGCAGGACTAACGTGTGACACTGGCAGCGCTGAAGGCATCGCTGAGTCCATGCTTGACGGCCAGAATGGTCAGCTCCACATCACTGTTCAGATTCAACTTGGCGAAGATTCTGTAGCGGTAGCTGTAAACGGTCTTGCGGCTGATGCACAGATGCTCGGAGATCTTGTTGACCTTCTGATGATCCACCAGCATGAGGGCTATCTGCAGTTCGCGCTCGGACAATTGGTCGAAAGGCGAGGAGCGCTGTTCCAGAGCTGGCTGGCGCTCAAAATGCGATGCAATACGTGGACTGATGCAACGCTGGCCACTATGTACCAGATGCAGGGTCCAAAGCATTTCCTGTTCGGTGATGCAGGGCGTCACATAGGCAGCCGCGCCCGCTCGGAGCATGCGCGAAGGTTGAACACCCAGACTGAGCGGAATCATCACGATGACCCGCAGCGCCGGATGCGCACGGAGCATGCGCTGAGTCATCTCCAGGCCTGAGAGGCCACCGGTCTTCAGGTGAATGACCACGATCTCGGCGTGAACGCGATTGAGCGTCATCAGGGCATCTTCCACATGGTCGGCCTCTGCGACCACACACATGCCTGGCTCCTTGTCGATCAGCGCAGCAAGGCCATGGCGCAGCAGCTGATAGTCATCGATCAGCAGCACGCGAATAACGTTGTCGTTGGCAGGTGTTTTCTTCATGGAAGGCCTCGGCTGGATTTTTATCACAGCTCCTGTGGCAAGTACATCGCGAAATCACCGTGCTGCGTGCCCGGCACCCATTGCACTTCCGGCTCAAGCAGGATGCCGAACTGTTGCTCGACATCCCGGATGATGGCATGCGCCAGCGCAACAATCTCTTCGGCGCGGGCAGCGCCATGATTGACCAGCACGAGAGACTGCTTCTCGTAGACCCCTGCCTGTCCAAGTCGCCTTCCCTTCCAGCCGGCGCGTTCGATCAGCCAGGCTGCCGGCACCTTTACCTGCCGGACTGCAGAATCCCTGGATTCGTGTCCCGGCAGGTCAGCATGGTGCAGCTGCAGATTTGCATACTCAGAAATGCCAATCACGGGGTTCTTGAAGAAGCTGCCGGCATTTCCAAGCTGAGCCGGGTCGGGAAGTCTGCTGCGGCGAATTGCCACCACTGCCGCAAAGACATCCGCTGGCTGCGGCGCCAGCGTGCCTGCAAGAGCCTGCGCAAGCGAGGCATAGCTGACATTCACCTTGGTTGAGCGATGCAGCAGAAATACCACCCGAAGGATGATTCTGCTGCCCTTGTATTGCCGTTTGAAGACACTGTCGCGATACGCGAACGCGCAATCAGCGGCAGCAATCGTTTCAATCTCGCCAGTCAACACATTCAGAGCAGTCACGGACTCAATAAGCTCGCCCGCCTCCACCCCGTAAGCGCCGATGTTCTGAATGGGAGCCGCGCCCACGCTGCCCGGAATCAATGCCAGATTCTCCAGACCATGCCAGCCTTGCGCGAGGCAGAAAGTGACGAAAGCGTGCCAGTTCTCGCCACAGGATACTTCCACCCGCACCGAGCCTTCCGCTTCCGAGAGTTTGTGGATGCCCTTGATCTGCATGTGCAGCACCAGACCAGGCACATTGTCGCGCAACAGAATATTGCTGCCGCCACCGAGTATGAAAACAGGCAGTTGCTTTTCATGCGCAAATCGCAACGCGTCCTGCAACGCCGCCAGTGTGTCAACAACACAGAAAAAGCGCGCCCTTGCAGACAGTCCGAAGGTATTCAATGCCTGTAGTTCAACGTTTTCCTGCATGGCTCAGCTCAACAAGTTGGCGCGAATGTGGGCCAGCAACCCGTCTGCAGCACTTTCGGCAAGATCGAGCACGTGCTGGAACGCGGGAGCATCGTCGTAATATGGATCTGGAACGCTGCTGTTCTGTGATCCCGCGAAAGCCATGAACAGGTGCAATTTATGTCGATGTGCGGGCGGGCACTGCCGCTGAAGATCACGCAGATTGTTGTCGTCCATCGCCAGAAGCAGGTCAAAGTGTTCGAAATCGCTGGCTCGCACCTGTCGTGCACGCAGCCCTGTCAAGTCATACCCTCGGGTAGCGCCAGCAGAAATTGCACGGGCATCTGGTGCTGCGCCGATGTGATAGTCCCCTGTGCCGGCGGAATCCACCTGAATCTGCGTTTGCAAACCCGCACTGGCAACGCGCTGCAAAAAAACTGCATGGGCAGTTGGCGAACGACAGATGTTGCCCAGACACACCATGAGAACACACACGGTTTTGCTCACCAGTACCCCCTCACTGGCCCGTGGCGAGCAGGAATGCGCGCACTGCATCAAGATCAGCCTGGGTGTCCACGCCGGGAGGTATCTTGTCTGCCGCCCTGTCCATGTGAATGCGAACGCCGTGGCTCATTGCGCGCAGTTGCTCAAGACGCTCGGCAATCTCCAACGGCACCTGAGGCCAGGTGACATAACGGTTCAAAGTGCCCACTCGATAGGCATATATACCGATATGCCGCTTGCCATACACCAGGGGTGCCGGGTTAGCTGGGTTGCACCAGGGAATCGGCGAACGGCTGAAATACAGCGCATGCCCATGCAGGTCTGTCACCACTTTCACAGCATTGGGATTCTGGAACTCATGGCTCGAGTCGATCTCTTCGTAAAGGGACGCTATGCCGGCATCTTCGTGGACCAGCAGATTGCGTGCCACCTGATTGATGGCCGCAGGCGGTATGAGAGGCTCATCACCCTGTACATTCACGATGATGGCATCCTCAGTCAGACCGAGTTGCATTGCCACTTCCTGAATCCTATCCGTTCCAGACTGATGGGTGTGCCGTGTCATGCAGACATTCTGAGTGAAGTGCAGCGCTGCATCGCGGATCC
>CAMCRC010000087.1 GCA_945877175.1 Klebsiella pneumoniae | reverse complement strand
TACGTTTTTGGTTCGCACCAGTCCGGCGTAGAACAGTGACAGTCCGGGAATGGTCATGAACAGCACGAGGGCTGTGGCAGTGAGGATCCAGGCGGTGTTGGCACCGTCAATGTCCCCTTCGGCGGCAAACGCGGCTGCGGGCAGTGCCGCAGTCAGCAGGCAGAGAGTGCTGGCAAGGATGTTTCTTGTTGTTGTCATGCTGGATGTCCTTAGAGCGCGTCGTTGCCGGTTTCCCCGGTCCGGATGCGAATGCTTTGTTCGAGGGGAGTGACGAAAATCTTGCCGTCGCCGATCTGACCAGTGTTGGCTGCCTTGCAGATGGCTTCGATGGCAGGCTCCACCAGTTCGTCCGAGACCGCAATTTCTATCTTGGCTTTGGGCAGGAAGTCGATGACATATTCGGCTCCCCGATAAAGCTCTGTGTGGCCTTTCTGTCTGCCGAACCCTTTCACTTCTGTAACGGTCATGCCGTTCACGCCGAGTTCCTGCAGCGCTTCACGGACATCGTCGGATTTGAAGGGCTTGATAATCGCGGTGATAAGTTTCATTGGTGTGTCTCCAGCATCGTTGTGTTGGCCTGCAAGAAGTCTGCGGCGCCATGGACCAGGCGAGGAGACTTTAGCATGGCGCACAGATCAGCACCAACCCCGTGCGGCCGCACCAAAGCAGACGGCGCACGTGCACCATTTTGATGCACGTGCGCCGTTCGTGCGGCTCAGACAGCTGCCGATTTCTTCTGTTGAAGCACTTTCACGGTCGAGATCAGTGGCAGCATGATCAGCAGGAAAGTCACGATGGATGCTACGCCCAGCACGCCGAGTGCAGTGTGCAGCCCCTTCGTCTCTGCCACATACCCGATCAGCGGCCCGGTCAGGATGAAGCCGAAGCGGAACGTCAGGCTGGTCAGAGAATTGACCGTTGCGCGTACATTGCCCGGAACCCGCCGGTTGAGTGCATTGACCATGATCACCTGGTAGAGACCCCGGCAGAAGAACAGGATGAAGCACACGGCAATACCCCACCACCCCTGCAGCCACGCCATGCCGAAGTGCCCGACAATCGGCAGCAGGCCGATCAGGAACAAGGTGAACACTGGTCCCCTGGTTTTTTCCAGATAGTGGCCACACTGGCTGGCCATACCCACCGTCAGGCTCTGGGCAAACCACAGTGCACCAAACACGAGCAGCGAAAGTCCCTGTTCTTCCCAGTAAGGCTGCACCAGCCAGGCCACATGAAAGGTGCAGAGGTTGTACAGCGGTATCGCGAAGAAAGTCTGTCGCAGGACTTTGTCGCCCTTCATGAGGTGTGCATAGATTGCCTTGAATCCGCGCAGGGGCTTGCTGCCAGGGGTCTCGCGAATGGGTGGCTCCACCAGCAGCAGCGCCAGTACCAGACAGACCCAGGACACGCCCGCCTGGGCCAGTACCATGAGGTCAAAGGAACCGAGCGCCAGCGCGCCACCGGCCAGTGCGCCTGCGCCTTCGGCAAACGCCTTGGTGGAAGACAGGTGGGCGATGCTGCCCGTGTGCGAGTCCTCGGAATCCGACAGCGCTCTCTCCGTATCATAGAGAATGGCAAGGTCGGCGCCAGACATCATGCTGGCAGCAATGCCCAGCAGGAACTCGAAGATCATCAACTGCACGTAGCTGTCGGCGAATACCAGCCACAGATACCCGGCGCCATGCGCGACACTGCCGATCAGCAGCACGGTGCGGCGGCCGAAGCGATCGGCAAGCCAGCCTGAGGGTGCCTCAAGCAACACGATGATGCCCGCATACACGGCCTGCAGGTAGAAGATCTCGCTGAGGCTCAGGCCCTTGGACTCGAAGAAGGGCACGATTACCGGCACGATCAGCATGAACATGTGAAAGAATGCCAGCGCAAGAATGATGCGGACATTGCGACGCAGTGATGCGGCGATCAATGGACTTTTTTCAGACATAGGTCCCCCTCTGCACAGCCCCTGTGGGCCGCACATCTGTTTTCGACAGGCCAAAAAAAAGGCCTCGGAGTTCGGTGGGAACTCAGAGGCCTTTCATTACTCAATAATTATTGAATCAAAAGTCTACTCCAAGCCGCCCTCCCGGGACTTGCTCACGCAAATGTGCAGCACGCGCACATCGACGGTGGTCGATGTCTGCATGCTGACAGTGCTGTGGGTGCGTGAAGTAAACATTTTTTCGGTAAATCTCGATCAGGTTGAAGATGGCGCGCAGTCTATGCTTCTGAAAGTTTTAGTCAAGCCTGAAACTGTTCGTTTCAGAAAATTGTTTTCGTTCCGGCAACCATGAACACATAGCCAGCGGTGATCAGTGCCAGAGCGAAGGCCGCGATGCGAGTCTGACGCGTCTTCGCAGTGCGCATGACCACAACCCCCAGTCCGATGTACACGACCAGGCCGAGGATCTTGGCCGATACCCATGGGGCCACCCAGGGATATTGCCCCGACATGATGACCAGTGCGATGGCGCTTGCCAGCAGCACGGTGTCGATGACATGCGGCAGCACGCGGACCAGTTTCTTGTCCACCAGCGGTGATTCGTTGATCTTGAGAATGCCGCGGGCCAGAAAGCCAAGCACGGAGATCATGGCGAAGGACATGTGAATGATCTTGATGAAGGTGTACATGATACGGGTGGTGCTCCTGTTCAAAGGGGTGGGCGGCAGTGCCGGCGATGATAGTGGAATTCCGGAGCAATGGGAAAAGACTTTGCCAGCCTCGGCGCGCAATTCAGCTGCGATTCAGTCTCGACCCGTAAGATGTGAAACATCGCATCAATCACACACGCGCGGGCGGGGAGGTCGACATGGTGGCAAGGCTGTTGCTGACATTGGGGGTATTGAGCATGACGGGTTGTCTGTTCACGGTGGATTCCGATCGACAGGAGGGCGTATCGCCCTGGAGCGAGGGGCAGGTCGCACGCATCGAACGTGGCAGCACTTCAGCTGACTGGGTACTGAGCAGCTTCGGAGATCCCGAGCGCATCACACGCTACGAGGATGGGTCGGAAGTATGGCGCTACTCGAAATCCAGCAAGGTGGAAACGGAAGTCGGCCTGTTCCTGCTCTTTCATGTGGACGTGGAAAAAGAATACCAGGAGCAATTGTTCGTCGAGATCAGGGATGCACGAGTAAAGGACTACTGGATGCAGAGCAACAGCTGAAAGCGCGCCGAAAGCGTTTCAGCGCAAGGAATCAACGCAGGGTGTCGAGCCAGGGCTGTAGTTCATCCCAGTTGATGGGGAACACATGGCTGGCACCAGGTTCCAGCTTGGCATCGACACGGGCGCCCGCTTCCGACAGCGCTTCGGCAATACGTGGCAGTTGCTCGTCCCAGCGCAGATAGTCGTCCTCGCCAATGCGGATGAACACGGGCAGCTCTTTCAGATCGCCAACCTCAGCCCCCTCGCGCACGATGCCCGGAACCGCCACCACCCCGTAATAGTTCTCGGGGCTGCGGCCTGCAATTTCGAGTGCGGAGCTGCCACCTTTGGAAACGCCCACCAGCAAGGTCTTTCCCACCTCAATGGCGGGGTAGGTCTGCAACTGCGCGATGACTTCAGGAATCTTCTCACCGTTCTCGCCGAAGAAGGCGTTCTCGTCCGGCGCTACGGGCACGGCGATCACCCAGCCGCGACTCGCCAGTTCGTAACCCAGCCAGAACTGAGCGCGGACAATATATTCGTTGGCAACACCGCCAGACATGAGTACGGTCAGCGGCCACGGGCCTTCGCCTGCTGTCTTGGGATAGAAAAGGAAGACTTTCACTGTGCTGCCATCTTCCAGCACGATGTGTTCTTCCGTGGCATGGAGCATGCCGGGAAGCAACAACAGCAGGAATGTCAGGCAGCGCAGGAACATGATCGTGGTCATTCGAACAGGAGGAATGACTTGGAGTCTAGCAGCAAATTCTGAAAACCGACCACCGATTCGACAGAACGTCAGCTCAGCGGGGTTGATCAGGCATGTCGCGCCGTGGGACTGTCATCGCGCCGCAGACTGACTTGAACCGACTTGAAGCCGGGCGTCTGACTGCGCGGGTCGGTCTGCAGCGGCACCAGGACATTGGCTTCGGGGAAATACATCAGGAGATTGCCGCGGCGAATGTCGAAGGGCTTCAGCTTGAGCCCGGCGATTGTTCCTGTGTCATTTTCAAGAGTCACACGCATGTCCTCTTCAAGTCCCGCCTCCCGCATGTCCGCAGGATGCATCATGACAATGTGCCGCTCCGTCTGGCCCCGATAGACATCCTTGTCGGTGTACACGATTGTATTGAACTGCCCTTCACTGCGGACCGTGGTCAGTGTGAACTCCCGGGCGAGCGGGCGATTGCGTGCTGCATCTTCACGGGGTACCCGAAAGTGTCCGCGTCCTTCAGGCGCAGGGAAAATCGGCGTGCCAAGCGCGCGTCCTGCGACATGGAATTCCGTTTTTGTTTCATCAATGTCGCCCAGCGCCCCGTAGCCGGGAATGATCTTCGCGATGGCCTGACGAATCTCGCGATGCTCGGCAAAGCGGGCAAAGTCCAGAATTTCAGGCGCGATTACCTGTGCAGCGATGGCGCTGATGATCTCCACTTCCGAGCGCAGTCCCTCTATACGTTCGAAGCCTCCGTCGCTCAGGCGAACGAAATTGAACATGGATTCCTGTGTGGTCGGCTGCGTTTCTTCGTCACGCACGCGGATCGGCAGCACGATGCATTCGTCGCCCAGGCCATGGACATGGCTCAGATTCAACGTGGAATTGATCTGCACCTTGAAGGGGATGGCGGCCAGTGCGGCGGCGGCAAAACGGGAATCCGGGCTGGCGGCGTAGAGATTGCCGCCCAGCAGGAACGCCAGATCCACTTGCCCTGCCAGTGCTGCACGCATGCAGGCGAGCGTGTCCATGCCGGATTCGGTGGGCAGGCGCACGCCCAGTGTTGACTCGATACGTGCAAAGACCTGTTCCTTCAGCGCTGGCGTCACGCCCATGGAACCCACGCCCTGTACATTGCTGTGTCCGCGCAGCGGCAGCAGGCCTTTGCCGGGGCCTCCCAGCATGCCGCGCAGCAGTGCCAGGTTGCTGATGGCTTCGACATTCTCCACGCCGTGGGAATGATGGGTGATGCCCATGCCCCAGCTGAACACGCAGTGCGGGCTGTTCTGGTAGAGCGTTGCCAGCAGCCGAATCTGCGCTTCTTCCACCCCTGATTCTTCGCACAGCGCTGGCCACGAAAGGGCCCGCAGATGCGCGGCGTAGTCTTCGAAACCCAGGCAATGCTGCGCGATGAAGTGACGGTCTTCGCCGCCATTCTCAAGTACGGCTTTCGCGATGCCCTGCATCAGTGCCAGGTCGCCTCCGACATGGGGCTGCACGTAGAGCGACGCGATCGGGGCGCCCCCGACGATCATCGAACGCAGGTTGCTGGGTGACGCAAAGCGCAGCAGCCCGGGTTCCCGCGTCGGGTTGATGACGATTACCTGGCCGCCGCGACGGCGGCATTCGATCAATACCTTGAGAAAGCGCGGGTGATTGGAGGCCGGGTTGGCACCGATGACAAAAAACGTGTCTGCCTGTGGCAAGTCCTGATACTGCACCGTCGCGGTGCCCGTACCGATGGCAGCCTGCAGCCCGACACCCGATGCCTGATGGCAGTAATAAGAACAGTTGTTCACGTGATTGCTGCCATACAGACGTGCGAACAACTGCAGGATGAAGGCGGCTTCATTGGACGACCTGCCCGAGGCGTAAAAGAAGCTGCGCTGCGCAGAGGTGCTGCGCAGGCGCTGTGCGATACGGGCGATGGCCTCGTCATAGCTGATGATGCGATAGCGGTCCGCCCCCGGCGCTTTGTAAAGCGGATGTCCCAGGCGGCCGAGCGCTTCCAGTTCACGGCCACTGAGCTGCGCGAGTTCATCCAGTGTGTTGTCTTCGAACAGGGCGGGGGGGATCGCCGGACGCAGGTCGCTGGACTGCGCCTGGATGTTCTTGTTGCAGATTTCGATGCCGACATTGTGTTCGTTGTGCAGTCCGCCACGCTGACCGCCCGTGCCAAACGCGCAGGCCTTGCAGGTGTTCCTGGAGCGGACTGTTTCGGCCAGCCGGCGCGGACCGACTTCCCCGGCGATGGACATGACATAGCGCACGGCTTTCAGTCCGCCACCCACAGGCAGGGGTTTGGCATCGTGGTCGTCTGTCGGCGAGTGTTTGCTCATGAAGATGCCTACAATCCGATGACTTCCATGCGCTCGCTGGCGGCCACGGTCACGCGCACGCCTTCTACCGTAGTAAAGGCGCGTGTTTCCAGCTGGTCCCTGCGCACCTCGTAGGTCACAGGCGCGCTGTTGCCTTCCCGGTGCAGCAGGATCTGCAAGACGGTGCTGTCTTCCTGCCACTGCAGATAGTAGAGGTAACTCCCGATGCCGAGTATCAATGCAAGGAAGAGCCAGGCAGTGAAGCGGTAGTCATTGAGTGCAGGGGCGGCGACTGCAGGGCCTGGGAGCTGGTGCCCGGCGGAGGCAGTGTCCCTGCGTTTCTGCTGCCGCAACTGGCGCAACCAGATCAGGCCCAGCAGGACTATAAAGATGGTCAAAAGGACTTTGCCAAGCATGGTGTGATCCGCACGGTCGCCGAGCCGGCATCATAACAGCGGCCTTTGCGCGATAGCCAGCACGGGGCCCTGCGGAGCCAAGCGCTGATTGTGGCAGCCGCCCGGGCAGTGCCATAATAGCCGCCCACACTCGCCGGCACTCACAGATGCTCCTTGAGCGAGAAAATTCTTGAAGAAAAACAAAGAGGGAGAACCATGAAAGCCGTTGGAGTCCACAATTCGCTGCCAGTGACTGATCCGCAGGCCCTGCAGGATGTCGATATCCCCACCCCCGTCGCTACCGGGCGCTTCCTGCTGGTGCGCGTACGTGCTGTCTCCGTCAACCCGGTGGATACCAAGATCCGCATGGCGGCAGGCAGTCGCCTGGAGCAGCCGCGCATCCTCGGCTGGGACTGCGCCGGCGTGGTGGAAGCCATTGGCGATCAGTGTTCCTTGTTCAAGCCGGGAGATGAAGTGTTCTACGCAGGCGATGTGACGCGTGCAGGCTGCAACAGCGAATACCATCTGATCGACGAACGCATTGTTGGCCACAAGCCCGCGAGCCTTTCCTTTGACGATGCAGCCGCCATGCCTCTGACAACCATCACGGCCTGGGAGGCATTGTTCGAACGTCTGGGCATTGCCAAGGACCGTAGCGCGAACAAGGGCAAGTCCATCCTGATCATTGGTGGCGCCGGTGGCGTGGGTTCAATAGCCATTCAGTTGGCCAAGAATCTCGCTGGACTGCATGTAATCGCCAGCGCCTCGCGCCCGGAAACGGAAAAGTGGTGCATGGAGATGGGGGCAGACGAGGTGATCAATCACCGCGAGGCGCTGGCCGATGAATTCAAGCTGATCGGTTGCAGCGGCGTGAACTACATCCTGTGCCTGGTGGGCACCGCTCAGCACTGGCATGGCATGGCCGACGTCATTCTGCCGCAGGGCAGGATCTGCCTGATCGTGGACACTGAATCCAACCAGCCGGTCAATATCAATCTGTTCAAGGCAAAGAGTGTGTCAATCAGCTGGGAATTCATGTTCACGCGATCACGATTCCAGACAGCCGACATCGCCGAGCAGGGTGTGTTGCTGAACGAGGCGGCGAAGCTGCTGGATGCCGGCTTGCTGCGGCACACCCGTACCGAGCACTACGGTGCGCTGACCGCTGCGAATCTGCTGAAAGCCCATGCCAAGCTGGAATCCGGCACCATGCTGGGAAAGCTGGTCTTGACCGTCGGCTGAAGGCCAGCTCTCTGACCCTGTGAGGATTGTATGGACCGCATGATCGGCGTTTTGCAATTGCTTCTTTCCGGCGTGCTGGGAACCATGGCACTGAGCACACTTGCCAATATTGTCCTGATTGCGATGCAGGCCGAGACGGATTCGGGCATGACTGCCGCGATGGGACAGCTGGTCGTGGCCATTTTTCTGGCGATCTGGGCCAGAGTGTTCTTCGTGAAGGGTCAGGAGCGCGTGCGCAACCACAAGCCATGAAAGTCTTCGAGGACGCTGCCGAATTCCGGCAGCACTACCAGTCGAGTGTCGCCACCATCGGCAAGTTCGATGGCGTGCACACCGGCCACCAGTTGATTCTGCAGCAGCTGCGCAGCAAGGCATCCGAGTACGGCGTGCCTTGCGTCGTCGTGCTGATCGAACCACATCCGGAGGAATTCTTTGCGGCGTCTTCTCAAGAATGCCCGGCGCGTCTTAGTGAACTGGAAGAAAAGCTGACGCTGCTGGAGGAACAGGGCGTGGACGTGGTGTGCAGGCTGCGCTTCGATGCCACCCTGCAGGCGCAGAGTGCGGAAGATTACATCGAAGAATTTCTGGTGAACGGGCTGGGGATTGTCTGTCTGATCATTGGCAATGATTTCCGCTTCGGGCACAAGCGCCGCGGCGACTTTGCCATGCTGCAGGCCTTTGGCAAATCGTTTGGCTTCGAGTTGCTCGAGTCAGCCAGTTGCGAGCACCAGGGCGTTCGCATCAGCAGCACCTTCGTGCGCCAGCAGTTGCAGAAGGGGGATTTTGAGCTGGTGGAGTTGCTGCTCAATCGCCCCTATGGCATTTCCGGCACCGTGGTCAAAGGTCAGCAGCTCGGGCGTGATCTGGGTTTCCCCACCTGCAATGTGAAACTGAACCGAAAGACGCTCCCTTTGCACGGGGTCTATGCCTGCGATGTGCAGGTGAACAACGAAGATCTGGCCGAGCGCTTTCTGAAGGGCGCTGCGAACATTGGCTACCGGCCCACGGTGTCGGACAGCAACAAGGCTGTGCTGGAAGTGCATCTGCTGGATTTCGACAGCGATCTTTACGGCGAGAAAATCACAGTGATTTTTCGCCACAAGATTCGCGAGGAGCAGAAATTCGCATCCTTGGACGAGCTGCAGGCCCGCATTGCCATCGACGTGCAGACGGTGCGTGCGTTCTTCGAAAAGGAAATGCCACTCTGACGAAGCTGTGGGAGCGGGCTTGCCCG
>CAMCRC010000086.1 GCA_945877175.1 Klebsiella pneumoniae | reverse complement strand
TGGGGGCTCGTCTGCCGCCATCCAGGCGGCAGACGGTCCGCAGCACTGCGCCGGCACGTCTTGCTCTGTGTCCTTTGCCATGTCGAGCCTTGAAAACCGCAACCCGTTCAGTCGGAAGGTGCCGTCACTGCAGCAAGGGCAGAAGCGCTCAGCTGCAGGGGAAACCGTTGCAGCACTAGCACGCTGGAAGTGCGTGCGATGCAGGTCCAGGTTCGCGGGCAAGGCCCGCTCCTACAAGAGCTGCCTCAGGGCACTACCGGCAGCACCGTCCATGTCACGGTGTCGCGCACCACTTCCAGCGTGTCGAGCGTCAGACTCACATCCAGTGTATGGCTCCCCACCCCCACAAGTCCCAACATTCCAGGACAGCGCAGCACTTTCCCACTCGGCGAAAGTCGGTGCTGCTGCAAACACTGCGTCAATGCTGCCGAGACGTCTGTGCGTGCTGCACTGCCCTTGTTCTTCCCTGACAGCGTCGCTTTTCCGGACACGATGCTGCCTTCACGTTCCAGAATCATGGCGAAATCGAACAGCTGATTGGCGGTGTAAGTGCCAGTGGGTGGCGACAGCGAAAATTGCGGGGCAGCGGCCACGACCGTGAACGGCACCTGGGGGCCAGACGCCACCCCATTGATGCGCGCCTCGACGGTATAAGCGCCGGGCGCCAGCGCGCCGATCACTTCGGTGTAGTCCAGCGGCACGATGACCGCGATGCAGATGGCAAGGGGATTGCCGCGAATGGACGTGTCAACTACGACGCGGCCACCCTCGATGACAACTGAGCTTTCCACGATCTCGCAAGGACTGCCAACCAGCCCCTTGACCTGCACTTTCACCAGACTGCGATCCGTGAGGATGCCCGGGCTCAACACCAGCTTTTCGACAACCCCATACTGAGCCTGTGCAAATCCCGCTGAACTCAGCAGACACAGTGCCACCAGCCATCTTGCCGACTTGATCAGAAATTCCACGATGTCCTCTCCTGTTTGAGTTGCTTGCGCGTGCAGAACTTCATTGCGTGGGAATACTTCCCACGAATTCTGTTGAGCGCACTATAGCCAAAGGCCATGGCCCGGCGAGTGACCGAAGTCACACCGGATACAGGTGACAGGACACGGGCTGATGGTCCTGCGTCAATGCAGGCGCGGCGGTCTTGCAGATATCCATCACCTTGGGGCAGCGCGTATGGAACGCACACCCCGAGGGCGGATTGATCGGAGAAGGCACATCGCCCACCAGAATCTGGCGGTGCGAGGTGTGGTGCGGGTCGGGCACGGGAATCGCCGAGATCAGTGACTGTGTGTATGGGTGCCGCGCGGTGCGGTAGATGCTCTCTCCTTCGCCGCTCTCCACGATGCGCCCCAGATACATGATGGCGATGCGGTCGGAGATGTGCTTGACCACCGCGAGGTCGTGGGCGATGAACAGATAGGAAAGATTGAATTCCTTCTGCAGGTCGATCAGCAGATTGAGAATCTGGCTCTGGATGGACACGTCCAGCGCCGAAACGGGCTCGTCACAGATGATCAGTTTCGGGTTCAACGCGATAGCCCGCGCGATGCCGATGCGCTGGCGCTGCCCACCTGAAAACTCGAAGGGATAGCGGGTGGCCGAGCGCGCCGGCAGGCCCACAAGTTCCAACAGCTCGGCGACGCGCTGCCGTCGCCAGACCTTGTCGCCCATGTTGTGCACGATGAACGGCTCTTCCAGAATCTCGCCCACGGTGTGGCGGGAATTCAAAGACTCCATCGGGTCCTGGAAGATCATCTGGATGTCGCGGCGAAACGGCATCATCGCCTTGCGTCCCAGCGTGGCGAGATCGGTGCCCTTGAAGTGAATCTGTCCAGCCGTGGGCTGGTACAGGCGCGCGATGCAGCGCCCGAGCGTGGACTTGCCGCAGCCGGACTCGCCCACCAGACCGAGGGTCTCACCCGGCATGATGTCGAAGCTCACGCCATCCACCGCCTTGTTGAACTTGCCCGTGCGCATGAAGATGCCTTCCTTCACGGGGAAGTGCATCTTCAGGTCGCGCACCTGCAACAGAGGTTGCACCGAGGAATTGCTCAGAGGAATCACACTCATGCCACGGTACTCCCTATGGCACAACGCTTGAAGCCGGCGCTGTCACCACCGCTGCCGGTCGCCGTATTCACGCGCAATTCACGCCACTCGAAACAGGCCACTTCGTGCCCGGCAGCAATGTGCTCAGCAGGCGGCGGCGCGACGAGGCAGGCATCCTTGCGATAACGGCAGCGATTCTCGAAACGGCAGCCCTTGGGCATGTCCAGCAGGCCGGGCACCATGCCCGGGATGATGGTCAGTCGCGACTTGGGCGGCGTGTCCAGGCGTGGAATCGACTCCAGCAGGCCCCGGGTATATGGGTGCTTTGGGCGGTCGAACACGTCATAGACGCTGCCTTTCTCGGCCACTTTGCCGGCATACATCACCACCACTTCCGAAGAAGTCTCGGCGATCACACCCAGGTCGTGGGTAATCAGGATCACCGACATGCCCATGTCATTCTGCAATTGTTTGATGAGTTCCAGAATCTGCGCCTGAATCGTCACATCCAGCGCGGTGGTCGGCTCGTCTGCAATCAGCAGGGCCGGCTGGCAGGCCAGGGCCATGGCGATCACCACGCGCTGGCGCATGCCGCCTGACAGTTGATGGGGGTACTCGGTCATGCGGATGTCAGGCGCCGGGATGCCCACTTTGGCGAGCATCTCCACGCCTTCGCGAATTGCCTGCTCCTTGCTGATCTTCTTGTGCAGCAGCAACACTTCGGTCAGCTGGCGGCCGATGGTGTGCACGGGATTCAGGGCCGTCATCGGTTCCTGGAACACCATGCCGATGCGGGCGCCGCGCACCTTCTGCATCTGCTCGATGCTCATGCTGACGAGGTTCTGACCCTGCAGCAGAATCTCGCCCCCCATGATCTGGCCGACCGGCTGGGGCAGCAGGCGCATGATGGACAAGGCCGTCACACTCTTGCCGCAGCCTGATTCGCCGACGATGCCCAGGGTCTGGCCTGCCTTGAGGTCGAAGCTGACATCGTCCACGGCGAGCACGCGGCCTTCGTCCGTGGCGAACTCGGTGATGAGATTTCTGACTGAAAGAATCACGTCCGACATAGGGGCCTACTGCTGAAAGTACTGGTCATAGACATTGATCTGCGGCGGGAAGGTCTGCCCCGCGCTGCGTGCGGCAAGCGTCGCTTCTTTCATGTCCATGTCGATCCAGTGCACGAAGGCGTCTTCGGCATAGCTGGAGTAACGCACGTTGAAGTCAGCAGGCCAGCGCACCCAGCGCCAGGACGCATGCCAGTAGAAAGGTTCGACAAACGCCGGCACAAACGAGGCCTGGTCGTGATGCATCTGCGTCATGCGGTGGGCCAGGTCGATCATTTCGGCGCGGTCAGACGAGGCCACATAGCGGTCGATCATCTGATCCATTTCATAGTTCGCGAACACTTCCAGGTTGTTGGTCTGCGTCTTCACCACTCGCGCCGGATTGACGCTGCCGTCTTCCAGGAAGGCGTCATCGTAAGCATTGTCCGAGTGATAGGAATCCCAGTAACGCGGGTACATTTCCAGCCCGTAATTGAAGGCCATGAAGTACATATCGTGCTGCTTCTCCTGGGCCTTGCGCGAGCCTGCGGCCACGTCCAGCATCTCCAGACGGAACTCGAGGCCGGCCTTCGCGGCTTCTTCCCGCAGAATGGTGAACACGTCGCGGTAGCGTTCGTAGTGGGTGGACAGTGTGAAGGACAGCCGGTCGCCCGCCGCATTCATGAGAATGCCATCCGGTCCGCTGCGATCAAACCCCGCCTTCGCGAAGTGTTCGCGCGCCAGGGTGATGTCATAGGGACGTGCTTTCACATCGGGATTGGAGAACTCGCCGTAGCCCACCTGGGCCGAGTCCAGCCGAGTGAAGTCACCGCGGAAATAGCGCTCCAGCACCATCTCGAAATTGGCTGCGTAATGAATTCCGACGCGCACGTCCTGATTGTCCAGGTGCGGCCGCGAGGTGTTGACCCAGATGCCCCAGGGCGCACGCGGACCGTCATTGTAGAACGTGGCTTTGTGAATATAGCCGCCAGCGACTTCCGGATCGGTGTCCGGCAGACTCTCGTACCAGTAGTCGGCCGTGCGGATCTTGAACTGGTCAATGTCGCCACGCCGGAAGGCCTCGAACTGGTTGGCCGTGTCGCGAATCACGTTGAAGCTGATGCGGTCCATGTTGAAGCGGTTGCGGAAGAACTTCAGATCTTTCGCCCACCAGTCCTCCACCCGCGTCATCACGATGTTGACGCCCATGTTCACATTCTCGGACAGTATCTGGTACGCGCCGGCGTGCGGCACGAAGCGCCACTGGTAGCGCTCGGTAAAGTCCGGGCCAAGCTCCTGATAGAAGTGCTCGGGCACCGGCGACAGGCTCAGGGCCAGCGCCGCCATGTCGGGCTTGGCTTCCGTCATGCTGATGGAAATGGTGTGGTCGTCGTACTTGCTGATGTTGCTGTACTGCGTGGAATACCAGTTGGCCGACCACGGATCGTTGATGTGCTCGGACAGGAAGAAATAGAACATGAACAGGAAGTCGTCGGCGGTGATGGGCTCACCGTCGGTGAAGCGTGCGTCAGGGTTGAGCTTCGCGTAGACCGTCTTGTTCGGGAAGTCCACCGCCCACTGCGTAGCGATGGCTGGATGAAACTCGAATTCGTTCGGGTGGCGTTGCGCCAGCGACAGTGCCACGTAGTCCAGAATCCAGCGCCGGAACTCGCCCGAAGCATCCGGGCCATTCACCCGCAACGTGGCCGGAAAATCCGGCATGTACTCATACTGGGTGCCGCCCTTGGTGGCCTCGGGCGAGCCGATGTCCGGCAGGCCCATGCCATCTTCCCAGACCAGGTCGGCGGGGATGTCCGCTGCGGTCTTGAACGCGATCAGCTCGGGCCGAGCGGCGTACCAAGCCTGGACGTCGGCGCTGATGTCGGCAGCCGCATCGACAGGCGCACCCGTGGGCGCTGATTCGCCACCACAGGCCGCCAGCACCGAGGCACAGGCCAGCAGCGCGAGCAGTCGCAGGGAGCGCAGAGAAGACGCGACAGGCAGATGACTCATTGCAGGCCCTGGTATTGGTCGTAAATCTCGATCACGGGCTCGAAAGTCGTGCCGGCGCTGCGGGCGGCCTGCGTCGCTTCCTTCATGTCCGTGTCGATCCAGTGGGCAAACATTTCCTGGGGCGTGCTGGTGAAACGGAAGTTGAAACCTTCCGGCCAGCGCACCCAGCGCCAGTAGGCGGTGCGGTAGAAGGTCTCGACGAAGCCCGGCGAGAAGGACGCATACTCGTGGTGGCGCTGCTGGATCATGTGCGACAGCTCGATCATGCGCTGCTTGTCTTCCGAGTCGTCATACTCGGTGATCCACTGGTCCAGCTCGAAGTCGGCCACGATCTGCAGATTGTTGGTCTGCGGCTTCACCTTGCGGTCGGGGTTCACACTGCCATCATCAAGGAAGGCATCGTCGTAGGCATTGTCCGAGTGGAAGTACTGCCAGTAGTCGGGATACATGGACAGCGCCGGGGCGAAGCTCACGAAGTAGATGTCGTGCTGCTTCTCCTGTGCCTTGCGGAAGCCCGCCGCGCCATCGAGGATCTCGATGCGCAGTTCCAGGCCTGCCTTGATGGCTTCTTCCTTGAGAATCGTGAACACATCCGCGAAGCGGTCGTAGTGGGTACTCAGCGTGAACGCCAGGCGCTCGCCCGCCGCGTTCACAAGAATGCCATCCGGCCCCCGCTGGGTGAATCCAGCCGCTGCGAAATGCTGTTCAGCCAGGGCGATGTCGAAGGGACGCGGCTCCACATCCTGATTCGTGAAGTCAGGGTAGCCATCGTTCTGCGTGCGCAGGCGCTCCATGTCACCGCGGAAATAATTGTCGATCACCAGCTGCCAGTTGGCGGCGTAGTGTATGCCCAGGCGCACGTCCTGATTGTCCAGCAGATGCCGCGAGGCGTTCATCCACAGGCCCCAGTTGCTGCGCGGGCCACCATTGTAGAACGTGGATTTGTGAATGTAGCCGCCGGCCACATCCGGATCACTGTCCGGCAGATTGTCGTACCACATCTCGGCCGTGGCCACGCGCATCATGTCCACATCACCGCGACGAAAGGCTTCGTAGCGGTTGGAGGCATCGCGGATCACGGAGAGGTTGATGCGATCCGGGTTGAACAGGTAGCGCCAGTACTTCAGGTCCTTTGCCCACCAGTCCTGCTTGCGCTCCAGCACGATGCGCACGCCCATGTCGATGTTCTGGTCGTCGATGAAATAGGCGCCGGCGTGGGGCTCGTAACGCCACTGATAGCGCTCGGGATAATCCGTGCCCAGTTCCTTGTAGAAATGCTGGGGCACCGGGCCCAGAAACAAGGCGTATTCCGCCATGTCCGGCTTGGCCGTGGTCATGGTGATGGCGAAGGTGTGATCGTCGAACTTGGTGATATTGGTGTATTCGTTGCTGTAATGATTGTTCGAGAATGGCGCCTGAATGTACTCGGACAAATAGAAGAAGAATGCGAACAGGGCATCATCGGAGGTGATGGGCTCGTTGTCGGTCCACGTGGCCGTGGGGTTGATGCGAATGTAGACCTTCTTGTTCGCCTGATCGACCGCCCAGCTCTCGGCGATGCCGGGAATGTACTTGCCGGTGTTCGGATGCGGCACCACCCAGGGCATGCGGTAGAAGCCGCTGATCCAGGAGCGTGAAGAGAAATTCGAATCCGGACCGGTGAAGCGCAAGGTGGGCGGGAAATCTTCAATGGACTCGTAATAGGTGCCGCCCTTGGTGGCTTCCGGCGACCCGATCTCCGGCTCGTCCATGCCGGTCTCCCACACCAGATCGGCGGGCAGATCAGCGGGAGTGGCAAACGTGAACAGATCAGGGCGCGACGCGTAGAAGTCCAGTACCTCCTGGGAATTGTCGAGACCGGAGTCGGGCACGCTCTCCTGCTCGGAACCGCCGCAGGCACTGAGCAGCGCCGCCACTACCAGCAACAAGCCCTTCCAGCCATGTCTTCTTGTCATGCCATGTTCTCCAGGATGCAGGATGTCTATTTGTAGAGTGTGAATTTCTTGGGATCGAACGACTCGCGAATGGCCTCTCCCACGAAGGTGACAAGGGTCAGAAGCACGACGAGCGTACCAAAGGCTGACATCACGATCCACGGGGCAGTTCGCAGCGTCTGCGTGCCCTGCTTGAGCAGCTCACCCAGGCTTGGCGTGGGCGGCGGCAGACCGAAGCCGAGGAAATCCAGCGCCGTGATGGCCGAGATCGCCGAGACGATCGTGAAGGGCATGAAGGTCACCAGCGTCGACAGCACATTGGGCAGAATATGCCGGAACACGATGCGGGAGTTGGAGGCGCCCAGCACGCGGGCGGCCGCCACATAGTCCCGGGACTTTTCCTTGTAGGTTTCCGTGCGCATGTAATAGGTCATCGACGTCCACGAGAACAACACCATCACACCGAGCAGGATGAGTATCCGCGAGAAGATGCTGAAGGCGTCGGGAATCACCGAAAAGACGATGATCACCATGTACAGGAACGGGATGTTGCTCCAGATCTCGATCAGCCGCTGACTGATCATGTCGAACATGCCCCCCAGGTAGCCCATGGCACAGCCCACAGCAACACCAATCACATACACGGCGGCCATGAAACCGATGGCGAAGATCAGCGCGATGCGGGTGCCGAAGAACAGACGCGCCAGAATGTCACGGCTCGTGGTATCAGTGCCCAGATAATGTTGCCGTTCAGCGCTGGGCGCCTCGGGACGGAAGATGCCACTGCTGGCATCATTCTCGAAAGGGCTGTAGGGAATCGGGGGCATCAGCACCCAGTTGCCTGTATCGGCTTCTTCGAACACCTGCTGCAGCTCGCGGTAATTGGTCTCGTAGAGGTAGTCGAGCCCGAAGTCGGTGCCGGGATGAAAGGCACCATAGGTCGGGAAGTGCAGCGAGCCTTCATAGCTGACGATCAGTGCACGGTTGTTGATGAGCACTTCGCCGAACAGACTCAGCAACAGAAATACTGACAGGATCACAAAGCTGTAATAGCCGCGCTTGATGTCGCGAAAGCGCCGCAGCTTCTTCAGGGTTTGTGGATTCAATCGCAACAGATTCATGGCCGCGTCCTAGTTGAAACGGATGCGCGGATCGACCAGCGCCACAAGTATGTCGGAAAGGATGTTGCCGATCAGCAGCAGCACACTGGCCAGGAACACCACGCCCATGACCACCGGATAATCCCGGTCCACGATGGAGGTCAGCCCCAGCAGACCAAAGCCGTTGATGTCGAAGATGGTCTCGATCAGGAACGAGCCGGACACCAGCAAGGTGATGTTCTGCCCGAAGGTAGTGGCGATGGGAATCAGCGAGTTGCGCAGGGCGTGGCCGGTGACGGACTTGCGGAAGGACACCCCCTTGGCGATGGCGGTGCGCACATAGTCCGAAGCCAGATTGTCCATCAGATGATTCTTCAGCAGCAGGGTCACCAGCGCGAAGCTGCCCATCATGTAACAGATCAGCGGCAGCGCCGAGTGCGAGGCCAGATCCTTGACCTTGCCCCACAGACTCAGGTCATCGAACTGCAGACTCACGAAACCGCCCATCGGGAACCACTCCAGCCGCACCGAGAAATACAGCAGCAACAGCGAACCCAGCGCATAGCCCGGCACGGCGTAGCCGATGAAGATGAGGATCGAACTGATGTTGTCGACGGCCGTCCGGTGTTTTATGGCTTTGAGTATCCCCAGGGGAATACAGATGGCATAGGTGAGAATGAGCGTGATGATGCCGTAGTAGAGTGAGACGGGAAACCGGCTGGCCATGACATCCCACACCGGCATGTTGTAACGGTAGGACGTGCCCAGATCCCCCGTGGCCACTTTGCCGACCCATTCCACATAACTCTGCAGCACGGGCTTGTCGAAACCGTAGTATTCCCGCAACCGGTCGAGCTGCGCTTCCGACAGCGCCATGTTCTGGCCGACAGCGGCGCCACGGGTGCTGCCGCCCGCGAGCTGGGCTTCCATGATGGCGCGCTCGATGGGTCCGCCGGGCACCAGTCGGGTGATCACAAAGACGATGATCGTAATGCCGATGAGGGTCGGCGGAATCAGAAGCAAACGGCGAAGGAAGTAGTCACGCATGCAGTTCTTCTTGCTCTTGTGCGATTGTTGCGATGATTTTGGAGCATAACCGGTTTTGCGTGCGGAGCGAAGGCCAAACTCTGCGTGTGTGTGGGAGCGGGCCTTGTGGCAGCGGGCTTTGTGGGAGCCGGCCTTGTGGGAGCGGGCCTTGTGGGAGCGGGCCTTGTGGGAGCGGGCCTTGTGGGAGCGGGCCTTGTGGGAGCGGGCCTTGTGGGAGCGGGCCTTGTGGGAGCGG
>CAMCRC010000085.1 GCA_945877175.1 Klebsiella pneumoniae | reverse complement strand
GCAGACGCTGGCAATGCCCAAGGACACCAATGCCAATGGCGACATCTTCGGCGGCTGGCTGGTCTCACAGATGGACCTGGCTGCAGGCATCGCCACCAAGCAGGTTACGCGTGGCCGCAGCGCGACGGTGGCCATCAAGAACGTGGCTTTCCTCGCCCCCGTCAGTGTCGGCTCGATCGTCAGCTGCTATGCCGAGATCATCGAGATCGGCCGCAGCTCCATGCACATCAACATCGAAGTCTGGATCTCCAACTCGCTGACCCACACCGGCCAGCGCAAGGTGGCCGAGGGCCTGTTCGTATTCGTCGCAATCGATGCGAATGGCAGAACGCGGCGCATCGAGCTGCCCGCCTAGTCTTGCGCGTTCTGCCGCCCGAACTGCATGCGGAACTGTGAGGGCGAAAGCCCCAACACCTGCCGGAAATGGTGCCGCATGGTCACGGCATTGGCGAAGCCCGACTTCGCGGCAATCAGCTCCATGGGCAGCGCACTTGACTCCAGCAGTTGCCTTGCCAGCAGTAGCCGCTGCTGTATCAGCCATTGTCCGGGGGTCAGCTTCAAGGACGCCCGGAAATGGCGGTCGAAGCTGCGCCGGGCCATGTTCGCCCGTGCCGCCAGGGCGTCAACGGCAAGGGGCTTGTCCAGATTCTGTGTGGCCCAGTCCAGCGCTGCCGCAAACTGATCCGGCTTCCTGAGCACCGGCGTTTCCACGAACTGCGCCTGACCGCCGCTGCGATGTGCCGCCATCACCAGGCGCCGCGCCACTTGATTGGCCACTTCATAGCCGAAGTCTCCCCGAATCACCTCGATGCCGAGATCGATGCCTGCAGCACTGCCTGCGGAGCAGCCGATGCGCCCATCATAGACATACAGCACATCCTCAGCGTAGCGGACCTTGGGAAAGCGCGTCCGAAAGCGCTCGGCATAGCGCCAGTGGGTCGTCGCCTGGCGCCCGTCCAGCAGGCCGATGGCTGCCAGCAGGAAGGCGCCTGAGCAGAAGGACAGCAGGCGTCCGCCACGGGCGTGCAGCGCAAGAATCTCCTGCTGCAGTGGCTCAGGCACCGCAGCGCCCAGGGTCGGCCAGCTGGGGATTACGAGCATGTCCCAGGCGTCCAGCGAGGCCACCTGCCTTGGCAGAATCTGCAGGCCGCTGGTGGCCTGCAGGGGGCCGCCCTCGAAACTGATGACCTCGGCGCTGTACCAGTGTGCGATCTCTGGCCTTGGCAAACCAAACAGCTCGACAGCGCAGCCCAGCTCGAACAGCGCGGTATTGTCATAACTCAGAATGGCGACACGCTTCATGGCAGCTCTAGGCAAGATGGCTGGATCTTAACGAAACTTGTCTTGCCAGCCAATTCTCCCGTGCGGCCCCGCCTGCAATACTGCTTCCGAAACAATACCTACCGGGAGTATTGCCATGTCATCCGCCGTATCCAGACCCTTTGCCGCCGACAGTGCCGTCGCGCTGGCCCACTTCGAAGCCCTGCTGCAGTTCGAGACCGACTGCTGGGACGTGCACCACGCCCTCAGCAATGGGCGCCAGGACTTCGTGCTGCTGGATGTGCGCGGTGCCGAACTCTATGAGAGGGCCCACATTCCGGGCGCCGTGAATCTGCCGCACACCCGCATCAATGCCCAGACGCTGGCGGCCTATGCACCCGACACGCTGTTCGTGGTGTATTGCGCCGGACCCCATTGCAATGGCGCGGACAAGGCGGCCATTCGCCTGGCGACCCTGGCGCGGGCGGTCAAGAAAATGATCGGGGGCGTGACTGGCTGGAGTGACGAAGGCTTTGCGCTTACTCGGTAACGGCCGGGTTGCGCAGCGCCTTGATACGCCCGCGCAGTACCTTGCCTTCCACGCGCCGGCGCTGTGAGGCGCGAGTAGGTTTCGTAGGGGTCCGATTCTTGCGGATGACTGTGGCGTCACGGATCAGCGTCTGCAGGCGGCTCAGCGCGTCCTCACGATTGAGTTCCTGCGTGCGGTGCTGCTGGGCCTTGATGATGATCACGCCGTCCTTGCTGATGCGGGAATCCCGCAGATTCAGCAGACGATGCTTGTAGAAGAAGGGCAGGGACGACGCATGGATGTCGAAGCGCAGGTGAATGGCGGACGACACCTTGTTCACGTTCTGCCCACCGGCGCCCTGTGCGCGAATGGCGCTCAGCTCGATCTCCTCGTCCGGGATCGAGACATTCAGCGAAATTTCCAGCATGCGGACCTCCCGTTCAGAAAGTGGCTACAACACTTCCAGTTTGGCATAGGAAAGCACAAGCCACTTGCTGCCCACATCATGAAAGTTGACCTGCACCCGCGCGTTGGGGCCGTGGCCTTCGCAATTGAGCACCACCCCTTCGCCAAACTTGCCGTGACGAACCCGCGCGCCCAGCGCGATACCGGTGTCGGGAATGTCTTCCTGTTGCAGCGAAGGGGCAGGTCGCCCGTAGAAGGCTGGACGGGTGATGGTGGATTTGATGCGGACATGTTCAATCAGGTCGGCAGGAATCTCGCGGATGAAGCGCGAAGGCCGCGTGATGTTGACCTCGCCGTGCATGCGCCGTGACTCCGCGTGGGTCAGATACAGTTTGGTACGCGCGCGGGTGATGCCCACATAGCAAAGGCGTCGTTCTTCTTCCAGTCCCGCAATGCCGTCCATCGACATCTTGTGGGGAAAAAGACCTTCCTCCATCCCCGCCAGAAACACCAACCTGAACTCCAGACCCTTTGCGGAATGAAGTGTCATCAATTGCACGGCGTCGTCAGATTCGCTGGCCTGCCCGTCGCCTGCATCCAGCGATGCCTGATCCAGAAAAGCTGCCAGAAATTCCCGCGACTCCACGGCCATCGCCTCTGCGTCCGGGTCCAGTTCATCGTAACTGCCCGCCGCGTTCACCAGCTCCTGCAGGTTCTCGATGCGGCCGGCTGCCTTCTCGCCGCCTTCCTTTTCGTGGTGTTCGATGATGCCGCTGTACGTGATGACATGCTCGACCTTCTTCGCCAGCGCGAGCGAATCACACGCGGCATCCAGGGCTTGAATCAGGTCGAGGAAACGCTGCACGGCACTCGCCGCACGACCCGACAGCAGACCGTGTTCCAGGGCCTTCGCGCTGGCAGCCCACAGCGACATGTCCTCGCTTCGCGCAATGCCACGCAACGTTTCTATGGTCTGGTCGCCGATGCCGCGGGTAGGCACGTTGATCACGCGTTCCATCGCGGTGTCGTCGTGGCGGTTGATCAGCAGACGCAGATACGCCAGTGCATTCTTGATCTCCAGGCGCTCGTAGAAGCGATGGCCACCGTAGATGCGATAGGGCATGCCCACGCGCAGCAAGGCATCTTCCATCTCGCGGGACTGCGCATTGGAGCGATACAGAATCGCTGCCTCACTTAGGCGGTGTCCGGTGTTTAGCCAGGATTGCAGGCGCTCGACAATGAAGCGCGCTTCATCCTGTTCGTTGAATGCTTCGTAAAGAGAAATGGCTTCGCCTTCGCTGTCCTGCGTCCACAACTCCTTGCCCAGCCGGCCCTGATTGTTGGCGATCAGCTTGTTGGCCGCCTTCAGAATGGTGGAAGTGGAACGGTAATTCTGCTCCAGGCGCACGATGTCGGCGCCGGGGAAGTCCTGATTGAAGCGCTGGATGTTCTCGATCTTCGCTCCGCGCCAGCCATAGATCGACTGATCGTCGTCGCCCACCACCATCAGGCAGTTGTCGCGGCCGGCCAACACCCGCAGCCAGGCATACTGCACGGTGTTGGTGTCCTGGAACTCGTCCACGAGAATGTGGCGGAAGCGGCGCTGATAATGCTGCAGGATCTGCGGATGGTTCAGCCACAGTTCGTGGGAGCGCAGCAGGATCTCGCCGAAATCCACCATGCCGCCGCGCTGGCAGGCCTCTTCATAGGCCGTGTAGAGTGCCACCAGATTGCGGGTGTACTCGTCGCCGAAATGTTCGATGTGCTGCGGGCGCAGCCCTTCGTCCTTCTGCGAATTGATGTACCACTGGCATTGCCGGGGCGGCCAGCGCTCCTCGCTCAGCCCCATGTTCCTGCACAGGCGCTTGATCAGGCGCAGCTGATCGTCGCTGTCCAAAATGTGGAAATTTTCCGGAAGATTCGCCTCGCGCCAGTGCGTGCGCAGCAGCCGGTGGGCCAGTCCGTGAAAGGTGCCTACCCACATCGGGCCGACGGGCTGCTCCAGCAACTGCTCGATGCGGTGCCGCATCTCCCGCGCCGCCTTGTTGGTAAAGGTCACTGCCAGAATGGAGAAGGGTGAGGCCCCCTCGATCTGCATCAGCCACGCGATGCGATGCACCAGCACGCGGGTCTTGCCGCTGCCGGCACCGGCCAGCACCAGCAGGTTGTTGGCGGGAGCCGCGACAGCCTGCCGCTGGGGATCATTGAGGGAATCGAGAAGGTATGAGACGTCCATGGCGAAGCATTCTAGCCTGAATGGATAACCAGTACACGCGTAAATCCCCGCGGCCTGCCGGCTACTTAATGCCCTGCCATGTTGATACCATTCCGGCACCTCAGACAGCCGAACAGGGAGCCAAGCATGTCCGCGAGTTCCGATTCCGCAAAATTCAACTGGCAGGATCCGTTCCTGATGAATGAGCTGCTCTCCTTAGAAGAGCGCCTGGTGCGCGATACCGCGCGGCAGTACGCGCAGGACAAACTGCTGCCCCGCGTGCGCGATGCTTATCGCAGGGAATACACGGACCCAGCGATTTTCCGTGAAATGGGGAAAATAGGCCTTCTCGGAGCCACCATAGAGGGTTATGGCTGTGCGGGCGTGAACTATGTCTGCTACGGGCTGATGACGCGCGAAGTCGAATCCGTCGACTCCGGATACCGCTCGATGATGAGTGTGCAGTCCAGCCTGGTCATGCACCCCATCTACAGCTTTGGCTCGGAGGCCCAGCGGCAGAAATACCTGCCGAAGCTGGCGACGGGCGAATACATCGGCTGCTTCGGCCTGACCGAGCCGGATCACGGCTCTGACCCTGCAGGCATGATCACGAGGGCCCGCAGTGTGGACGGCGGGTACCTGCTTTCCGGCGCGAAGAACTGGATCAGCAACTCGCCGATCGCCGACATCTTCATGGTGTGGGCGAAGGACGATGCCGGCACGATCCGTGGCTATATTCTAGAGAAAGGCATGCCGGGCCTGTCAGCGCCGAAAATCGAAGGCAAACTGGCCTTGCGCGCCTCTGTCACGGGCGAGATCGTCATGGACAATGTGTTCGTGCCAGCCGAGAACATGTTGCCGAATGTCCAGGGGCTGAAGGGCCCCTTCAGCTGCCTGAATTCCGCGCGGCTTGGTATTGCCTGGGGCGCTCTGGGCGCGGCCGAGACCTGCTGGAAGACGGCGCTGCAGTACACACTTGACCGTCAGCAGTTTGGCCGGCCACTGGCGGCCAACCAGCTCATCCAGAAGAAACTGGCGGACATGCAGACGGACATCGCCATCGGGCTGCTTGCCTGTCTGCAGGGCTCGCGGCTGAGGGATCAGGACAAGCTGTCACCGCCGCTGATCTCGATGCTCAAGCGCAACTCCTGCCTGAAGGCGCTCGACACCGCCAGGGCTGCGCGGGACATGCTGGGGGGCAATGGCATCTCTGACGAATACCCGGTGATGCGTCACTTGCAGAATCTCGAAGTGGTCAACACCTACGAGGGCACGCAGGACATTCACGCGCTGATTCTGGGCAGGGCGCAGACGGGCATTCAGGCCTTCAGTTGAGGGTGGTTGATGCACTTGCGGTGAGGTGGGCCAGCGGGCCCCCGAGCCGCGAGCATGGCCCATGCCGACAACAAAAATTGTCAGTTGAACAGGTAGTGCAGAAAGATTCCCGCGAACACCGCCGCGCCCACGCGGTGGTTGTTCAGGAAGGCCTCGAAACAGCCTTCGGGCGTGCGGCCCCGGGTCAGCGTCTCCTGATGCACGAAAAGGACTGTTGCCGCCACCAGGCCGCCATGGAAGAACATTCCGAGCTCGAACTGCCGTCCGGCCAGCAGCATCGCCATCAGGAACATGCCCTGCAGAGCACCGATGATGACACGGTCCGCATCGCCAAACAGAATCGCCGTCGACTTGACCCCTATCTTCAGATCGTCGTCCCTGTCCACCATGGCGTATTGCGTGTCGTAGGCCACCGTCCACAGGCAGTTGGCGACAAACAGAAGCCATGCCTGTGTCGGGAGTTCGCCGCGCTGTGCCGCGAAGGCCATCAGAATGCCCCACGAGAACGCGATGCCGAGCACCACTTGCGGAAGGTTCGTGAAGCGCTTCATGAACGGATACAGCGCGGCGATCATTACGGCAAAGAATGACAGCTGGATTGTGAGCGTGTTGGTAAACAGCAGGAGCACAAAGCCGAGGGCGCACAGCGTGCCGAACACAATCAGTGCTTCATGGCGCTTCACGGTACCTGCGATCAGGGGGCGAGTCCTTGTGCGCAACACATTGCCATCGAAGCGCGTATCGGCAAAGTCATTGATGGCACAGCCGGCTGAACGCATCAACGCAGTACCCAGTGCAAAGATGACGAGCAGGTGCAGATCAGGGAATCCCTCGGCAGCCACCCAAAGTGCTCCCAGCGTAGGCCACAACAGCAGGTAGATGCCAATCGGGCGATTGAGCCTCGTGAGCTGAATGAAGGCAGGAAGACGCGCATGCGCCCGTGGAAACTGTCTGCCAAACCAGTGTTCCAGAATCGCAGTGACGGCGTCGATGCGAGTCTTCAGGGAATCGAGCGTCTTTCTCACACGCGCCTCATCATATGAAGTTGTCAGCCATCTTCTTGATATCTTCAGATGACGCGATCACCTTGTCGATGGCGGCGGCGACTTTCACCGGGTCCAGGTCATAGCGCTGATACAGAGCCAGGGGAATCTCTTCCGGGGGTACATCGCCGATGCCGTGGTGACGCAGAATGCGCATGGCGATGAAGATCAGATGCGCATACACGCAATGCTCCCCTTCGTAGTCGCTCTCGTTCTGGAAACGCAGCGCCACGCTCACTTCCGGCGGCATGTTCCACAATTGCATCAGCCACGCCGAGATCTGTTCGCGCGTGACACCCAGCAGGTGATGATCGATGGCGGTATGGCTGATCTGAGGATTCGCTTCGACATACCGGCAGATGGAAGCAAAGTGTGGAGGGAAGGTGTGTGCCAGAACCAGATAGCCAAAGTTGTGCAACAGGCCGCTGAGGCTGGCAAGCCCGACACTCGGACGCTTCGCGGGCGGCATCAGCTTCACCAGCGCCTCTACGGCAGTGGAGCAAAATACAGACTGTTGCCAGTAGGGTGTGAACCCGTCCGGGCAGTCCTTCGGCATGGCCAGGGTATTGCCCAGTGCCATGCCCAGAGCCAGGTTGCTGACCAGATCAAAGCCAAGCACGCGCATGATGGCGTCCTGCACGGAGCGAATCTTGCTCGGCGCTGCATAGTAGGGAGACGAAGCCCAGCTGACTACCTGCGCGGCGAGGCTGGCGTCCGATTCAACAATCGCTGCCAGCTCACTCACCGTCGCGTCCGGATTGGCGCGCAATGTGATGATGCGCTGCGCAGTCTGCGGCAGGGGAGGAATCTCCAGCGTTTCCTCAAGTCGTTGCTTGATCCGCAGCGTGGTGAAATTGCGGATGGAGTTGAAGATCTGATCCAGATCATTCGCACTGGCCGGCGGTCGCAGTTGCAATTGTTCGCCGGGCACCGTGCAGCGGATGGCGCGCACGCGGTAAGTGGATTCCCGCAGAGCCTCGCGCACAGTGCTCAGGGCCACCTGCTGACGCTCTATGCCGTCCACCGTGACGATCTCGAACTGACACTCCGCGTGGGCAGCAACGGCTTCGTCAAGGATGGTGGGCAGCAGGAAGAATACCGGAGCACTCTCAACCTGCGTGAGCTTGCCCGCCCGTGTCAGTGCAACGATGTCGGCCTGCCGCATGGGCACCAGCTCGCGTTCCACAAGGCTGTTCAGCAGCTTCAGATCCAGCAGGTGCGATACCGGTACCACCACCTGACCCCGTCCTCTGCCGTCGTGCAGCAACACGACACGCACCGGATTGGTGGGTTCGGAATATATCTGAGCAGCCTGCTGTGTGTGCATGGTGTGCCTGCATCTTGTAGTGGAGTTGACGGAGCGACCACGCCGCATGCCGAGTTTAGAAGGTGTTGGAAGCGCGGCCATTATAGCTGTGCGAATAGTCTGCCGCCTACCCGCCAGTTCCCGGGTCAGACATTGCCGTAGAGTTCGCGCTCGCCGAGCCAGCGCCGGATCAGCGGCTCAACGTGAGCGGGATAATCGCGCAGCATTATGTCTGCGTTTTCCTTGACCTGGTCGAGCATGCCGGCATCGCGGCTGAGGTCGGCGATGCGGAAGCTCATCAGCCCCGTCTGCTGGGTGCCGAGCACCTGGCCCGGCCCGCGCAGTTCGAGGTCCTTTTCGGCGATCAGGAAGCCATCAGTGCTGTCCCTGAGAATGCTCAGGCGTTGCTGCGCCAGCCCGGACAAGGGCGCCTGATAGAGCAGCACGCAATGACTTGCCACGGCGCCACGGCCAACACGGCCCCGCAGCTGATGGAGCTGAGCAAGTCCGAGTCGCTCGGGATTCTCGATAATCATCAGGCTGGCATTGGGGACATCGACGCCCACCTCGATCACGGTCGTTGCGACCAGCAACTGCAGTTCGCCCGCCTTGAAGGCGTCCATCACGGCGGACTTGTCCCGTGGCTTCATGCGGCCATGCACCAGACCGATGGCCAGGTCAGGCAGCTGCAGTCGCAGAGCCTCGGCAGTGGCTTCCGCCGCCTGGCATTGGAGTGCCTCGGACTCTTCTATCAGGGTGCAAACCCAGTACGCCTGCGCCCCCTCGGCACAGGCGTGATGAATGCGCGTGATGATTTCGGCGCGCCGGGCACTGGAGATGACCAGGGTATTGACGGCCGTGCGCCCCGGCGGCAGTTCGTCGATCACGCTGCAGTCCAGATCGGCATAGGCGCTCATTGCCAGGGTGCGCGGAATGGGAGTGGCTGTCATTACCAGCTGATGCGGGACGTGATTGCCTGTGGCGCCCTTCTCGCGCAAGGCGAGCCGTTGATGCACCCCGAACCGGTGCTGCTCGTCGATGATGATCAGGCCCAGCGTCGCAAAGTGCACATGCTCCTGGAACAGCGCATGGGTTCCCACGACAACGTGAGACTCACCGCTGGCGACGGACTGCAACTGAGCGTCGCGCTGACGACCTTTGATCTTGCCGCTTAGCCAGCCAATCCGCAGGCCGAGAGGTTCAAGCCAGCGCGAGAAGTTCAGGTAGTGTTGCTCGGCCAGCAGCTCTGTCGGTGCCATGACGGCGGCCTGGAAGCCGCTTTCCACAGCCTGCAGAGCCGCCAGGGCCGCAACGATGGTCTTGCCGGAACCCACGTCCCCCTGCAGCAGTCGCAGCATGGGACTGCCGTCGCGCAGGTCCTCCAGAATCTCGCCGGTCACGCGACCCTGTGCG
>CAMCRC010000084.1 GCA_945877175.1 Klebsiella pneumoniae | reverse complement strand
GAGCGCATTTTCGCCAACGAGTGTAACCTGAAAATACCGTGTTTAACCAGTTGGAACGCGGGCGAAGACTTCCCTTCTCTTGGAATCGGTCACTTCATCTGGTATCGAGACGGGCAGCAGGAGGTTTTTGTCGAAAGCTTTCCCGCACTGCTGGCGTTTTACGAAGAAAAAGAGATCACCATTCCGGATTGGATTGCCGCACTTCCTGAGCGTCATTCTCCATGGCCGGACCGAGTAGCGTTCCTTTCGGATCTGGAAAGTCCGCGCATGCAGATCTTGCGCGATTTCCTGAATGACACACGTGGGATCCAGGTCGAATTCATCATCCAGCGCATGCATGCGAGCCTGCCCTCTCTGCTGGCTCACACGCAACAGCCCGAGGCTGTCGGAGCCGTCTTTGCGGAGATCGCTGCCAGCTCGCCGCCCATGGGGATGTACGCGCTGATCGACTATGTCAACTTCAAGGGCGAAGGCACTTCCGAGACAGAACGATATGCAGGTCAAGGCTGGGGCCTGCTGCAGGTTCTGGAACAATTGCTTCAGACGCGCAATGACACACCACTACTTGCGCAGTTCTCCCGTGCAGCAAAAATCGTGCTGGCCCGCAGAATCGCAAATGCGCCGGGAGAACGTGGCGAAGATCGCTGGCGCGAGGGCTGGAATGCTCGAGTCGCCACTTACATTGATACACAGTGATACATGATGCCAGTTGAACTTCCCCCAACATCGGCCGATAGTAAGTTTGAAGCCATCTGATGTATGTAGAGTTTTGCAGAGGCATGTCTTCCTTCAGCCATGACAGGAGACCGCTATGGGCACCATCAAAACAAGCAACAGCGCGAGTAGTACGTCAAGCGAGCAGACAGCAACGCTTGACAGCGTCAATATCGGAATGAAGCGTCAACAGAAACAACTTCTGCTTCTTGCAACGCTATGTGTGATTACACTACCCAGCGCCTTGCTGGCTCTGGCGCTCATTTTCACCAGTTCGGATACTGCACCTCCACAGGATTCCGGGGACTCTGCACAAGTGCGTGAAGTGCAAAAGCGCCTGAGTGAACTCGAATCGCAATACGCAGCGCTTCTTATCAACACCTCCCAGGCCAAGGAAGAGGTTACGGTACTTGCGCGTACAGTCGGCACCCTCGACATCAACGATGAGCGCAATGCCACTGTCCGTGTACAGCAACTGCTTGTTCGCCAGGAGCACGAGTTCCAGCAGTTTCTTGCAACCCTGGAAGGCGGCCTGTACAACTTTCACATGATGATTCCCCACTCCCGCGGCTGGTGGGATGACTACAAAGCTGACCTGATGGAGAATGTCGAACAAAGCAAGGCACGTGAATTGTTCGCCGGCACCCTGCTCGAGATTGAACCATTGGGCATTACCCAGTAACCTTGGCGGCAGTCAAAACTGCCGAGGAAACTGCTTCGCGCGGCCTTCCCTGGCCCCAAAGCGACGCCAGCCCCTATGAACTACGAACGCCAGAACATCCAACGCATGACTGGTTACAGCTCGGGTGAACAACCGAGTCAGCCAGGCATCATCAAACTCAACACCAACGAGAACCCCTATCCCGCGAGCGCCGCCGTTGCCGCTGCACTGCAGGGTATGCGCATTGAAGATCTGCGCCGCTATCCGCAGCCGATGGCCAACGACTTTCGCAGGGTTGCAGCAGAGTGCCATCACCTTCACATCGACAACTTCATCGCGACGAACGGCGGTGATGAACTTCTGCGACTGGTCATCACGACATTCGTGGAGCCTGGCGACGCCATTGCCATCGCCGAACCCAGCTACTCCCTTTATCCCGTGCTGGCCGAGATCCACGGCTGCCACGTGGCCCGCATTGACCTGGAGGATGACTGGCGCATGGGCGCAGACTTCGCAAAGCGTCTGAATGCAAGCGGTGCCAGGCTCGCGTTCGTCGTGAACCCCCACGCGCCCTCCGGACTGCTGACTCCTGTGGCCGAGCTGCGTGCGCTGGCAGGCTCGTTCAAGGGAGTCCTGGTTATAGACGAAGCGTATGTAGACTTCGTGGACCCTGATCTGCGTCATGACGCCGTGACGCTCGTTCGCGAGATGGACAACGTCCTCATACTGCGGACATTGAGCAAGGGCTACTCGCTTGCGGGGCTGCGCTTTGCCTACGGAATTGGTGACACGACCCTGATTGCCCCGATGCTTTACAAGACACGGGACAGTTACAACACTGATGTGATCTCGCAAGTGCTTGCTACGGCAGCGCTGCGTGATCGGGCCTGTGCAGCACTGAGCTGGGAGAAAGTGCGCCTGGAGCGCGCCCGGGTTGCAAGCGCTTTGACAGCGCTGGGGTTTCATTGCGCCCCCAGCCAGAGCAATTTCCTGCTGGCGCGGGTGCCGACAGGCGATGCACGCTTCGTCAGTACTGACATCATGGCGCGCGAGTGCTACCAGCGACTGAAAGACAACGGCATTCTGGTGCGCTACTTCGACCAGCCCCGACTGCGCGACAAATTGCGCATCACCATCGGCACACACGATGAGAATTCGCGCCTTTTGCAACAGCTGGAGTCTTGTCTGCAGCTGAACTGATGAGGGGCCAGGCATGCCCAAGGATCTTCTCGGCGAAATTCCGCAGGTTGCTGCGATCCGCCAGCATTATTGCCCGGATTGCCACAAGCCGATGCGCCGCATCATGGGCAAGAAAGGGCCGTTCTGGGGCTGCACCGGATTTCCCGACTGCAAGACCAGCATGTTTGACAAGGACGGCAAACCATCCAGGGTGCCCGACGAGCGTTACCGCTGCCCGGTATGCACGCGGGCCTTGATCAAGGCCGAGAACAGCAAGGGGCCCTACTGGTATTGCACGGGATACGACAAAGGTTGCAAGACTCGGCTTGCCGACGATAATGGCGTGCCTGCCAAGGCCTGGCGCTGCACAGCCTGCGGTCAGCTGCTGAAACGCCGGCGCGGCAAGAACGGCTGGTTCTGGGGTTGCAGTCAGTTTCCGGAATGCCGGCACACCTGGCCGGACAAAGATGGCGTTCCCTTGTTCAACGCCTGAAACCTCGATAGACAAGGCTCGAAATGAAGATACCTCGATTGAAAATGCGCAAGAGTACCCGCTCAACGCTCAGTGGACTGGCAATTGGAGCCGCATCTCTTTATGCATTGGCATCGGCATACGATGAGGCGCGGGACAATCTCCTGCGCTTTTTCGTCAGTATCCTGTTGCTGCTATTGCTGATTCTGGTGTTCGCTGCCACGTTTGTCGCCTTGTACCATGGCGCGCGCTATCTGGGACGCAAGGTTTTTGGCCAGGCCTCTACAGCGGAAGAGGACACGAAAGAATAAGTGCGTCTTCGCGATGCGTCGCGCCCTGATCTGCAGGGTAATACTGGCGGCGCTCTCCCACCTGTACGAAGCCCATGGACAAGTAGAGCTGCCTCGCCTCTGCATTGGAAGACCTTACTTCCAGAAAGCACACACTTGCGTTCTTGCGATAGCCTTTATCCAGCAGATGTCGGAGCATTCGTCGTCCATAGCCCTGGCGCCGGAAATCAGGATGGACGCAAATCGTCAGCACATGGGCTTCTTCGGCCCCTGCCGACAACACCCCGTGGGCGACAATCCTGTCGCGCGTCGCGAGTACCCAGCATTCATATCCAGCACGCTGGCAATCGGAAAAGATGCGTTTGGACCATGGATTCTTGAGAGACAGATTCTCGCTTTCCACCACCAGGTCGAGATCACTCGCCCGCATGGCTCGCAGAAATACATTTATGGAATCTGATCGGGCCGGCAACGTGTGCATGTCAGGCCCTGGACTCGCCATCGGTCAGACGATTACTGGCAAGCGCGAGCTTCAAAGGCTGCAGCGCTTGCCAGGCGGGGCGCTTCAGTTCGCGCACAGCTTCCATGGCGTTGAGGCTGTGGGTGATCACCATCTCGACAGTCAGGCGCGGATGCTGCATCAGGGCATCGCCATTGAAATGCCAGACTGCCTGCGCAGGAAACAGAAATTCTGCAGACTGCTCTGCGAGCACCATCAAGTATGGCACCGGACGCAACTTCAGACGCCTGGAAAGGAAGCCTTCCAGCATGTGCCTTGCACTCTCGGAGTCCACCGGCATGTCTCCGGCGTCAGAAAGTGGCCATGTAAACACCATTGGATTCAATTGCGCCGGCTCACAAGGTGCTCCTAGCGCTTTGAGCATGTCGGCCAGCAGCTGTCTGCAAGAAGGCGACAGTGCGGCCGAGCGCGCCCAGGGCAATTCGTTGATGACGGAGAGATGTTCGTTCACCGGGATATAGGCGAAAGCGAAACGGGCAGCTTCCTCTGGCACAGCAGCCATTGGCGCGGGAACAGCCTTCTGCGGCATCGCGGGAGATGTTGAAACGCCCGGCACACAAACAGGCTCAGGACTCCGCGGCAGAACAGCGGCGGGCGCGGCCGGTCGCGTCTCTTTTGGAGCGGACTGACGCTGCTCGCTCGGCACGGACGCGCGAGCACCAGGCAGAGGCTGACGCGGCACATAAGTCTGAATGCCCATCTCTTGCAGAATGGAGTCGCGCTGATATTGGTCTAGCCGCATGACACACGCCTGATTCTTGGCTGGATTGATGGCCTGATTATAGGCCAATGGCCGGGAAAAGGCTTTCACGCCCGTATCCAGGAATTGTTCCCCCCAGGCAAAGGTGTTTGCATCAGCCCTCATGGATGTACATGCCGCATCGCTCAAGGTGACCGACGACAAGGGTGCGGATGTCATCTTCGACCCGGTAGGTGGCAGTCTCTTCGATCAAGCCACTCGCTGCATCCTCTGAAACTGGCGGATTCTGGTGGCGGGCTTCGCCAGCGGGCGCGTCAAATCAGCGCTCTGCTGCGGAAAATCGAAGGTGTGACGCCGTGCAGCTCCTTGAACGCCTTGTTGAAGGATGACAGTGACGCATAGCCGACATCGAGCGCAATAGTCGAAATGGGTACCTGACTCTCTTCCTTGTTCTGCAGACGCCGTGCTGCTTCCGCGATGCGGTACTGATTCAGATACTGATTGAAATTGCGGTAGTGCAGCTTTTGATTGATCAGCTTGCGCAATCTGTACTCCTGCATCGACACACGACTCGCCAGCTCGCCGATGGTCAGGCCGGTTTGCGCATAGAGCCGCTCCGTCTCCATGACATTGTGGATGCGATCGATCAGAGGGCGATCCTTGTCCCGCTCGCTCACGCGGCTTTTCAGAGAAGGCAGCGATGACTCGACGACGGGCTCGATAAGCTGCGGCGAGTCCTTGTGCAGCCGGAAAGTGGCGAGATTGAAGAACAGAATGAAAAGGAAGATGGCGCCAATATAGACGCTGTAAACCCATACCCCCGGTAGTGGCAGAAAGCCCGAACCGACAATGATGGCCACGATGGAGCCCATGGTAATGGCGAAGGGCACGCGCAGTTTGCGGCGCGGCTCCACCAGATCGCTGCCCAGCCCCAGCACCGCCAGGTACACGACATGGCAGGCGAACATAAGCATGGCCAGCTGCGGCACCACAAACAGCAGAAGATAGGCCACGCCACTGTCATCTCCCACCACCATGCCGATCGCGCGCAGAAGAATGTAGCCCACGATCACTGCCCAGATAACCGGGGCAACTTTCGGTTCATCCACAAACAGATAGCGAGTGATGACCCAGAGCAATGCAGGCGAGGTAATGGCGAGGATTCCGTGCGCGATGTCGACTGCGCGAGGGCCACTGTCGAACTCCGGAAGCACCGCCAGGATAAAGCCCATCAGACAAACGGCGTACAACGCCATCAACTTGCCCAGCAGCTGGTGCCGGTAATAGGCCAGATAGAACAGTGCCATGAACAGCAGTTGCGAGATGGCCATGAAACTTGTTGCGTGCTGTAGCAGTTGCATACCCGTGTCGCTGCAGTGAATCGAGAGATGGCGTAGGGCCGGCGAAGATAGTAGAGCCGACAGTCCTTTGCAAGCCGGCCGGCACTCACCGGCCCGCCTGGCGCTGCCTATTGAAATGTCTTGCGCACTGTAAGGACGTACTGCGGCCCGGTGATATTGCAGTTGTTCTCATACTCGACCACCGGCGCCGCCATCACCAGCGAGCCCCCGAAGCGCTCACGGGTCCGGCAGCGTTCGCCATCATTAATATTGTTGGCATCCAGACGGAACACATAGCCCCCAAATGCCCGCTTCTCAGCGAACAGATTGAGCGCTCTAGGAAATCCCACCACATCGATCTTGTCAATGTCGACAATCCTGCGATTGCCTTCGATGCCTTCCCGGTAATTCATACCGACACTCAGCCCCATTGTCGGCAGATCCTGGCGCACTCCGAGACGGTAGTTGCCTCTGTCATAGGGCACGATGCGGCGCTCAAAGCCACCCATCGGGTCTATGGTGGTGGAGTCCTGCACCAGCACGCCGGCAGTGATCAGCGCAGCAGGCAGCCCGAAAACACTGTAGCGAATACTGGCATCGACATTGATGCCATAGATCTCGCCGTCACCCGTGTTGCCATTGGCGGACAGAATCTGCGTGGCCGAGGGCGAGATGTCAATTTTTCCGATGGCGTCTTCAATGTCATAGAAGAACAGGTTGGCGTTCAGAACACCGCGATCCTGCGGCAGCCGGAATTCCATGTTGGCCGTATAGCGCCAGGCCTTCTCCTGCTCAATCTCTGGATTGCCCGCAACGATCGCCTGCTGGTCATCCCGGTTGTTGGCCGATGCGGCGGCGAAATCGGCGAAGGCCAGCTGAGAGATGAAGCGCTCCACTGACAGACGCAATTGTGTGGATGCGCTCATGTCGAAGCGATAGTCGAGCTTGGGACGAGGATAGGTAAAGTCCCGCTTGTTCTGCACATCGCCCCACTGTTCGATCTCCGAGACCTCCATCAACAGGGTACTCTCCAGCGACATGCGTGGGTTGATCTGCCAGTTGTGTACCCCGAAGATCTCGTAGCGGATCTCCTGCACAGTAGAGTTCGCATTCGGGACAGCGACAGGCACCAGCCCGCCGTGGTCAGGCGACGCGGCCCTGCCCGCGACTGGCATCCCCATGCGCAAGGTGGACTCCAGACGGGTCTGCGCGCGCTCGACGCCCAACTCCATGCCCTGGGTTTCGCTGAGCTGGAAATTGTAGGACGTCCGCACTATGCGCTCGATGTTGCGGGTGTCTGACGACAGAAACAGATTCTTCCGAGTTGTGGCATCGCGTGTTGTGCCGGTAAAGCGCTCGCGCACCGTGTCCTGCGATTCTTCGTTGACGATCAGCAAGACGCGATAGCGACTGCCATTGGGGAACAGGTGTTCATAGTCACCACCAATCTCCCAGTTGTCGCGGTCCGAGGGCAAGGTCTCGCGCTCCCAGCGGGCCACTGCGGGGGTCACGTTCAGATTCGTGATCTGACGATCCAGCGCCGTGGGCGGATCGGTCTCGCTGTAAAGCGCATTGAAGGCAAACCGGTCATTCAGCGTCAGATCATAGGTCAGGTTGGTGTTCAGACTGCGGTTGTTCTGCTCGCGGATCTGGTCCACGAGGATGCGGTCATTTGGCGAGAAATTGGCGTTGAAACTGTTCTCCCAGCTTTTCAGTGCCTCGTAATTGGAACGGCTCTCGGCGCTGAACAGATAATTCAGGCCGCCGCGCTGACCGCTGTACACAACGCTGCCCTGGGGCTCGACGTGATTGTCGTGATAGGCGATGGCGCCGGCCTCCAGCGAGACGGTGGAAGTGGCCAGAGTTTCCAGCAGCACGATGTTGACAATCTGACCGGCACTGCGCACATCGAGATCACCCGAAGTGCCGCGAATGATCTCGATATGACGCACCTGGTTTGCGGCGATCCGGCTCAACTGAGTGCGCGCTTCATTGTCCTTGCCGGCAAGGCGCTTGCCGTCAATCAGTATCTGCGCCCCGGCACCGAGGCCGCGATTGTTGGCATTGTTGTTGTTCGTCGCTCCGCCACCACTGGTGGCACCGGCATTCAGTGCAACGGAGATACCGGGCACGCGATCGATCATGTCGTTCACGTTGACGGGATTGAATTGGGCGAAGTACTCCGCGGGGTACACCACAGTGGAGTCAAGCGCGGCACTGTCCTGTGCAAAGGTATGTGTACTGTGTGCCAGAAGCGCAGTTGCGAGCGTAATGGCAAACGTCAGGCGTTTCAGGGCAACGCTCATTCCGGAATCACTCACAGTCATGGTCGTCAACTCTGGATTTCAAGAAGGTTCCGCCGCCAGGCTCGCCTCCCGTGTTCGGAGCAACACGGGAAGAGATCCTGACGGCGGAGGGAGGTACTTCTTACTGCATGGAGATCAGATTTCGATATCCAGACCGAGCGTGAACATACGACCATAGGGGTCATACAGACGTGTTGCCAGACCGCCCTGAATTGGCAGGCGAGTCGGTTCCCAGTCAAACAGGTTGCGCACTGCCACACTGATGTTGGCAGACTGGCCGAAGCCGAACAGGCTGTCCATCGTGTAACCGTAGTTCAGGTTGGCACGGTAGCCGCCCTTTACCGTCATTTTACGCAATCCACCCGCAGTTGCGGGAGGGTTCGTAAGTGTTACTGGAGCCAGCAGACCGAAGTCCACATCATCGTTGTAGCGGACTGACATGCGAACAGAATGTGCATCACGCATCCAGCTCAGGGTGTAGTTCACCTTGGTCTTGGGCAGGGGCGGTGCCTTTCCTGTGTCGCCATTCATGAAGCCCACCATTTCCCGAGTGGTACCGTTGAACTCCGTCAACAGGTACTCGGTGTAGTGAGTAGCATCAATTGCGACATTGAAATCACCCCAGTTGTCCCACGAAAACGCGTAGGCAGCCTGCAGGTCCAAAGTCTTCACATCCATCTGATCGACGTTCTGTGGTTGACGCAGGATGCGCGAGGCACGCAGAGTCAGAGGATCACGTATGATCGCCGGGTTAGGATTGGCATTCACGTAGGCACGCGCTGCCTCCCATGTTGCGGAGCCAGGGGTGCGGCTGAAGCTCCCAGGAGTCGCTCCTATGGCTGCCAGCACGTTGATGAAATCCTGTGTGCCGATATCCTGGTTGGTCAACGTGAAGATACGGCCTGTGTATTCGATCTCCTGATAGTCGACACCGACTGTCAGTCCGTCGAGCGGCTCCCAGGTGAAACCGATGTTCTGCAGTGTGGAACGCTCCACGTCCAGTAGCGGGTTGGTCGTAGTGCAGCCATCCACGCCGATGAAGGAAACGCCAGTCAACTGATCAGTACCATCGCGGGCACTAGAACAGGTGTTGAAGTTGACCGCACCCACCTGGCTGGCTTGTGGAGCAAGGAAACCTTCGCCCCAGGACGCACGTACTGCCAATGTGGGAAGCGCTTCCCAGCGCAATGCCAGTTTCGGTGTGGTGGTGCGCAGATTCAGATCATCAAATTTTTCATAGCGAGCTGCTGCCTGAATGGACAGATTGTCCAGAATCGGCACTTCAAGCTCCAGGAACGCAGCGCGGGTGGTGGACTCGTAGGCAGCCTGCGTCTGAATAGCCGCCGGTGCGTTGAAATCCTCTCCGATGGTGCGGGCCTTTACGGGATTGTCGACAAGCTTGTCATCGCGGATGTGGCCGCCGAAAGCCATCTGCACGGCACCTGCAGGAAGCTCGAACAGCGGTCCAGTGACCACTGTGTCAAATACGCGATAGCGACGAATGTCTTCTGTGGTTTTCTGAATTGACAGCCAGTCTACCAGCGCCTGGCTGTTCTCTGTGACGCCCTTGCGGAAGAACGGAGAACGGGCATCGGACGACATGAAGG
>CAMCRC010000083.1 GCA_945877175.1 Klebsiella pneumoniae | reverse complement strand
AGATCAACCTCCAGCCACTCGTGTGCCTGACCCTGCGCTGGCAGAGCACGGGCAAGCTGCTCAAGCGCTGCAGCATCCCGCGCCACCAGAATCAGGCGTGCGCCCGCTCGCGCCAGCGCCAGGGCAAGCGCGCGGCCAATGCCGCCCGTGGCGCCCGTCAAAAGTACTGTCCTGCCCTCGACACGCATACGGGATTCCTCAGGCGGCGCTGCGCACGGCGGCGCCGGAAGGAATCTCCAGCACGCTGTCGAACACGCCTTTGTAAAGTCGGTAGAACATCTTGGTGCTGTGCAACAGCAAGGCCTGATCGTCCGGGTCGGTGAAGCGGTTCATCAGGCTTTCAAGATGCTGGATGTGGGACTGATCGATGCTGCCGTGGGAGCGCAGATAGCTGAACGCACGCTCCGGCAGATTGAGTGCCGCCTTGATCTGATCAGCCGCGTGGTCGGCCAGATTGACGCTGGTGCCTTCCAGTACATGCACCATGCCGAAGAAGCCGATCGGGTCACGGCGCATGACCATGTCCCACGCATAGGCGATCATCAGTTCAGTCTGCATGGCAGGCTGACTGCGGCGCACGGATTCCTTGTCACCGCCGCAGGCGGCGATGTCGTTGAGAATCCACTCCTGGTGGCCGATTTCTTCCTCGATGTACTCGGCCACCGCCACCCGCAGCCACTCGCGGCTCTCGGGCAGACGGGCGCCCACGGCCATCAACAGCGGCACGGTGAACTTCACATGGTGGTAAGCCTGGGTCAGGTAGGCGATGTATTCGTCAAGCGTCACATTGCGGGCCATGCAGCGGGTGATGATCTCGCTGCGCACCAGCTGGTTCTGCTCGGGGGCGGTTTCCTGCTTCAGAATGTCATAGAACATGGTGAACGATCTCCTCGTGAATGGGCATGTGAATGTCGTTGGACGCGGCATACAGCGCGTCGATGGTGGCGGCAAAGCGCGCGGCAATCTGCGCGCGGCGGGGCCGGCCATTGCTGGTCGTCAGATCGGTCTCGAGGCCTGTGCCACGCGCCAGGGGACTCTCCAGGCGTGCCCAGCGGCGTATGCGGGCATAGTCGGGCAGCACGGCATTGATGCTGGCGATACTTTCTGAAATCCGGGCATCGCTGCTACCGGCCTGCCTTGGCAGAACAAGGGCCACGCAGTAGGGTCGCGAGTCGCCCAGCACGATGCTCTGTGCGATCAGCGGGCTGGCCGAGAGCTGTGCCTCGATCCACTCGGGGCTGATGTTGCGGCCAAAGCTGGTGACCAGCAGATTCTTGCGTCGACCTGTAAAGTGCAGATAGCCATTGCTGTCCTGGTAGCCCAGATCACCGGTGGCGAACGGCGTGTCGTCGTCCGTCTCGTGCCAGGAGTCCTTGTCGCCGGCGTAACAGAGAAAGCGGGGGCCGAAGGTGTTGATCTCGCCGTCAATGATCTCGACGCGCAGATGGGGCAGTGGCCTGCCGAGGCTGCCGTTGCGACGCTGCCCAGGCGTGTTGAGACTGACCACCGAGCCACATTCGGACAGCCCGTAGCCTTCATGCACGGGAATGCCGAACTGCCAGGCGCGCTCCAGCAGTGCCGGATTGACCGTGGCACCGCCAACGGCGACAAAGCGCAGCGAATCCGGGAGCATCCAGCCGGCTTCACAGCTCATGACCAGCGCTTCCAGCAGCTGGGGAATCAGAATCATGCTGTGCGGCCGGCAGTGCGCCAGCACATCAAGAAATGTCGGGAGTGCGAAGCCTGTTGCCCCGTTGAAGCCCAGGGTTTGCTGCCTGGCAACGATGACGGTGGCACCGCTGCGCAGCGGCGCATGCACGCCGGCAATGTTCTCCAGCAGTGTCGCCAGCGGCAGTACACACAGGTGACGGGTAATTTCGCATTGCTGCGTTGCAGACACGATGGAGTCCGTCACCGCCTGCATGTGCGCCGCACTCAGACAGGCGCCTTTCGGCGTGCCGGTGGACCCGGAGGTAAAGGTAATCTTGCAGGTACCCGCAGGCAGCGAAGCGGCGCGCTGCGCGAGCTCGTCCTCTGTTCTGAGAATACGTTGATAGAGCAGGCCGAACAGCCGCTCTGGCGCAATCGCCCCGGACCCCAGTGCCTCAAGGACGCCGGCAGGCAGCGTCGAGTCATGCAGCACAGCATCCACCGGGACTGTCGACAGCGCGTGCTGCAACTGGCCGGGGGCAAAAAAGCCCGGCAGCGGCAGCAAGGTGATGCCAGCCATGGCGCAGGCCACGTCGGCCACGATCCACTCGGGGGCATTGTCGGCAGCAAGCGCGAGCACCTTGACCTTGTCCTTGCGCAGACGCCACACCAGACGGCGGACTTCGTGCTGCAGCTGCTGCCAGGTGAGGGCTGTTTCCAGAGCCGCATCGAACACCATGATCGCGGGTTCATCCGGGCGTGCAGCCGCCTGTGTGTGGATGGCTTCCCAGAGTTTATCCATGGCTGCTTTCCTTGCTGAAGGGCTGCAGTTGCGCAACGATGGCGTCGATCTCGTCAGCATGCTCGCTTAGCAGCTTGAGGGCGAATTCGTTGCGCTGCAGAGTCTTGTAGGCCTGGGCGACATCACCGATCACCACCCACGGGCGATTGGCGTAGTAGCTGCCCCAGGACTGCGCATGCTCACCCAGACAGACCGGGTCAGCCTCACAAATTTCCTGGGGGGCAAAGCCAAGGCGGTGCAGCAGCGCGCTGACTTGGGCAGTGGCAGTGAACGTGACCCAGCGGAAGCCGGCGCGGTAAAGCACATCCGTCAGCACGATGAACAGCAGCTGGCTGCTGCCGCGGGTGCCGGCCAGGTTGCCGGTTTCGATGAGCGTGGCGCGAGAGACTGACTCGCCGGTGCGTTCCGACACCAAAGTTTCCATGGGCGCCGTCAGGTAATTCTCGACGAAGAAGCGTCCGCATTGGCTTGGGCGCAGACCCAGCACGCCCTGTACGTCGCTGCCACTCCAGCTGGCCATCAGCAACGGCAGGAAGTGCGCGATGTCGGCACTGTAGGTTTCCGCGTAACGGGCGTGAATGAACTGTTCCAGGCTCTGGCGGTGAAATGCCTGCTGATCATGCAGGCTGAGCTGCGGTGCAGGCACGGATTGCGCGGCTGGCGAGAAAGTGTCGAGACCTGCAGTACTGACGATATTGAGACAAACTTGCGTGGCTGACATGATCGTGGACTCCGTTTTGGCTGGATCATGTCGCCACTTTAGACAGTGAATCTTAATGCAGTATTAAGTGTGCAACTCAGTCACGGGGTTTTTCAGAGAACACCTTGCGACCGCTGAACATGGCGGAAATCAAGCCGTTGCCTTCCTTCACATCGCTCACCACCACGGCACCGATGTGCACGACAATCGCCAGCAGCATGGCCCAGAAGCCAATTTCGTGAATCTCGATGAAGGGTTCGCGGAAGCGGCGCATCGCGGCGTACCCTTCCGGGTCCAGCATCTCCTTGGCCCCCGGCACCAGGCCCTCCAGTTTTGTATGGTCCTCACTCGCCGCAGTGGCCCACTCGGCAAATTCATGGCCGAAGGGCGGGAAATACAAATCGGTGCCCGCCAGCACCAGGCCAGTAATCATCTGTACGCCCAACAGGAAAAACAGCAGGGCCAGCATCAGGCGGCCCACCGGGTTGTGCCCCTTGTAGGCTGGGGGGGTGACCGGCCTTGGCGCCGGAAATCCATTCCCGCAAAGCCGTGCCATAGCCACGTCCACCTGGCAGCACGGCAGACCGGCGGGAATAAGGATTGCCGATGAACCCCCAGATGATGCGCCACAGCAGGTTCAGGGCGAACACATAGCCAATCCAGGCATGCAGAATCTTCAGATCCACTTTGCCCTCACTGCTCACACCCAGCGCCGTGCCATTGAGAATGACGATGCCGACGGCAATCAGCCCCAGCACGCACAGCACATTGATCCAGTGGAACCAGCGCACTCCCGCGTCCCAGACAGCGTAGGAATGCAGCACTTGAGCCGGCGGGGAAGTCGGGATCGACGCTTTCTTGTCACTCATGGTGTTTCTCCTTGGATTAGGCGAGTTGTTCGACGCTGACAGCGTGCCACAGTGACATTAAGGTTTTATTAATGCACGCCGCGTCACACCTGAGGTTTGTAAGCTGCAAGAGCCGTGGCATATCATGCGGACATGTCAAACTTTCTGCAGATGCCGCCTTCTCCTCCCCGTGACGTGCTCTCTGTCACCAGCCTCAACCGCATGGCGAAATCCCTGCTGGAAGGGCATTTCCCGAATGTACTGGTGGAAGGCGAGATATCGAATCTGGCAATGCCCGCCTCGGGACACTGGTATTTCACCCTGAAGGATGAAGGCTCCCAGGTGCGCTGTGCCATGTTTCGCAATCGCAACATGGGCGCCGGCTTCCGTCCTCGAGACGGCATGCAGGTACTGGTGCGCGGGCGCCTCAGTCTCTTTGAGGGGCGCGGTGACTATCAGCTGATCGCCGAATCCGTGGATGAGGCAGGCGATGGGGCCTTGCGCCGTCGCTTCGAGATGCTCAAGCAGAAACTGGCCGCCGAGGGCCTTTTCGCCAGCGAACGCAAACGCTCTCTTCCCGAGCATGTGCGCCATGTCGGTGTGATCACCTCGGCCACCGGTGCCGTCATCCGGGACATCATCAGCGTGCTGCGCCGCCGCTTTCCCGCCATCCGCATCACTTTGCTGCCTGTGGCGGTGCAAGGCGCCGAGGCGCCACCCGCCATCGTGAAAGCCATCGCCACCGCCAACCGCCGTGCCGCCGAGCTGGGGCTGGACGTGCTGATCGTGGGACGCGGAGGCGGCTCGCTGGAAGACCTGCAGGCCTTCAACGAGGAGAGTGTGGCGCGGGCCATCCACGGCAGCAGTCTGCCGGTGGTCAGTGCCGTAGGCCACGAGACAGATTTCACCATTGCCGACTTCGTGGCCGACCTGCGTGCCCCCACGCCGTCTGCCGCCGCCGAGCTGCTGAGCCCGGATCAGAACGAGATGCTGCAGACTCTGGAAGGCTTCGCGCTGGTGTTTCGCAAGCTGATCGGAGACCGTCTGCAGCGCGACACGCGCCAGCTGCTGTGGCTGACCCGCCAGTTGAAGCATCCCGGCCGCCGCCTGCAGGAACACGCGCAAGCCCTGGACATGCTGGAAGGACGCCTGCTGCGCGCCACCCGCCATCACCTGGCACACACGGCCAATGCGCTGGAGCGACTCCGGCAGCGTCTCAGCCTTCACTCGCCCGTCACCGCCATTCAGCAGCAGCAATTGCGTCAGGACGCCCTGTGCCACCGGCTGCAACGCGCGATGCTGCAAACCCTGCACCGTCAGCAAGCCGCCCTGGCGCAACTGGCGCGCAGCCTCGACAGCGTCAGCCCGCTGCAGACCCTGCGCCGCGGCTACAGCATCACCTTCGACGCCCGGCAGCAGGTGGTACGCAGCGTTGCAAGCCTGCAGCCGGGTCAGACACTGCGCACGCAACTGGGTGCCGGCGCAATTTTGAGTACCATCACGGTTCTGATGCCGGAGGCCCGGATCAATGATGAGTCATGACACAAGTAGACGCTGAACCCATGCCCCGCTTTCACTCATTCCTGACATCTGGCATGGCCACATTTGCCCTGGCCGGCAGCCTTGCCTTCGCGCCCGCCGCCCTGGCTGTGCCGGTAGACTCCCTGCCCGTTGCCGCCGCGGTCCCAGGGGGCGTCGCCGTGCTTGCCACTGCATCGAACGCCGTATCGGCACGATACCGCGACGAGCGGGTACTTCTGGCGGAATTCGAGAACACGCAATATGCCATTGTCGGAATTCCGCTGAGCGCCTCGCCCGGCAACCACAACTTGACCCTGGTCGATGCCCAGGGCAACACGAGTACTCTGAACTTCACTGTCACCGACAAGCAGTATCAGGAGCAGCGCCTGACCATCACCAATGAACGGCAGGTCAACCCCAACAACGACGACATGGAGCGCATCACCCGCGAGAGCGCGGAAATGGCTGCAGCTTTCAGCAGCTGGAACGATTCTTTGCAGCCTGCCTTTCGCATGCTCCCACCTGCGGAAGGGGTTCGCAGCAGCTCCTTCGGCCTGCGCCGCTTTTTCAACGACCAGCCCCGTGCACCGCACTCGGGAATGGACATCGCAGCGCCCGAAGGCACCCCCATCGTTGCCCCTGCGCCAGGCGTCATCCTCGCCACGGGCAACTACTTCTTCAATGGCAATACGATCATTCTGGATCATGGCCATGGACTTATCAGTCTGTACTGTCACATGAACACGATAGACGTGGAGGTGGGTGCGCGGGTTGAGACGGGCGAACAGATCGGCGCTGTCGGTCAGACCGGGCGCGTCACCGGCCCGCATCTGCACTGGAGCATCAACCTGAACAACGTGCGTGTCGACCCCGCACTGTTTCTGGGCAATTGAAAGGCGCGCAATCAGCCCAATAATTGCCCTCGCTTTTGCTACTTTTTTAACCAATGGTCCGGTAAATTGGCGACGTTTCGCTCTTGCTCGCTGACCGGGTAAGGCTGCACGGAGTGCTGCCCCCCACAAGGAATCGTCAATGCCCGGACTCGAACTCTTCTTTCTGCTGCTGGCAGGTCACGCGACCGCAGATTTCGTCATGCAGCCTGAGGCCATGGCCCGGGGCAAAAACCGTCACAGCGACATTCACCGCGTGAAATCCGATGGTTTTCCCCGCTGGTATTACTGGCTCAGCGCCCATGCGCTGGTGCACGGTGGCATGGTCTACCTGATTACCAACAGCCTCTTGCTGGGCATGATCGAAACGGTATCCCACTGGGTCATCGATTCCGCCAAGTCCGAAGGCGCCATCAACTTCCATCAGGACCAGGGCCTGCATCTGAGCTTCAAAGTCGGCTATCTGTTCGCGGTATAGCCTGCTCGTGCGTTGGTTTGCCTGCCGAATTCTTTTATAGTGGCACCCACTTTCAATTCCATTGCAGTCGAAGTCGCCGTGCCGCGACGCCACAGGTTCCCATTCCATGAGCAAACGCGAAGAACAGCGCCGTATCCGCGAAGACAAACAGCGTTCCGCAGAACAGCGCACCGCGCGCCAGAAACTGATCAGCAAAATCGCAGTCATGGTGCTCGCGCCGCTGCTGGTGATCCTGGTGCTCTATGCCCTGATGTCCCAGGGCCCTACCTATTCCCCTGTGGAGATTGCCGAGGTTGATCACACCCGCGGCAATCCCGAGGGAGTCAAACTGGTGGTGTATGCAGATTTTCAATGCCCGGCCTGTGCCACGGAACACCTGCTGATGGCGCAGGTCTGGAACAGCATCAGCGACCGCACCCAGATGGTGTTCCGCCACTATCCGCTGACCGGCACCCACCCGCACGCCTGGCGCGCGGCGACATATGCCGAGGCAGCCGGTCGACAGGGGATGTTCTGGGAAATGTACGATTTGCTCTTCATCAACCAGGCATACTGGTCAACACTGACGGATGTCGACGCCGAGTTTGAAGGTTACCTGGATCAGCTGGGGCTGAATCTGGAGCAGGCACGCGCAGACCTGGAAGATGAGACCTTGATTCAAAAGATTCGCAATGATCAGCGCAGTGGCACCCGCTCCGGTGTGCGGTCGACGCCCACGCTGTTTGTGGACGGCCGCCTGGTCCCCACTCCACGCACGGCTTCCGAACTGACAGCACTCATCAACGACGCTGCCGCGTCCTGATCAGCGGCCGCACAGCGCGGCAAACCTCCGTAGGACAGCACTCGCCGCGGGCGTCTCCACGACGTTCCGCAGCAAAGTGTCCACGTCATACCCTTCCTCACGCAGCACCGCTTGCCGCACCTGCACATAAGTCCGCATGATTCTGGCCGTGAACTCCGGATGAAACTGCACGCCCCAGGCCCGCTCACCGATGCGGAAAGCCTGATGGGCATCGTGCGCGCTGGCCCCCAGCAGCACAGCGCTGTCTGGCAGTCGCAATACGGACTGAGAGTGGGTTGTGTGGGCATGAAATCGGGAGGGCAGCCCGCCCAGCAAGGCATCCCCAGAAGCCGCCTCAGTGAGGGTGACAGGCACTGTACCAATCTCGCGCCCTTCCGGGTGATAGTCCACATGTCCGCCGCACGCATGGGCCAGCAGTTGATGGCCATAGCAGATTCCCAGTACGGGCAGGCCCAGAGCCAGCGCATCCTGCAGCCAGTGCGCCGCGACCATGTTCCAGGCAGCCCCGTCAGTAAGCATGGCGGGTGAGCCTGTGATGACCACCCCCGTAAGAGTCGACACTGGCGGCAGTTGTTCTCCCAGATGAACACTGACGGTCGGCGTTTCCTCTGTTTCGAGCCCAAGCCCCGACCGTATCCAGTTTTCAAAATCTTCCCCTTGCGCGCGCAAGGGGGTGAGGGTTTCCCCGGTTTTCATGATCAGCACGGTGGTTTTGTTCATATTTCGTACAAGATGTGTGGACAGTCACCAGATGAATAGTATGATGCACGAGTTGATCGTTTTTTAACCATAACAATCATAAACGGAGTTAAGCGATGACTGACTTTATCGAAGGCATCGCAGAGGAATGTCAGGCGTTTGCCTGGGTTCTGCTGCGAGTGCTCGGCAGCGCCATGTTCATGACTCACGGCTGGGCAAAACTGTTCGGGGAAAACGCACAACCTATGCTCGGCGGTATGGGCTTCTTCGGGGTCGACCTGGGCATCAACATGCTCTGGGTCGCGGCGGTAATCGAGCTGTTTGGTGGCGCCCTGCTGGTGCTGGGACTGTTCACCCGCGTTACTGCCCTTCTGGCTGCCATCCTCATGATCATGGCCTACATGACCGCCCACCCTGCGTGGTTTCCAACCATCAACAACGGCGAGCTGGCAGCCATGTACTTCATGGTCTACTTCCTCATCTTTGCGCGCGGACCTGGTCCGCTCAGTCTGGATTCGCGATTGCTCGGCCGCGAGTGATCTAAGCTCTGGCCGGGTCCATCACGATGCGGATCCGGCCCCAGGCGAAGAGCAAGGTCATCAGCGGGCTGATCAGACAGAACAGGGCCCACGGTGCATAGGCCATGGTGGCCACGCCCAGCACGCCGGCATTGTAGGCACCGCAGGTGTTCCAGGGCACCAGAACGGACGTCACTGTGCCGCAATCTTCCAGTGTGCGGCTCAGGTTCTGCGGCGCGAGCCCGCGATCCTTGTAGGCTTTGACGAACATCCGGCCAGGCACGACGATGGCCAGGTACTGATCCGATGCGGACACGTTCGTCAGCATGCAGGTGCCGGCAGTGGCAGTGACAAGACCGCCTGCACTGCGCACGCGGCTGATCAGCGCTTGCGTGATTCTCTGCAGGAATCCTGACGCTTCCATGACGCCGCCGAACACCATGGCCGTGATGATCAGCCAGATGGTATTCAGCATGCCCGCCATTCCCCCGGACGTCAGCAGCTCGTCCAGTACCACATTGTTCATGGGCAGGGCGATATCCCCGTATACGGCCTGCATGATGACCTGGTAGATGCTGCCATAGGTCTGGCTGAGTTCAGTCAACAGCGGATACTGAAGCAGCAGCGCGGATGCCAGCCCCAGCAGCACCCCGACGAACAGTGCCGGCAGGGCAGCAACGCGTTTCACAATCAGGAAAATGACCACCGCCGGCACGATCAGCAGGAACGGACTCAAATTGAAGCGCTGAGCAAGAAGCGCCTGGGTTTGCGCAGTCGTGCTTTCCTGTGCTTCGGGCGTACCGAGCACGAAACCAATGATCAGGTACAGAATCAGCGTGATGACGATGGAGGGAACACTGGTCAAACTGAGATAGCGAATGTGCGTGAACAGATCGACACCCGTCACGCCAGAAGCCAGATTGGTGGTATCGGAGAGCGGCGACATCTTGTCCCCGAAATATGCTCCCGAAATGATGGCCCCGGCCACCAGCCCCGGATTGAAGCCCAGCGTGTACC
>CAMCRC010000082.1 GCA_945877175.1 Klebsiella pneumoniae | reverse complement strand
CTCCTGCAATTGCGCTGCGCTGAGGGTCAGTGCGTTCTGTATGCCCCTGGTACTTTGTTCCTTGCGCGTGTCGAGACGCAGAACGGATTTCTCAATGCGCTCCAGCAGGGCTTCGAGGCCAGACTCATTGTCTTCTGTCCGCAGGGTGGTACGCAGGGCATTCAGTTCACGATCAAGGGTGGTGTCGAGGCCGTCACCCGCCAGACTGACGCCCACGAGACCGCGGCGCAGCAGACGAATTCTGTTGATCAGGGACTTTTCGCGTTGGTCATGAACTTCGAGGACGTCGAGAAACTTCTTCTTCCAACGCGTAGCCTCAATGTTGTCGGTGTCCCTTTGGCTCATTTATGCGACTCGTGTGCAGGATACTTTCAATTTCTGACGGCCCTGTCAGCCCATGCGGAGGACATGGTTCCCCGACATGGGCATTGACGAAAGTCTGCGGTGCGGCGACGCAAATCAGCTGGAGCTTCTTTCCTTGTCCACAAGGAAATTGACGACTTCCAGCATTTCCTGCTGAGTCGGCACGGCTTCACCAGTAGAGATCAGGTACTTGCCATTCACTATCATGTTCGGCGTGCTGCGCACCTGATACTCACGCATTTTCGCTTCAGCCTGGTTGACCTTGGTGCGAACTGCAAAGGAGTTGAACGCGGCGCTGAACTCTTCTGCTGTTACGCCATGCTGGGTAAACAGAGCAGACAACTGCTGCTCGTTCTGCAATCGATTGCCCTGCACGTTGATGGCTTCGAACATTGGGGTGTGGAGCTCGTGCACTTTGCCGAGCGCCTCCGCTGCAAAGTAGGCCTGGGCATGAATCTTCATCAGATCATTCCACATGCCCGGGAAACGAACAAAACTCACATCAGCAGCAATACCGGCTTCCCAGTTTTCAATGAGCGGCTCGAAACGGAAGCAGTGGCTGCAGCCGTACCAGAACACTTCAACTACTTCGATCTTCGCCGGGTCAGCGGTCCGGACCGCCGTCGGCAGCACAATGTAATGCGTGCCTTCAACGTAACGCGCTGGCTGAGCCAGCGCCGTGAACGCCAGAGGCGCCAGAACCAGAACTGCGAGTAACTGCTTGATGAGTTTGTGCATTGCGTGTGCTCCCTCTACAGAAGTAGGTTCAATTCAATTCAACAGCCTCTCAGAGACCGCGATCTCTTTTAACTCAGTTCAGCCCTGACAAGTAGCTGGCGATCGCATCGATTTCGCGATCTGTCAGACGCTCAGCGACGATACGCATTGGCATCGCATTGCCGTCGTTGGCACGAGAACCGGAGCGGAATGCCTTCAGCTGATTGGCAGTGTACTGTGCATGCTGACCACCCAGTGCAGGGAAGCCGGCCTGTTCGTTGCCTTGCCCTGTGGGAGAGTGGCAGGCAGAGCAGGCAGCAACATTCAGACTTTCGACGCCGGAACGGTAAATGCTCTCGCCAAGCTCGACCAGATCAGGATTGGCCCCTTCAAGAGTCTTTTCCTGTTCTGCATAGAAGGCAGCCATGTCCTGAAGGTCTTGCTCACTGGAGTTGTCGAGCAGCCCTGTCATCAGCGGGACGACACGTGCGCCGCTCTTGATATCGTGCAGTTGCTTCAAAAGGTATCTGGCATTCTGGCCAGCCAGTTTTGGATTCTCGGCAACAGCACTGTTGCCCGTCGCGCCGTGGCATGCCCCACAAACAACAACCTTGCTTTCGCCTGCGGCCGCATTCCCTTGCGCGTAGCCCATGCTCGCTGTTGCGGCAAGGATCAGGGTGGATGCGAGAATCACTACATTCTTGGTGAATAGATTTTTCATGAATAGTCCAAATTCCCAGTGTTTTCAGAGTGCTTAAAATTCGATCGGTCGGCTGTTGCCAACGCGGTGCAGATGCCCTGTGAAGGGCGCCCGTACTGGCTCAATGAGCAATTTTCCACAAGCGAACGGGCGCGGATTATAACGCAAGACTTTGCATTACTCTATGAATTGGAGCTCTGCCAACGGCAAATTGTCCGCCTTTCCCGCCTCAGCGCCAGTCAAGCTTGCGATCTTCCAAGGCTTACTGTATCTAGTGCGCCCATGAATTACAAAACTGCCAGCTTTACAACCAGCTCCGTTGGCCTGGAGGATTGTCCCGCTGACAGTCTTCGCGAAGTCGCTTTTGCCGGCCGCTCCAATGCCGGCAAATCCAGCGCCATCAATGCCCTCACCAATCAGAACCGCCTTGCCCGCACCAGCAAGACCCCGGGCCGAACGCAGCTTATCAATTTTTTCGGAATCGGGGAGGCGCGCTATCTGGTTGATCTGCCGGGCTATGGCTACGCCAAGGTGCCCTTGAGTGTGAAGGATCAGTGGCAGGAACATCTCGAGCTTTACTTGAACGAGCGCGATGCATTGGCCGGCCTGGTGTTGCTGACAGACGTCCGCCACGCCTTCAAGGATTTCGACTTGATGATGATCAACTGGTCTCATCAGTCCAATCTGCCGATTCACATCCTGCTTACCAAAGCTGACAAATTGACGCGCGGCGCGTCACAAAATGCTCTTCTGGGCGCGCGACGCCAGCTGACAGATTACCCCAACGCCAGTATTCAACTGTTTTCTTCCATGACCAAATCAGGCATCCCCGAGCTGGAAGCAGTCCTGGATCGCTGGATGGCAATTCCGGCACCGGCAACTGAAGAGCAGGAAGCCGGATAATCAGGCGGCCTGCACTTGGCGCAAGGCCGCTTCAGTGCGCTTCATCCCAGTTGTTGCCAACACCCACGTCAACCACCAGTGGCACATCCATGGCAGCCGCACTCACCATGCGGAAGCGGACACCTTCGGTCAGCAGCGCCACGTCTTTCTCGGCAACCTCGAAAACCAGTTCGTCGTGCACCTGCAGCACCATGCGCGCATCAATCGCTCCTGCCGCCAGCCAGTGGTCGATATCAATCATGGCCTGCTTGATGATGTCCGCCGCCGTCCCCTGCATGGGTGCATTGATTGCGGTGCGCTGCGCTGCCTTGCGCAGCATGCCGTTGCCGGCGTGAATATCGGGCAGGTAAAGCCTTCTGCCGAAAAGCGTTTCCACGTAGCCCAGTTCGTCAGCCAGCGCCTGCGTCTGCTCCATGTAATGCAGGACTCCCGGATACTTCTGAAAGTACAGATCGACGTAGTGCTGCGCACTGTGACGGTCAATTCCGAGCTGATTCGCCAACCCGAAGGCGGACATGCCATAGATCAGACCGAAGTTGATGGCTTTGGCACGGCGACGCTGTTCGCTGCTGACTTCTTCCAGAGGCGTGCCGAAAACCTCCGAAGCCGTGGCGCGATGCACATCCTGCGCGCTCGAAAATGCTTTCAACAGCCCGGGATCGCGGGACAGGTGCGCCATGATGCGCAGCTCCACCTGCGAGTAGTCGGCCGCCAGCAGCTTGCGGCCAGGGCTGGCCACAAACGCCTGACGCACCTTGCGCCCTTCCGCGGTGCGAATGGGAATGTTCTGCAGGTTCGGTTCCGTGGAAGACAAACGCCCCGTGGCCGCGACCGCCTGCTGAAAGCTGGAGTGGATTCGACCTGAGCGTTTGTTGATGTCCAGAGGCAGCTTGTCCGTATAGGTAGACTTGAGCTTGCTGAGTCCCCGGTGATCCATGATCAGGCGCGGCAGTTCGTAGTCCAGCGCCAGCTCCTGCAGGACAGGCTCTGCAGTGGAAGGCTGTCCGGTTGGCGTCTTCTTGAGGACCGGCAACTTCAACTTGTCATAGAAGATGGCCTGCAGCTGCTTTGGAGACCCCAGGTTGAACTCCTCGCCCGCCAACGCATAGGCTTCCCGTTCAACCTCGATCAGGCGACTGCCTAGCGCCTTGCTTTGTTTGCCCAGCAAGTCTGGGTCAACCTGAATTCCGCAGCGCTCCATGCGTTGCAACACCGGGATCAGTGCCATTTCGTAATACTTGTGCAAGCCCGCAAGTTCGCCCGTTTTTGACAAGCGGGCGCCGAGCAGTTCACTCAGCCGCAGCACCAGATCAGCCTTGCGCGCGGCAAAGGCCGTGGCTGAAGGAAGGTCGAGCTGACTGAAGGCAAGGCGCGCCTTGCCCTTGCCAAGCAGCGCTCCGGGAACGTCAAGATCCAGCTTCCCGTAATGTTGCGCAATGTTCGCCAGTGAGTGATCCGTAGCGACAGAATTGAGGACGTACGAACCCGTGAGAGTGTCAAAACGAAGGCCGGCAAGGCGGATGCCGCAATTCTCCAGGACGTGCATTTGAAATTTGGCGTCATGCGCAAGCTTGTGGATACGTGCATCCTCCAGCAGTGGCTTCAGTCGGTTGAGCACCTGTGTCCGATCCAGTTGCGGCGGGAACTCCAGAGAGTCATGCGCGACTGGAATATACCAGGCGTGTCCCGCAGTGTTTGCCAGGGCGATGCCCACCACTTCGGTTTCCATGAAATGGCGATCATCGGTCTCCAGTGCCAGCGCGAAACGACCGGCCATACGCAGGGCAGACACACAGGCGTCGAGGCCTTCTGCGTCCAGAACTGCAGTGGCTTGCGTCATGCCTGCAAGTGCGGGCTGATCTTCTACCGCAGTGCTGACCGGGCTTGCCGACGCCGGGACGTCGATGCTGGCCGGACCCTGCGAGCGGGCCTTGGCTTCCACCTCTTTGACCCAGGACTTGAATTCGAGCTCGCTGTAGAGCGCAAACAAGGCTGTGGCATCTTCTTGTGCATGCACCAGGTCTTCGATATCCACCTGCAGCGGGACATCTCGCTTGATGGTGGCCAGTTCGTGTGAGAGCCACAGCATGTCCAGGCTTTCCCGCAGGCGCTCTCCGATTTTTCCCGAGACCTCGTCCTTGCGCGCAAGCAGCCCTTCAAGCGAGCCATATTCCTGCAGCCATTTGACTGCTGTCTTCGGGCCTACTCCCGCCACCCCCGGAATGTTGTCGGCCTTGTCGCCGGTAAGTGCGAGGTATTCGACGATGCGCTCTGGCGGCAGTCCAAACTTGGCGGTGACGCCTTCGGCATCCAGAAGTTCGTTGTTCATGGTATTGAGCAGCGTGACCTGAGGCGAGACCAGCTGCGCCAGATCCTTGTCTCCAGTGGAGATCAGCGTGCGTATGCCGCGCTGGGTGGCATGAGTAGCGAGTGTGCCAATGACATCGTCGGCCTCGACGCCCTCGATCACCAGCATTGGCAGTCCCATGGCGCGGATAATGGCGTGAATGGGCTCTATCTGGCTCCGCAACTCGTCAGGCATGGGGGGGCGATGGGCTTTGTAGTCCGAATAGATGTCATTGCGGAATGTCTTGCCCTTGGCATCGAACACCACCGCGATGTGACTGTCGGGATAGGCCTTGACCAGACTGCGGATCATGTTGATCACGCCTTTGATGGCGCCGGTGTGTTGCCCCCGACTGGTCAGGAGGGGCGGCAGCGCGTGAAACGCTCGAAACAGGTAAGACGACCCGTCTACCAGAACCAGCTGGATGGGCGCTGGAGCGATGTCATTCATGTCCACTTCCTTGAATTGTTGAGCTGACGGCGATGCTTGTCCGAAATTATGGCGCCTGCATGCAGGTATCGAAAGCATCGGCGAGGCTGGTCAGAAGCAGAGCATAGCCTTGTTTGTCGGCCACGATGGCATCTCCCAGCGTGTCGATGGGAACTCGCTTCACCGGCAGGTCCCTCAGCACTGTATTGACTGTAGCCATACTGGTATTTACATCTTCCAGAAGACAGGCGGGCGAGTTCTGCTCAATCAGAGCCTGAATCTCCATCAAGTGGCGAATACCGGGCTGGCTCTCATGATCCGGTGCCACTACAAATTGATTCTGCAAGCCGAACTGGCGCTCGAAATACCGAATACCGTCGTGGAAGACCGCGAATTCCATCGCCTTCTTGGACGCAAGTTGGGCCGTTATTTGCGCCTGTGTGGCTGCCAGAAGCGACTGGAAAGCCGCCAGATTGGTCTGGTATGCGGCAGTATTGGCAGGGTCCCTCCGAACAAGTTCAACCGCCAGGTGCTCTGCAATCAGAACTGCATTCGCGCTGTTGAGCCAAAGGTGGGTGTCATAACGCGACTCCTCTTCCTGCAACTGTTCGCCACCGGGAGCCTGAAGCCAGATTCCCGGCAGGTTGGCAGCTTCAAGTACGGTAGTGGCGTCTTCGACATCGGAGAACAGGGAAGCCAGGTAGGTTTCCATTGGCTCGCCAACCCACAAAAAGACATCCGCACTGCTGACAAGGGCGACATCCGAAGGTCGCAGCACATAGTGGTGCGGGGATTGATTCGAGGGAATCAATACGGCAGGCTGAGCGACCCCGTCCATGACCGCTGCAGCGATCATCTGCAGTGGCTTGATGGATGCAACAACGCTGGGCTGCGCCATGCTCGACAGCGGGCACATGATCATCGCGCCAGCCAGCAGGCAGGACGTGGATATCCGTGTAAACATGAATGAGATCTAACCGGTGGCTATGAGTAAAAATGATATAATATACCATTATTCAGGGGCGGTGGCGAGCACCCTCCGTCGTACACCGGAAAGGATAACGCGCTTGAACAAGCCTTGTCTCATTGAAGCCGCCGATGTCAGCGTCACCTTTGGATCTCGCGCTGTGCTGGAACATGTCAGCCTGAAGGTGCATGAGGGCGAGGTGGTAACCCTCATCGGCCCCAATGGCGCAGGTAAAACCACTCTCGTGCGCGTCATGCTGGGCCTGTTGAAGCCGCAGACAGGCACTGTGCGCAAGCAGGACGGCCTGCGCATTGGCTACATGCCGCAGAAATTGCACATCGAACCCACGATGCCCATTACCGTGCGCCGATTCCTCGAGTTGGCGAGACATGCCGGCAGGACTCCCATAGAAGAGGTTCTCAAAGAGGTCCGGATCTCACACTTGCTGGATCAGCAACTGAAAGCCATTTCCGGTGGTGAATTGCAGCGCGTCCTTCTTGCGCGCGCCTTGTCACAATCGCCGCAATTACTGGTCCTTGACGAGCCGGCACAAGGTGTCGACGTCGGCGGCCAGGCTGAACTTTACGAACTCATCAACGAGATTCGCGGACGCCACCAGTGCGGCGTCCTCATGATTTCTCACGATCTGCACCTGGTTATGGCCCGCACGGACGAAGTTATCTGCTTGAATCATCACATCTGTTGTCATGGTCGGCCTGAGCAGGTCAGTATTGATCCTTCGTACCTTGCGCTGTTTGGCAGGAAGGAAGCGGAAAGCCTCGCAATCTACACACATCGCCACAATCACCATCATGACCTTACCGGGCACGTCGTGGAGTCTACCCATGAATGACTTCATTCTGCGCGCACTGGTGGCGGGCTTGTTGATAGCGACCATTGCCGGACTGATGGGCTCGTTTGTCGTGTGGCGCCGAATGTCTTATTTTGGTGACACGCTGGCGCACTCGTCACTTCTCGGCATCGCCATCGGCATTCTGCTCGACATCAATTTGCAGCTTGCCGTCGTGGCAAGCGCCTTGCTTTTTGCTGGAGTTCTGTTGCTGCTGCAGCGCAGCAAAACCATCGCGACTGATACGCTGCTGGGAATACTGGCGCACAGTACGCTGGCATTCGGGCTGCTGATTCTCGCGTTGTCGAGTACGGTGCAGGTCAATCTGATCGGGTATCTGTTTGGCGATCTGCTGACCGTCACCATGACTGATCTGTTCTGGATTCTCTCTTGTGCCATTGTTATTGGGACACTGCTCTACTTTTTCTGGAACAGCTTTCTTGCAATTACCGTACATGAAGAGCTTGCGGAGGTGGAGGGCGTGCCCGTCGGGAGACTGCATTGCCTGATGGTCATGATGATCGCACTGCTGATAGCGGTATCCATGAAGATTGTCGGGGTCTTGCTGATAACCTCTCTACTGATCATTCCCCCTGCAGCTGCACGAAGAATAGCGCAGACTCCTGAGCAGATGGCATTGGGCGCGAGTCTGATTGGCTGTCTTTCTGTCAGCGGGGGTTTGCTGATGTCCTGGGAGTGGGATACGCCGGCTGGTCCGTCGATCGTGGTGTCTGCATGCGCGATTTTTGTACTGCTGACACTGGTGCCAGCATTGCGGCGGCGCGGCGCTCAGTAGTCGGAGCGGATGGACTGATAGGCGAGCGTGAGTTCGCGGTCCTGAATGGCGGCATCGAAAAAGCCGTGGTAACGACCATCTGGATTGATGATGAGGATGTTGCCGCTGTGATCGATTTCATAATCTGTCGGGGCAGACATGACGTGACCGGCATGAGGGTCGTTGGGGACTTGCACTACAGGTGGTGGCGGTTCGTGGGCTATGAACAGCTGCCGGGCAAGCGAAGCCACGTCCTCGTATGGACCATTCAAGCCGACAAAATCCTCGTGAAACGAACTCATGTATTCCGCCATCTTCTCAGTCGTGTCCCTCTGAGGATCAACACTGACCATGATGATCTGGGTCTCATCGCCCGGCGTTGCGACCTTCAAGTGCTGGTAGAACTGGCTGAGCTCTGTGAGTGTCAATGGGCAAATGTCCGGACATGAAGTGAAGCCGAAAAATATCAGGCTCCATTTCCCGACAAGTTTGTCCTGCGTAAACGCATTTCCGCGGTGATCAAGCAATGAAAATGGGGCCAGTACAACGGGCTCTTCGTAAACGAGCGCGCCAGCTTCGCGCAAAGCCTCAGGGCTGAGAGTTGCCGCATTGTTGCTGGTGATTCGGAAGTACGTCATGACAAACACGAACGCCACGAACAGCAGGCACAGGATGAGTGTCAGCTTGATATTCTTGTTCATGATCTTTGGAGCTCCAGTAAAGACAGCGTGAATCGCTTACAGGTAGTGGTCCGTCAGCAGGACAATGAACAGCACCATCAGATAGACAATTGAATATTGGAATGTATCCATCGCAGTGGACGGTTTCGGCTTGAACATCAACACCAGTGACCACCAGAGGAATCCCAAGCCCAGCACAATGGCCGCAAGGAGATAGATCGGCCCGCTCATTCCCGTCAAATAGGGAAGCAACGTGATCAGGATCATGATGATGGTGTAGAGGATGATGTGAAGCTTGGTCACATGCTCGCCATGGGTGACGGGCAGCATCGGAATACCTGTCTTCGCGTACTCTTCTTTTCGGTGTATAGCCAGTGCCCAGAAATGCGGGGGTGTCCACGCGAATATGATCAGGACAAGGATAAGAGCGCCGGGCTCTATGGTGCCAGTAACCGCCGACCACCCTAGCAGCGGAGGCATAGCCCCTGAAAGACCGCCGATGACGATGTTCTGTGGGGTAGCTCGCTTGAGATATCCTGTGTAAATGAAGGCATAGCCGACGAAGGAGGCAAGTGTAAGCCAGGCACTCAACGCATTGACCCAGATAAGTAGTATCAGCATCCCGGCGACACCGATAGCCGCGGCGAACACGGCGGCCTGCTTCTGATCTACGCGACCCTGCGGAATGGGTCTGTTGTGAGTGCGCTTCATCAGGGAGTCCACGCGGTAGTCAATCAGGTGATTCACTACAGCGCCGGAACCAGCCACCAGTGCAATGCCTATATTCCCCAGAACAAGGATATCGAGCGGCACCATGCCAGGGACAGCCAGAAACATGCCTACCATGGCAGTAAGAATCATCAGCATGACGACGCGCGGTTTGCACATCTCATAATAGTCACGCCAACTGACTGATTGCTTGCCTGCCAGCTCTGTCACTGCATTCCTCTCTTTCCAAATTCAGCACAGGCGCCTCGGTGCGGCACCTTCATGGTCTGTCACTGGCGATTGTACTAAAAATCGACCTTAAAAAGCTTCAGCTAAATGAGACAAGTCGCCCGAGATGCTCTTGCCCTTTTGCCGGCCAGGCTGCCCGGCCCATTTACGGCCTCCATTCATTGAGTGCGCGAACTGGCTGCCATACTCAACTCTCGCTTCCTGGTGAATGCTCTATTGGCGAAAAGCTTGTCCCGGATAGTTGACGACAAGCCATAGTGGAAGTTGTAGAGTGAAGACGAATCCATGGAAGGAGTATGAGTAGTTGATTGTTTTCAATTCACATCAGAATGAAACAGGAGGTACTCCATGAAGTGCATTTACTATCTTTCGCCCACCCTGAAAAGC
>CAMCRC010000081.1 GCA_945877175.1 Klebsiella pneumoniae | reverse complement strand
GGTGGATGCGCGGTTTGAACTGGTGGAGGCGCGGGACTTCGGCGGCACGCTGCTGCAGCTGGTGCTGGAGGACATCGTCGGCAACTTCCGCGACACCCCCGAAGACATTGCCGTGTTGCAGTCGCTGTTCGACGAGGAACAGGCGCTGCTGGCCAGTGGTGAATTGCACAGTGACTTCACGCTGCGGGTGATGCGCAACGCGAAGTAGTCAGGCGTTGTGGCCAGACGGGTGGGGCAGTCGGTGTCGCCCGGTTGGTGAGCCGCCGCAAGGCTCGTCAGCGTGGCGCGGTGCCCGCCGCGTTGTCAGCGTTGTCGGGTTCGCGATCGAGCAGCCCCCGCAGGCCGCTGCCCAGCGACTGCACGGCTCCCCCCACCGCATCGCCCACCGCACTGGCCCCCTCGCGAATCTGTTGACCCGTGCTGTCCAGCAGCGTGCGCATGTCGGGGATGCCTTCAAACAGCAAGGCACTGTTCAGCGCTGCGAGCATAGCCAGCGCGACTTCGGGTGCCGTGAGCGCTTCGTCATCTACGCCGATGTTGCGCACGCGCACATCGGGCAGGCTGATGGGCGCACGCGCCTGCTCGGTGTACAGCGTGATCTGCGGCCTCTGGATCACCAGTTCGCGGATGATGAAGCGCTTGCCGGGCGGTGCCGCATCGGGCGAGGCCTCGACCACCGGCGCCGCCGTGGCGCTGGGCAATCTGTCGAGCAGGTCCAGAATATTGTCGGTGACCACCTTCGTTTCGTAATTCACTTCGGCACCAGTCACTTCGATAAGGGTGATCTCAAAGACATCAGTGAACAGCGAGGGCAGGGACACCTGGAAGTCCAACGTTTCCAGCGCAATGGCATAGGGCGACTCATAGCCTTCGACATTGGCGATGCTGAGGCCGCGCACGGTGCCGCTCCCGGTCAGCGGCGAGAGGCTGGCGCTGGACACCGTGACTGCGGTGCCAAGGGCGTTGGAGCCGGAGATCTCGATGCCGCGGCGTATGACCTGGTCGAAATAGACGTAGGTCAGCAAGGCAAGGCCGATGACGAGAGCGAGAGAGGCAAGCAGTATTTTCTTGAACATAGGAAGTGTGGCGCCCTGTCTGTGAATTGTTGAGGACCTGTTGGATTCTGCAGGTGTGGGTGGCTTAAGTCGAGTGCCGTGGCGAAGTGCTATGCATGGGATGATACGTGAACTACCGCGCTGGCAGGTGTGGACGGTGTATAAATTCGTATGGCGATTCTGGTGATCACCGGCAGTGCCGCGATATTGAGAACAATCAGAGCAATGCGGATCAATTCGTGGCGCTCTTCCGTGATGAAATCGAAGAGTGACGCAAACCATGCCAGCGGCGTGCCAAACCCCAGGGCACCAAACGTGTTGCTCATCGCGATGACGGACAGCATCCAGATGCCGAAGAGTGGGAACAGGCAGAGGGGTGCTGCAGGGTGACGCTTCACAAGAAGTGAATGGATATTGTCGTCGAACTTTTCCGCCAAGAACACACAAGCCAGGAAGGCTGCATCCAGAACAAGTGGAATCGGGGAGAAGAAGATTGACGAAAGACTGTCAGTGTGGACATGGGGGTTTGTTTCTTCACCAAGGTTCGCATCGATCATTATCCATGTCGTCACGTGGTCTACAATGCTAAGCAAAATGTAGATGTAGATTAGGATCGCTGCTCGCATTTAATTCTCATTTTGGAATAGACGGGGTCTTAATTATAGACCCCGTCCTTAGCATTTAATCGCTTTTATCGACAGGCGGCTTCCTCTGCACCCCAGACAGAAGAAATTCCAGCCCAGACAGCAGCTCCTGCTTCTGCTCCAAGTGTGGCGCCAAATGTCGTCACAAATGCAGCACCCGCAAGTCTTGCACCTGTCACTACTATCGGCGCAATCACAAACGGCAGTCCGCCGCTCACCATCTCAATTTCTTCCTGAGTCAATTCACGTGGCCCGCTCAAGGTGGCGATGCCAAGGGCTGGGCCTGAAGCGAGTACCGTATCGAAGCCTGTCACAGTCAATGTGTTCATTTTTTACACTCCTTGTTCTGAATGGATGTCGATGAATATTCCTAGTCTCGAAGCAGGGTGCGGATGAATTCGCGAGAGACCTGTTCCGGCGCATGCACTTGCTGGCTTGTGCAATTCGAGTAAAGACGCAGAACTGAAATCCTGCAACTCGAATTGCGAAATTTCATGTCAGCAGATTCAGGCGCTCCAGCTTCTCTCGGCATGGTGCTGTCATCAGCCCGACCGCCTGCATGTTGAGGGCAAGCTGACGGAATCGATCGCGATTCAGTTCTGGATGCCGGAGTCGGTACTCGCGCAGATGGCGGCGCATCGCAGCCAGATTCCAGCCCATCTGGCTCGCGATTCGGGAGTAGATGTTGAGTGATTCGGCAAGATCCATCGTCGCATTCAGCAGGAAGAGGCTGTATTGCTCGCGCAGGCTTTGACTCAGAGACCCAATATGCCCGCGCAGGTATTGCGTGCCGAAGCGAACATGGCGCGCCTCATCGCGCAGAATGAAGTCAATCGCATAGCGCAGCGCAGGCGCCCGGCAATGGCGCCGCAGCTCCTGAAATTTCGCCAGTGCGAGGCTTTCGATCAGTATCTGACAGGTCAGCAGTTTCAGGTCCCACGCCGGTTCCTTCAATGCGCCGACAATCAGTGCGTGAAGGGCATCGCTGGGTGGGTGGATGTTGCCGACGGTAGCTCGCAAGTAGCGTGCGAAGAATTCCACATGCCTGGCTTCATCGGATACCTGCGCGCTGGCGAACAGTTTTGCCTGCATGTCTGGAAGCAACTGCACAAGTTGAGCCGAAATCTGCAGTGCTGCCTGCTCGCCGTGCAGAATTTCGCTCAGCTCCAGGCCGTTCTGCCACCAGCTCAGTTCGCGCTGGCGGTCCTCTGTCAGCGACTCATATGGCGCGAATCCACAAAGAGGATTGCTGTCCCGGCTGCTCGGGAAATGTTGATCGCGCGACCAGTGGGCCCATGGCACATCGGCACTCGCGTTCCAGCTGCCGGCTTTGGCGAGCTAATACAGGCGATTCAGCAGTGTCGAGTCGCTGTGGTATTGCCACACCAGGGTTCCCTGTGGGTGGGATGGGTAAAAGTCTTGTGTGTTCATCAGCTTCCTCCCGGATATTCCTGCTTTGAGCCTAGTCGGAGTTTGACGCTTTGCAAATGCGTTCCTATAGTCGAGAGCAACACGATGCAAGGAGTGCATGTCATGAATTCCAAAGGATGGGATCTGTTGTCCCTTTTTGAGGAGCGGGTTGAAAAACAAGGGTGCAAGCCTTTGTATTCGTTTCTCTCCCGCGATGGTGAAGTCAGCGAGTCGCTGAGCTATGGGCAGCTGCATGAGCAGGCTGCCGCCCTGGCTGCTGCTCTGCAGGTGAGAGGCTTGAAGGGCTCTGCAGTTGCACTTGTGTTCCCCCATGGCAGTGAATTCATCAGGGCGTTTCTGGCGACGATGATGGCAGGGGCTTGCCCTGTCCCCTTGAGTCGCGCACGGCGTCGTGACTGGGTCGGCATCGAGCAAACCTTGCGCCGCTGTGGAGCAAGTGCATTGCTGACGACCAGCGCAATCAGGAGGAATATGTCGCCGGCTATTCAAGCCATGTCAGGGTTGCAGGTGCTGAGCACTGATACGCTTGCAGGCGACTTCAGCAGCTGGCGCAGACCCTCGCTGAGTGCCCGGGACACCTGCTTCATCCAGTACACATCCGGCTCCACCCGCGCCCCGCGCGGCGTCGTCATCAGCCACGAAAACATCCTGCACAACTGCTCGCTCATAGCCCGGGCATTTGCGATTGACGAAGACGACATCGGCACGAGCTGGCTGCCGTTTCATCATGACATGGGGCTGATCGGGCATCTGCTCGTCCCGCTTCATAGCGGAGTTCACAACTACTTTCTGTCACCCCGGGATTTTGTCGCATCGCCGTGCAGCTGGCTTGCCGCAATTTCCCGCTACCGCGGCAGCATCAGTGGCGGACCTGATTTCGCCTATGAGCTGTGCGTGGACCGCATCGCGGAGGAGCATCTTGCGACTCTGGATCTGAGTGCATGGCGAGTCGCCTACTGTGGCTCGGAGCGCGTGCGCGCAGCAACGCTGGGACGCTTTGCCCGGCGCTTTGCGTCATCGCAGTTTCGTGGATCTTCGCTGTTTCCCTGCTATGGCATGGCAGAGACCACTCTGTTTGTCAGCGGTCGCAATGGCGTGCATATGGAGAGCCGTTCTGACGCGCACTGCGATGTCAGCATCGGTCTTCTGCGCAACCCTCACGCAGATCCAACGGTCAGGATTGTCAGTCCGGAAACGGGACTCGAATGTCAGGAGGCAGAGGAAGGGGAAATATGGGTGAAGTCGCGCTCGGTCGCGCGCGGCTACCACCGGGAGAGTGAACTGACGGCGCAGGTCTTCAACGCGCGTCTGGAAGACGAGACTGGATTTCTGCGCACGGGCGATCTCGGGTATCTGTGTCAGCAGAATCTGTACTTCACCGGCAGACTCAAGAATGTCATCAAACGCCGTGGCCGCAGTTTTCATGCTGAAGACATTGAGGCCGAGGCCTTGACGCTGCTGCAGGACGAGGGTGTGACGAGGACAGCCGCGTTTGATCTCGACACAGAAGACGGCCATGTGCTTGTTCTGTTGCTGGAACTGGATGGCAGCCACGGCAGGGCCGCTGTCGAGGCGAGGCTGTCCGGGCTGCAGGCCAGGTTGTGGGAATCCCCGGGAATACTGGTGTCCCGTATCAAGCTGGTGCGCCCACGGGCACTGCCTGTCACCACCAGTGGCAAGTTGCAACGTGATGAGTGCCGGGAACTCTTCCTGGCAGGAGGATTCGCCCATGTCTGAAGCATTGAACGGGGCTGTACTGGCCGGGCTGCAAGCGTATATCCCAGCCGGGCAGGGTGCACTGCCACTTGCCTCGGATACAGCACTGGGCAGTCTGGGAATCAATTCGCTCCAACTGGTAGAGCTTGTCTACGATCTCGAAGTGCGCTTCGGGCTGCAAGTGGATGAGGAGCAGCTCGTGCAGTTGCAGACCGTCGGGGACTTGCAGACGATGTTTGCAACGGCGCGGCACGAAGAGTCGGGCAAGGAGAGCGGAGCATGAGCGTTCGAGCAAGGGCCCGTTCGCACCTGAGGGAAGCGGGCGCAGCATACAAGGAGAACCACTTCGACCAGGCCATGCTTGGGGCCTGTGCTGCAGTGACTCTGACGTTGTCGCAGGTTGATGTCCATCGTGCTCGCGCCCTGCTGCCAGCGGCAGAGTTTCTGGAATGCGGAGTTGTATTTGTAACTGTCGAAACGGGATTGCGCGCGGAGTTTCACAAGGAGCGGTTCTCGCGTTCAGACAGCGCGCGGGCGCTCGCTGCTGCTGCACAGCTGCTGCAGGCACCGATGCCCCGCTCCTGGTGCGAAACGGCACATGCAGCACTGCAGGCGCTCAGCGTGAAAGTGATGCAGCGGACGTGGCAGAAGGGATGCCGGGCCGCAGTTCTGCGGGCGTTGCACGTACTGAAGTTCCCGCTGCGCCGGCGCCTGCCCCATGCTCGTCTGCGGGATGACTCTTCTGCAATGGTCATCGGCTTGCTGCTGAGCGAGCCCCTGGCGCGGGCGACTGCGCTGGTGAAGGCTCACGCCCTGCATTCCGAGCTGGAATATCTGCAAAATCGCGAAATCCCGGCTATTCCATCGCCCTTCGTGTGGCCCGAGCGGGCTGACTACCGTGATTGGCTGCGATGCAATCCTGGCTCACGTGTCCTTGTGACGGTCCATATGGGCAACTTCCTCGGTGCCTTTCGGTGTCTGGCCGCGGAAGCTGAAGCCGGCCGGCAGGTGATGTCGCTGCAACGGGAGCGGGACCTTTCCAGCCTTCACCTGGTGGATACACGCCTGCAGCACCAGGTGCTGGCCCGCTCGCAAGACACCTCTGCGAAGGCGGTAGCTGCCCTGCGCTCCGGGAATACCACACTGGCCATCCTCTGTGATCTGGGCAGCCGCCACGGCGCGACCGTCACGGTGCCGTTCTTCGGTATCCCGGCCCGGCTCGTTCGCGGTCCTGCATTGCTGGCCATTCTGGGGCGCGCCCCCCTGGTGCCATTTGTCACGTTCGAATGCGACGGGAATGACCACATCCAGATGGGGCCGGTGATGTCTGCGGCGCTGCGGCCCGGCGAATCGCTTGCCGAAGGGGTCAGACGCCTGACGGAAATGCTGGCGCTTTTGATGGAGCGCTGGATTCGGCAGGCTCCAGTCCAGTGGCGATTTCTGCCCACAGCGGCCGTGTATCTCGACGCGTCTGTGCAGGAGGACCGACACCATGCACAGTGATCTGTTTCGGGAGCAGGTCCTGCGGCGCGATCAGCACATGGAGGCGGGGGAGCCTGTGCTGTATCAGCCGCCTGGCCTGCGCGTGCTCTTTGTGCTGTTCACAGGTCTCTTTCTGGCGTTGCTGACATTCGCCGCCACCGCGCAGATCAGCCGCACTGAAGTGGTCAGAGGGCACCTCAGCATGGATGCCGGCGTCACCAGGGTCCATGCCCCCCGGCCCGGAATTGTCGCTGAAATACGTGTGCGGGAAGGCTCCGTCGTCGCGAAAGGCGACACCTTGCTGCTTGTGGACCCCGGCATGACGGACGCCGTCGGGCAGCAGGCACGCGTTCATGTCCGTGAGCAGCTGGCCCTGCAGGCAAGTGCGCTGCAGCAGCAGAGGCAATTGCTGCAGGTGCGCGAACAAATGGGCGTTGCGCACCTGGAGCGCCGTCTCGCGGCTTTGCGCCAGGAGTTGTCGCTGCGTGCGCAGCAGGAGGCGCTGCTGGGCGAACGTCTCGACATTGCCGGGCAGGCATTGCAGCGCAGCGCCCGCCTGCTCGAAAGTCAGGTCACTTCGGCGGCCGCGCACAGTCAGTTCGTTGAAGCGCAGGTGATTGCCAGGCAGGCGCTTCTTTCGCACTCGCTCGAGTCGCGCCAGCGCGAGGAGGGTCTGGCGGCCCTTCTTCAGGAGAAGGATCAGTTGTCGCTGGAAATTCGGAACGAGCGTCTGCGACTGGAGCTTGCGCTCTCACAACTTGCTGTCCAGACACAAGAGCGTGAAGTGCAGCAGGATTTCAGCATCAGCGCTCCGGTCGCGGGCAGTGTTGGCACCTTGCTCGTGGAGGCGGGTTCGCAGGTAGAACCAGGCCGGCCGGTGCTGTCCTTGCTGCCTGCGGCAGGAACGCTGGTTGCGCAACTTTTTGTACCCTCGCGCGCGGCCGGCAGGCTGCAGGTGGGTCAGTCACTGCTGTTGTCCTACGACGCGTTTCCCCGCAACATCTTCGGCAGCTTCCCTGCCAGAGTCAGCAGATTGTCCGGCGCGACAGTCGATCCGCGCGAGTTCCTGGTACCCTTCGAAACTGCCGAGCCGGTCTATCTTGTGGAAGCCGAACTGGCGTTCGCCCGAGAGGAGAGCGAAGCACATCTGCCATTGCGGGCCGGCATGCAATTCACCGCACAGATTGTCACGGGCCGACAGACGCTGCTGGCCCGGGTCACAGCGCCGTTGCGCGCTCTGGAGCAGAGACTGTGACGCCCGCCCTGTTCGCCGGCCGGCATACACTTCCGGTAATCCTGCAGTCCGAGCGCGCAGAGTGCGGTCTGGCCTGTCTTGCCATGATCGCCAGCTATCACGGCCGACGCACCGACCTCAACAGCATGCGCCGGCATTTCCCAATCTCGTCGCGCGGCGCGACGCTTGGCGACCTGCAGGCCATCGCCCGGCAGCTGTCTTTGCAGACACGGGCACTGCGTCTGGAAGTAGACGACCTCACCAAGCTGCAGACACCGGCCATCCTGCACTGGAACATGAACCACTTCGTCGTGTTGAAGTCAGTGTCGCGCAGCGCGCTCTGGATTCATGACCCTGCCACAGGTCTGCGCCGCTATACCCGGCAGGAGTCAGGCAGGCATTTCACGGGAGTGGCGCTGGAGTGTCTGCCGCTGGCGACGTTTACGCGCAGGGAGGAGGTGCGGCGCTCGCGGCTTTCCGACCTGTTCGTGCGCGCCGCCGGGTTCAGCAGCGCCGTCGTGCAGCTGCTCGTGCTGTCTGTACTGCTGCAGGTTGCCAGCATAGGCAGCGCGTTTTATCTGCAGCTGGTCATGGACGAAGGCATTGCGAAGGCAGACCGTGAGTTCCTGCAAGTGCTGGCGCTTGGTTTTGGAATGCTCGCCTTCGCAAGCGTGGGAGTGCGCTGGGTACGTGGCATGTTGCAGATCCATTTTTCGAACCAGCTCGGATTCCAGATGGCAGGCAATGTCTTTCACCATCTGCTGCGCCTGCCTGCAGACTTCTTTGCGAGGCGTCATACGGGGGATCTGGTGTCCCGTTTTGGTGCCCTTCGCGAGATTCGTCAGGTGTTTGCGGAGGAGCTCCTCACCGTGGTGCTGGATGGCATCTTCGCGCTGGCTGCACTTCTTGCCATGTTCTACTTTCACGCAGTGCTGGCCAGTGTAGTGCTGCTGTTCGTGATTCTGGAGGCAGCGCTGCGGCTGGGTGTTACCCCGCTGCTGCGGCGTCTGTCGGAGCAGCGCATCGTGGCAGAGGCGCAGACCAGTACCGGCCTGATGGAGTCCATGCGAGCCATCGAAATCATCAAGTTTTACTGTTGCGAGCTGGCGCGCATCGCCAGCTGGCGCAATCACCATGCGGAGCAGGTCAATGCGCAGGTACAGGTATCGCGCGTGCTGGTGCGTGTCGAGACCGCTTACGGGCTGCTCAATGGCATTGAACATGTGCTGGTGATCTACCTGGCGGCTCTGGCGGTCATGGAAGGGTCGATCACGCTGGGCTTCCTGACCGCATTCATCGCTTTGAAAGGCCATTTCTCGACGTCAATCCGGGCATTCATCGACAAGCTGGTGCAGATGCGCCTGCTGCGTCTGCAGCTCGAGCGCGTGTCAGACATTACCTGTGCCGAGCCTGAATTTGCCGACTTCCTGCTGCCGCAGGTGCGTTCGCTGACGAAAGGGTGCCTGCAGGTCCGCGATCTCGCTTATTCCTATCCTGGCGCGCCGGCGCCGGTGTTCGCACAACTGACTCTGGACATTCATCCTGGCGAAATACTCGCCATCACAGGAGCTTCGGGCTCGGGCAAGTCCACGCTGGTCAGAATCCTGGCCGGCCTTCTCAGGCCCGACGAGGGCCAGGTGCTGGCAGACGGGCAGTCCCTGACAGGTGCGAACGCTCGCCGGTTCCGGGATGTCTGTTCCGGCGTGCTGCAGGGGGAGCAGCTGCTGTCCGGCACGCTGCTGGAAAACATCACGCTGTTCGCCGAAACAGTGGACTATCCCAGAATGCAGCGCGCCTGCCGCATGGCGCGCATTGATGCTTTCATTGCCAGTCTGCCCATGGGGTTCAACAGTCTGGTGGGGGACATGGGCGCCATCATGTCGGCGGGCCAAGGCCAGCGGGTGTTGCTGGCACGCGCGTTCTACAAGCAGCCGCGGATATTGTTTCTGGACGAGGCAACGGCCAACCTGGATCCCGTGGTGGAGGGCGAAATACTTCAGGAAATCAAGGCGCTGGGAGTTACAACGGTGATAGTGACGCACCGCGCGGCACCGCTGAACGTGGCGACGCGCGTAGTGCATCTGGAAGGCGGGCGTTTGCGCTGATTAGTCCTGCACCGCCTCCACAATCGTGGAGATTGTGTCCTGGTCATGAATCTGCTTCAGCGCCCCGGTGAAGATGTTGTAGTGCCAGCCCTTCAGCGTCAGGGTGCCGGCTTCCACGCGGGAGCGAATCCACGGGTAGGTCATCAGGTTGCGCAGGGAATAGCCCACGGCGGCCTGTTCGCAGTAATTGAAGGTGGCGTGGTCGTCCAGTTTGTCCGGGTCGGCCAGCTTGGCCACAGGGGCCACAATGGACATCCAGCGGGCAATGAACGTGTCCTTGGGCATGGATTCAGACTGCAGCACCAGCGAGCGGATGCCACCGCAGCGCGAGTGGCCCAGCACGATGATCTCGGGCACTTCCAGCACGGTAATCGCGAATTCCAGCGCGGCACTGGTGCCGTGGTAGGCACCCTCGATCTCGTAGGGCGGCACCAGGTTGGCCACGTTGCGAATCACGAACAACTCGCCGGGCTCAGTGTCGAAAATCAATGCTGGTTCCATGCGTGCGTCGCAGCAGGCAATCAGCACGAAGTTGGGGCGCT